>JASMMD010000009.1 GCA_030748335.1 Candidatus Thalassarchaeum sp. | reverse complement strand
AGCATCAAGACTCAATGAGGAATACGCCGACTACCTAGACGCCGGTATCAATCCAGTCATCATCGGCCAGGGGGAGCCGGAGCGAGCCGCCGAATATCGCGAAAAATACGACATCTCTTGCCCCATTCTCTGCGATCCTGACTTCGAAGCCTACAACGCCTACGGCCTAGCACACTTTGGCGTCGAACAGGTCCTCTATGACGCCCCCGAGGAAACATGGTGTCACTCGAAGGAGATCGGACTTGACTTCCAGGAGGCAAGGCGTGCCATCAATCGCCCCCTAGTCGACAATCCGTGGATGTCCCCCGGCGAGTTCCTCGTAGACCCCTCAGGCACGATTCGCAGCACCTATGCCTACCAATACTGCTCAGACTACCCCGATGCGAGAGTATTCACTACCGCAGCCAAGATTCTCTGAATAATGGGATTTCGAGGGAGAGTCACCAGATGCTTGACTCCGTAATCGAGTTAGCACACAGCGAGTTGGTGGCCTACTTCGGGATGATTCTCATACTCAGTGCCTTCTTACTTGAGACTCGGGACATCCTGCACAGCAAGAGGCCCCCCTACCTGATACTCATGGCCCTCGGCTCCGGGCTCCTTGCCGTCCGGGCGTACCTCATAGACGAGTGGGCCTTCTTCATACTGGAGGTAGTCTGGTTCGCTGCCGCTGCTCTCGGTCTGTGGTCGCTGGGAGCCGCTCTAAGACAATAGCAATGCCCCGCCTAGTGCCGTGAATCATAGGGTGGGCACCTAACCCTCTGACTCGTCCCCTGTGTACTCGGTGACGCGTATTCCGAGCCTACCTCTGCGTGCCTCTCTAGTCATTATCCGATCCATCTTCTTGTGGAACTCAGACTCGAGATCTACCTTCATCGCCAGAGAATGGCCCAGAATCAGTATCAGAAGGTCAGCCAGCTCCTCGGCTGCCTCCTCGTCGGGCTTGCCCTTGGTAATCGCCGCTGCGAACTCGCCCAACTCCTCGACAGTCAGGGCCACTCGGTAGCCCATGTCGTGACCGTGGTTCTCCTCGGAGGCGAACGCGTGCTTGTGGTGGAAGGCGGCCACTCTAGACATCATCGTCAGCCACGAGCCGTTGGGGCTATCCTCTGCCTCTATCTGAATCCAATCGTCCACACTCACCGGCCTTGCCATGGAGATGGCTGGGCAAGGAGACCCATCAACGTAGTTCTCCGCCCATAGGGGGCTGCTTAGGGTCGTTGTTGTCATACGGGAGCACGAGAACCAGTCCTCCAATCCCGAATAGTACGAACAGGGCTATTGAACCGAGGAAGTAAGACACTCTGACCGACTTCTCGTCCTCAAGTTCTCCGCAGAGTACTGCGTCGGGAGACTCGATGGTATCAAGCACCAGTAACCTGTACTCCATGTCGCACTCGCGCTCATGCTCGCTCACCGCATCGTCGTGCTGCTGCATCATATCCATCATCACGGGAAACATCACAACTGCGAGTGCGATGAGGACAAATCCTCTCTTGGTGTCATCTTCCAAGGGATCACCAGCTGGATAGCAGTGCCTTCACGCACTCGGCCACACTCTCCCTCATCGATGCGGCCATCTCATTGACCGCATCGTGGTCTATCTCGGCTTCCGGGGAGTCCGGGGTCCTGCCTGCAGCCCAATTAGACGAGCACGCCAAAGCGGCGTGCGCGAACCTGTGCTCTGCGACCAGTCTGGATTCTGGGCCGAGCGTCATGCCCACCACATCTGCACCAAGGCGCTCGAGCGCGTCGATTTCTGAGGGAGTCTCAAACTGGGGACCAACGCACTGCGCCACTACCAGATTACCGGCGACCTGCCCCTGGATTGAGTGAAGGACTCCGGTGCAGGTCTCACTCGCCTGCGAATCGAAGCAGGAGGTCCTGTCGGCGTGTGTGGCGTGCTCATCGTGGAACGTCCATGGCCTCTCAGCTAGGTCAAGCACGTCAGCTGCAACACCTATGGTCCCGGGAGGTAGGTCCTCACGCATGCTGCCCACGGAGTTGATGCTGAGAATTAGATTAGGCAGGCAGCTAACGGCTGCATGCACGTTAGCACGGTGCTCGATTTGGTGCGGAGGGGTCCTTGAGTCGGAGTCTGAGTGATGCCTGTCAATCACCATCACCTCGTCTTCACCAAAGCTGACCATAGTAACAGGGACCTGTCCCCATTCGGAGTCGACTTTCAAAGTGCTGGATTCGGACTCGGATGTGGATGCTAGGTGCGATGCGAAAGCGCTCATGCCGGTTCCACAAAGCACCGCTATGCGGGCCATCGGATCACTCCTTGAGGCGCTCGATGAGCTCTGCCTTCTTGCCAGATACGGGCTTCCCGGCCTGTTTCAGCAGCTCCTTGAGTTGCGCGACGGTCATGGATTCGTAGTCCACCTCTGCTGCAGATTCACCAGATTCCTCTTCCTCGACCTCGAGGACCTCTTCCTCGAGACTCAACTCGACCTCGATTTCCTCGTCCTCCCCAATCTCCTCGTTGACGCTCTTGGCCTCCTCCTGGGCTGCCCTCTCGTCCTCGATTACCTGCTCCAGCGTGGGGCCATCCTTGGTGACCACTCCCGACTGCATCAACTGGGTGCGCCTAATCATCACGTCTCTGATTGGCTGAATCTTGCTTGTAGCCTCCCTTATCTGAGCCTCTAGGGTTCCATCCAGAGTGGCCTTCTGGAAATCGACCCAGGTGGATGTGGCTCCGGCTTTCAGGATGATGTCGCGAGCTAGAGTTCGCATCTGCTGCTTCTGACTCCCCTTGATACGATGCCTCGAAATCATCAGGGGCTTGATTCTGATGTAGAAGCCGTCCTCGGTCACCACGTCGACAGTGTCGTCGATTTTACCGCGGTCGCGCCTGACCTGACGGCGGATGTGGTCCTTCAGGAGCTCGTGACCGATATACTCAGTCAGGGCGTCCGCCCCGATTACGCCAGAGATCCTGAACTGCACCTTCACGTGCATCTTGGAGAAGTCCCCATCAAGCTCGTTCTGCATCATCTCGTAATGCCGGCCAATGAGTTGCTCCTCGTCCTCCGCAATGGTCTCCCCAATGACTCTGAAGGACCACGGATGGCGAGGCGCTCGGATGGTGAACCAGCGCTTGGACTTCCACTTGTCCCGCTGCTTGCGTGCCGCTGCCCTTGCTGCTGCTCCCTTCGCCAAGACAACGACCTCCTATCGGGGGCTACCCCGTATGCGGGCCGTCCGACCTGCCCCCAGTATTTGAATCAAAGCCCCCGCAGGGGGCTGCGTGCCTGAGCAGTAGTCGCATTCAAGGGCTGGTCACCTGTGCTCGGGCCATGGGGCTGCATAGCGCGACCTGGAGGGTCCACGCCAGCGCTGTCGACGACGTCGGCCTGTTGGAGCAGAGCCTGTACTGGTTGGTCGGTGACGATTGCGAGCTGTCCGTGGAGAGTGGTAAGTCGTGGCACGGCTCCCACCAGACCACAATCGAAGCCACGACCAAGAGGAAGAAGGTCGCCATGGGGGTCTTGGCTAGACTGGGTGAAGAGGCCTTACGCACGCTGCTAGATGAAGGAGTCGCGAGGAGGATAGATGATGAGAAGGTTATGCACGTCAGAATCAGACTGTCCGACCTCGTGCGTGGAGAGGTCTCCATAGTCTCCGACGACGATTCCGTGGCAACTGCCAAGGGCCAGTTCAAAATCGAGTCCTATCCGGGCAATGAGCCATCGGAGGTAATCTCCGAGACCATCCGAACCATGCTAGAGAAGCGGTAGTCCACGTGGCTCCCGAGCAATTTATTACCAATTCAGATATCCCCGGGACGAACAAGTATGACTCATGTTGTAACCAGTGCGTGCGTTCTCTGCAAATACCAAGACTGCGTTGCGGTTTGCCCCGTCGAGTGCTTCAGGGAAGCCGAGGAGTATCTCGTCATAGACCCCGACGAATGCATCGATTGCGCGGCTTGTGTGCCGGAGTGCCCGGTCGAGGCCATCTACGCTGACACCGATTTGCCAGAGGAGGAGATGAGTTGGTTGGACAAGAACGAGGACGAGGCTCCTGATCTGCCGATAGCGGAGGGCGATTCTCCGGTCTTGGCGGATTCATGAGTCTCTATCGGCCTGAATAGGTTCTTGAGTGTGTGCCCGGAGGGCCGGCCGTGTCCAAGTTGGTCGACCTAAGTGAGATGCGCCATGGCACCGAGTTGCTGAAGCGCGGATTCGCGAAGATGCAAGAGGGGGGCGTCATCATGGACGTGGTCACTCCGGAGCAAGCCCACATCGCCGAAGACGCGGGTGCGACAGCGGTTATGGCTCTGGAGAGGGTTCCGGCCGATATTCGGGCTGACGGAGGCGTGGCCAGAATGAGCCATCCAAACCTAATCAGGGGTATTATCGAGACCACCAGCATACCGGTGATGGCCAAGGCGCGTATCGGGCATGACGAGGAGGCCCGAGTGCTACAGACGCTCGGCGTCGACATGGTCGACGAGAGTGAGGTCCTGACGCCAGCAGACCCGTTCTACCATATTGCCAAGAATGATTTCACCATACCCTTCGTATGCGGTTGCACCAACCTAGGCGAGGCGTGTCGCAGGATTATGGAGGGGGCGGCGATGATTCGGACCAAGGGCGAGGCGGGGACAGGTAACGTCGTCAGCGCCATACAGCATGCTAGGCTGGTCGCCGAGGAGATCTCCCTGCTGCAGAGTGCTAACGACGCCGAGTTTGAGGTCATCGCGCGCACTATGTCGGATGGCTTCCGTAGAATCGAAATGAAGAGCGAGCACGACATAACAGTACAGAGCACTCCCTTCGGTAGCATGGACGCCTGCCACGATCAGATCGTCGAGATAATGGGCGAGGTCAGGGAGATGAGTCGGCTCCCCGTGGTGACGTTCTCCGCGGGCGGAATCGCCACTCCCGCTGATGCCGCCCTGCTGATGAGGCAGGGAATGGACGGGGTATTCGTCGGCTCGGGAATCTTCAAGTCGGAAAACCCGACGACCACCGCCTCTGCAATAGTCATGGCCACGCACCACTTCAACGACCCCGAGAAGATCACTGAAGCATCTTCTATGATGGCTGGGAAACCCATGGACGGACTGGAGATAGACAAGCTCGAGGTCCGCATGGAAGAGCGTGGTTGGTAGTCAGTTCCGCTTGCCCCTTCTGGTACCAATCTTACGGGATTTCTTCCTCTTCTTGCCCCTATGGGGCCTGGGGTCGTCGGTAGTCCTCGTCCCGCCCAGGGTTATCGACCCTTTCTTGAGGAGCTCGTCGGCAAGCGATGATGCCAACTCCTCGTCCTCGTCCGGTGTCTTCAAGGCGTCCCGTACAGACTGGTTGTGCTCCCTGATTAGCCTCTCCCTCTCCTCGCGTTGGGCCTTGAGCTCGTCGCGAATCTCGTTGACTTGATCCAGTAGTATCTTGATTTCAGAATGGATGCTGTCTGCAGCCTCCCTAGAGGAGACAAAGGCGTTGTGCAGCCTGTCTCCCTCGGCCCTCAAGAAGTCCCTCTCCTCGAGTATCGGCTTGACCTCTTCCCATATCGCATCCGCCTCCTTGTTGGCATCCAGCATGGCCTTGTGCTCTGAGTCTGCCTCGGCCCTCAAGAGTTGGATGGACCCCTCCATGTCGCCGAGGTCTATTTCTATGACTTGAAACTCCTCGGCTGCGGGCAACAACTCATCGCGCTTGGCAATCAGTGTCTTCAGCTTCTTCAGCATCGCATTCTCCTTGTCCAGAGACAACGAACCGTCGGTCATTATACGACTCTCTATGCGGTCTATCTCGCCAATCGTCTCGGAGAGTTGGATGACCACCGACTTAGTTCCCTCGTCACTCCTCTTGCCTCGACGCTGGGTTATCAGTTCGCGCATCTGATTCTGTATCTCGTCACGTTTGGCTTGATGCAGCTTGGCCCTCGTACGGACCTCCTTCTGTTCGTCCAAGCGCTCCTTGATGCGTTCCCTGAGCTCCCTCGATTGCTCTTGCACGGAGTCGCGTGAGTCTGCTGCTCGACGCGCATTCTCATTGTGACTGTTTCTCTGCTCGCGCATCCGCCTGAGTCTGGTCTCCATGGCATGCAGCCTGGTCCTAAGGTCATCATCCGGCCTCGCTTCGTCATCAGGCACGGGGTGCGCACAGGGAGGTGCCCTTTGAACCGACCTGCATCACAAGCCTAGGAGATTCAGCATGAACGGGAGCATCGGTGAGAACACGACGATGGCGGCACCGACCATGAACAGGCCCCCGAGGGTCATCTTGATCCTAGTGAGCAGGTCGGAGCGGACCTGAACCGTAAGCACTCTTCCTGAAATCAGGTTGCCAGCGTCGTCCTCTAGCCTAACGGTCACCGTCGCCTCACCCATCGCCGAAGGCAGCAGGCTCTGCCAGACTATACTGGTCGCAGAAATCATGCCAAGAAGGGAAGACGGATTATCAGCAAAGTTGCCTTCTGAATCCAATGAGATTGGATCTATCCTCAGGCTGTAAACGCACTCGTTTGGCCTGAAGTCCGGTGTCTGCACCCTGAGAACCACGTCACGGGACACATCTCCCTCGTTCAGGACGAATGCAAAGAGGTTAGCCTGACTCACCACCAGATTCTCCATGTCCACGTCAAGCCAGATTCCGTCGCCCCCACGCCCGTCGGTGCGTCGCATCCTGATCCTATCGTGCAGCCTGAAGAACGGTAGGCATTCAGCGCGTGCGCGCGAAAGTAGTCTGTCCCAAGTCTCCTCGCCGAGCTCGGGGTGGCTGAACAGGCCCTCGATTGTGGATGAGTCGACCATCGGCTCCAGAGCGGACCTGAACTGTTCCTCGTCAATCAGCGAGGAGCGACGCAGGTATAGGAGGTGAAGCAGGGTCTCCTGTAGCTCCCTCCTGCTGCTGTGCTCGTGAATCTTCGAGTCGATGGCCCCTAGATACTGAGAGATCCTGACAGCCAGTAGGGGGTCTATGTGTGCCCTGATCACATCGGTGAACGGACGGCTTAGCAGAGCGGGGTGGATGGGTGGCGAGAAGGCCTCCAGCATCCCCCATGGCTCGCTAGTGTTGAACCGAGGGCGATCCGATACCATATGTACGCCATGACCCGAAAGTAGAGCTCCGGTGGAAAAGGCCAGCAGTATCGGAGTGGAGATGACATCGTCCGGAACCCAGAAGCTCGCAGCTAGGAGTGTCGTGGCCATTGCAATCAGCAACGTGGTGACTCCCAACTGTCTAATCGCCCCGTCTATGGTGGCTCTCATCTCGGCATACCCATGAGCGCTGTTGAAGGTCAGGCCAATCGTAGTCAACTGCTTCGCCTCGAGTCTGAATATCGCCCTCGTCAGGGTCATCAACCTCAGGAGTACCAAGAGTAGCGCGGTGTCAGCCACCATCATGAGCAGTGACATCCCGTATATCCCTGAGGACATTCTGACTCCTCCTGCGGCCTCCTCGATGTGATCGGTCCACCACTGTGGGTTTGAATCGGTGAAGGTCTGAGCTAGCCCATACAAAGCTATCACAATTAGAGGCAGGAACTGGACCAGTCTCGCTCCGTCGCTGATGAGTAGTCTGTCTGCCCTGAGGAGGAGTTCTTCCTGCGACTTGAGCCTGCTGATCTCCTCGACACCGCCCCATACGCGCTGCGACTCGGATATCGACATCGGTGGCATCTCGGGAGCGGGGGGGACGTTATCTTCCAGAGAGTCGGCCAGCGCCTCAAGATCATCCTCGCTGCCTTGCATCATATCACCTCATCCGTCCTAGCGAGGATACGTAAGGAAACAGCTTTGGACAAATCAATTAGGGAGTCGTCACTGCAGATTCCCTCTTCGGTCGAACTGATCTTGGTACCGACGCCTATCCCGATCATCTCCAGGGTCCTGATGTCCGTAGGCCTCATCACCATCAGCTCGATCGTGGCGGTGGAGCCCACCGGCAGGGCCGAAAGGGGCAGGAGGAGTCCGGAGCGCATCGGCTCCAAATGCCTCTCGATCACGGGTATGCGCTCACCGCTAGGGGTCCTCTCAGGGTATCCCAGCATCCTGTCGAGGGCCAATTCCAGGTCCTCGTCAATGGCGTGCTCGATCTTGCATGCCGCCCCAAGGACGTCGCCCTCGTACCCTATGACCTCGGTCAGCAGGATCTCGATGAGTCCCTCGCGACGCTTGATTGTAGCAGCCTGCTGGAATCCCTCTGGCGTGAGTCGGCAGCCCTTGTAAGGGATGTGAGTAACGAGATCGCGTCCGGCTAGTCGTTGGATCATCTCGGTCGTCGATGCCGCGCTCACGTTCATCATCTCGGCCAGTTGAGTGGTCTTGACGATGGCGCTCGGCTCGTCAACGTGCGCCTCGAACAGCCGTTTGAGGTACATCTCCTCGAATTCGCTCAACTCACTCATTCGACTCACCGACCTCGGCCATGAACTCGGTCCTGCATGCCGGGCACCTTGAGCGCACTGGCCTGCGCTCCAGGGGTATCTTGAGCCTCTGTTCGCACTGGGGGCAGGATAGTATCTCCTCGTTGGATCTCGCTACCGGCTCGTCGGCAGACGTGGTTTCAGGAGTCGTCGTCTCCTCGTCATCTTGCTCGGGGTTCGGTTCACCTCCCTCCTTGACCTCGGTCACGGAGAACTGTGTCGTGCAAGCGGGGCATCTCACAGAACCGGTGTGCGCGGACGGTATACTCAGCCGTTGCTCGCAACTCGGGCACTTGACCTCTCTCTTACTAGGTGCCTGCTCCATCCTGCGAGTAATCCTCGACTTCCTCAGGGCTCTCGAGTCGCTCTCCGTACTCGGAGTCCTCTCAGACACCGCTCTCATTACGACCAGACCTATCAGGACCACGGCGAGTCCCATCAAGGCACCGTACGCAGCCGCCATCGCGTCGAACGGCAACTCCCATCCACCTCCGCCCTCGGATTGCGTGAACACCGTGAGCGGGATGGACGTCTCTGAACTGCTCATTGACCACACCACCTCGGTCTGGACCATCGGAGACTCGGGCCAAGGACCCAAGCTCAGTGTCCCTGAGGAAGAGCCTTCTGCGGGTACTGCCGGAGTTGAAATCTGAGCCAGTACCATGCCATCAGAGGTGCTCACCACCCTCAGAGTTCCTTGTAGGGTTGCTGACGTCCCCGAGTTGTTGAGCCAGTAAGGCAGGCTGACGAAACCTCCAGACTCGGGCATTTCGGGTTCGTGTGCGCCGATCGCTACCGATGGATTGATCGAGGGGGGTGTCAGGCTGGTCTGCCAAGTTAGGTTCGCAGCGGAGTTCGAGGGAGTCCAGCCATTAGTCTCGAGAGTCAATGAGACATGCTCAGCCTCGGGCTGCTCCAGACCTATGGACAACTGTCTCAGTCCCGGATCCAATGTAATCGCGAACCTCTGGACCTCTTGAGACTCGCCTTGGCTGATTAGCGATACCGAGACGTTGGCAGCGCGCGACCTGCCCTCCGTCAACGAGATCGATATCTGGCAGTCGAGTCCGTCCGACAGGGTCCACTGCACCGAATCGAATGACAACCCTAGCGTCTGGGGCTCGTGCACTTGCACATCGAACGACCCGTTCAATTCCGAGGAGACTCCGCCGTCCTCGCTGCTGACGTGCCAACTCAGTTCGAGTGCCCCTGCCGACACCGGAGTGAAGGGGGTTGAGACTTCGCGGCTCGAACCGGGGTTGATGAGTACGTCCTCGCCGACGGAAAGATTGCTCCCTGAACGATCGGAGAGCACCAACCTGACGGAGCCGGGGTCAGAACCCCGGTTGTTCACCAGTATTGACGCCGTCAATTGGTCACCAACATGAACTGGCTCACCGACGATAGTAATCTCCGATGAACCGGCGGGGTAGAACATCTTCTCTCCCTCTGCCGAAACGGGGACTGAGAATAAGGTGAGAACGATGGTCAGCACAGCGATTTTCCGCAACAGTATAGCCGCACGGGCAATTACCATCGCGAGTTCTCGATACCCCCGGGGGTATGAATGAAACCCCTGACCAAGGTCACATAGTGACCTTTAATGCGGGTTCTCCTGTGCCCCGGACGCTATGGACTCTGAAGCCCTGTTGGCAGTGACGCCCGAGGAGCTGGCTCAGGCCCTGCTGTTGAGGCGGCAGGTGCTGAAGGAAGAGTTGCCGAACGTCATTCGCACTCTTGAAGCAGAGGAGGAAACACTGGAACCTAGGGTGCAGCGGATTGTGGACTCGCACCGGGAAAGCAACGAGAGAGTGGCTCAACTCAAGGAGAAGCGCAATTCGGCGCAGAAAGAGGCAGGGTCGATTTTGAAGTCAGTGAGGCAGGCAAGAGACAGTCTCGCTGAAAGCGGCAAGATGGTCAATCTGGATCCCGACTGGAAGAAGGAGAAGCTGTTCGAGGAGCTTGAGCAGATTGAGCACAACATACAGACGTCGGCTCTGGACCACAAGTCCGAGAGGAAGCTGCTCGACCGTAGGAAGAAACTGCTCGAGCAGAATGACCGTTGGCTCAAGTCAAGGCGCGACTCCAATCCCGAGATGGCGACCTTTATCGACTCCAGAACGAAGATGAACAGTCTGTACAAAGAGGCCGACAAGGCCCATCGGAGCATGTTGGAGATTGTCGAGAAGGCCCAGCCCATGTATGAGAAGAAGGTGGCACTGAATGCCGATCTGAGGGAAATCAGGAGGCAGTTGGACAGGGCTAGAGAACTGCTCTCCCAGTCCGATCATGCCATCGCCCACTGGGAAAGGAGGCTGAAGGATGGCTTCGGAGACATCGGAGGCGGTTTCCCCGACTTGATGGTGGCCAACAAGCGCGTCTCCGACGGAGGCAGGTCCTCCT
This sequence comes from Candidatus Thalassarchaeum sp., assembly GCA_030748335.1. GTDB lineage: Archaea > Thermoplasmatota > Poseidoniia > Poseidoniales > Thalassarchaeaceae > Thalassarchaeum. The sequence continues at coordinate 32,026 of JASMMD010000009.1, read as the reverse complement.
TCGCTCGCAATCCTAAGCAAAAGCGCAACAAGGGTAACGATGGGGGCGAAGAGGAATGATCTCGGATGCGAAGAACGGGTCCTTCGACGATCTCGAGGAGATGGATCACAAGGACATAGATGAGATGAAAGGCGACCTTGAGCGTGAGCTGCGTTCCGTGGAAAGGCAGCACAGGGAACTAAGGGATGAGAGGCGGAACCAAGTCGATTTGGTGCGTTCGCTGAGGTCCGCAATTGGCGAGATGAGATCGGCGGATGGTGCTCGCAAGGGACTTCTCAGGGAATTTCACTCTGCAAGGAAGCTCGCGGAGGAGGCTCGCCGTAGAAGGGACTCGGTGAACTCCTGCATACCACCTCCTGCGGATGTTCTCGCGGAATGGCTTCGAGAGACCCACCGCCGGCTGGTCACCATCGACAACGACCTGACTGCCGTCCCTACCCTAGCTAGGGAGCTGGACTCCTTCGGTCGATTCTTCGAATTGCAGGCCGCAATCGTCAGGAAACGGAACTCCGAGAAAGCTCACAGCGAGTATGTCACGCAGGTGAAGAAGATGAGAGAGGTGACGACGAAGCTCGATGCCACTAAGAAGAGTGGTAAGGACAAGGTAGACGACGCTTTGGGAGAGACTGAACTGGATTCGGGCAGCATTTCGCGCAGGGACATCCGGAAGACTAGTAGCCGCATCGACAAGATCGACAAGCGACTCGACGGACTCAGTTCCGAGAGGAAGAATATTCGCAGGCGGCTAGGCAGAATCAAGGCCTATCTGAAAATCACCCTCAGAGGAGGCAGGGCGATACGCCTAGCCGACGTCAAAGACCGTGTCCAAAGCGGTGGCTCGCTCGACGCAAGCGAGTTGGATGCCCTACTGAGGTCAGGGGGGCTGTCAGAGATAGCCGGCTCCGAGGAGACGGAGGAACGGCCCAAGGCCAAGCCGAAGCCTGCCCGCAAGAAGAAGGGGATGAGGCTCGGTGTGACTCGAGGAGGCTCCAGAAGGGGCACCATGGCAGCTCGCAGAGAGGGAGACGAGTAATCCGGACCTCCCATCAGCCCTAAATGAGTATTCAAGTTCGGCAGAGGGAGGAATTCGGGTGGCAATGGAATTCGACGAGGTTCGAGGCGTCCTACTACCTCTGCACGAATCCATAGGTAGCAAGTCCTCAAGTCACAAAGAGAATAGGGATGAGTGGAACGCTAAGGTCAAGGAGTTCCTCAACGAGAGGAACGAGATTAACCGCCATGTGAAGGAGTTGATTAACGAGGTGCAGGCACAGAAGGCAATCAGGGACGAGATTAACCAGAAGGTCAAGGAACTCAAGGATGTGAGGGCCGAGCGCTCGGAACACCTCAAGGAAATCAGGGATGTGCTGCGGGCGAAACTGGAAGAGCAGCGAGAGGGTTCCCAGGAGCAGGTCGGGCGCAGACGTGGACCCCCTCCAAGTAAGATTAGAGCGGATATGGAGAGGCTAGAGATGAGTCATATGACTGGTCGGTTCAGTGGTGGTGAGAGAGCCTTCATCAAGAAGATGAAGGAGTTGTCCGAGGCTCTAAAGGAGGCCACTGAGTCACAGAGAGAAGGTGGTATGCGAGAGCTCAAGGATTCCGTGAGGGAGGCGGAGAGGTTGCAAGAGGACGCTCACAAGTCAGTGGAGAAGGCTGTCACCAGAGCGCAGGAGGCGCACGACCTGATGGTAGAGCTCTCCGAGGAGGTAGACCGTCTAAGGGAGAAGGCAAATACAGCCCACAACAGTTTGACCAAGTCGAAGAGAGAGGCCGACTCGCTGCATCGCGAATACATAGTTTCACTGCGCTGCATACACTCGATACAGGACATGGTGAAGGCCATGGAGTCGAGAGAGAAGAAGGAAGATGGGTCCGACGGGAATGAGAAGGTGGAGTTGACTGACCTGATGTCGAGACTGATGTCGGGTGAGGACCTGTCGACGGATGATCTCATGGCCCTGAGGCGCAACTGATCAGTCGGACCTGTAGAGTCTGCCGTTCCTGCCGTGAAGGACCTGTGAGGTTGTCCCTTCGGGTTCGATTACCCAACCAGGGATGACAATCGGGGCATTACTAAGGACTGCTGTATCTGAATCCAATCGCCACCACTCCAGCATGATGCTGCTGACTGGACCATCTTGGTCATCGGGCTCGCCCCTCTTACGCCGATCTAGGAGCTTGAGTAGTTCATCGGGCAGTGATCTGATGTTCGACCAGTCTTCCTCATCGGGCTCCAATACTCGCAGTCTGGGTGCGTGTGGCAGCATCTCCTCGGGCTCGTGCGGGTAGAGAGATTTGGACCAGGGGTCCTCAATTACTCTCCAAATGCCTGCCTCACCATCTCCTTCGGGCCCTCTCAGGATTCCTTCCACGGTCCATAGCCTAGCCGAGAGCAGCACTGGAGACGCGTCAGCATCCTCCCAACCTCTCTGGATGAGCCAGGATCCGATATCCACGACGGGTCTGAGCGCGGTCAGTTCGATATCCGGCTCAAGAACCACCTCGTCCTGCTCCTTCGGCAACACATCGTCGGACGCGGAAGAATGAGCGACTAACTCTCCTGCGAGAACGGCATCTCCAATCCACCTTGCCATCCTCTCAGGCCCCCATATGACTACCTCCATGGACTTCAGAGAATCCATTATGGCATCGTCATACGGGCGTTCGCTGAGAATCCAGTGCCTTCCTCCCGGGGCGTCGACGCTCCACCTCTCTAGCTCGGCGGATGATATGGGTAAGATGTCGGATGGAACGTGCCATACCTGTACGGTCGAGCCCGGGGTCTGCCCAAGCTCAGGGATCCTCTCAGCCACACCTAAACACCTGAAGCCGTGAATCTGCGGGGCATCCTCTGCGGGGTGGAGCTTGACGGCTCGCAGGGCCAGCAGGTCACGCACCGCCTCATCCACGAGGCCAGCGACGGTGATGGGAACTTGAAGCGAACGCCTGTAGAGGCGTAAACACTGGCTTTAGCCCGTGAGACGATGGCAGTCAGACATTGGGAGAAAGCGAGAGCAGGTCGCTCTGCCCGGGGTCGATTACACAAAGGGCGCTGACGGGGAACGGTTTGGCGCATGCCGCACCCAACTGGCTGTTTACCATACTGACCTGATGTACTGGGACATCGGGATGAGAATCGCTCAGCTGGGAGATGTAGTTGGGAGGGCAGTTGGCAGCCACGATAACCAGCCTTGCATCTCCCTTTGAGCAAGCGCTGATTGTCTGCCTCTGTCCGAACAGCACACTGCCTGTTCCCATGCTCTGTTTGAGTTGCCTAGCTATGTCCACGAGTAACCCTCCATCAAACGTTCTCCGGGATGTAGTAGAGGTCAACGCTACCTGTCCCCAAGGCGACAGGCTGTCCTACGATGATGTTCTCGGTGACACCACGGAGCTCGTCCCTCTCACCTATCACCCCTGCCTGCAGGAGGTGGGTCACGGTGACCTCGAAGGCCGAGCGTGCTAAGATGCTGTGCTTGGTGCCGCTGACGCCGTGCCTACCAATGGCGCGAACCGCGCCTTCGCTGGTCATCACATCGCTGACGGTCAGGAGGTGGCGGATGTCTACTTCGAGGCCGGCGCCTTCGAGTGTGTCATACATCTCGTTGATTATCGCCTGCCTTGCCGCCTCGACACCCAGATACTGACTGATCTCAGAGATGTTGTTCGTGTAGGTCCTAGATCTGTCGACTCCGGCAAACTCGCTGACCTTAGCTAGATTGGAGCCAATTGTCGAGATGTAGTACTCGCCTGTCTCCTTGCTGGGACCCTGCACATTGGCTCTGGTAATGTCGGCTAGACCCTTGAGTCTCAACTTCTTGATCTTCTCCTCAAGCTGGAGCAGTGCCGTGTAGGTAGGGGGGTCGGAAGTCAGTGTCTGCAAATCATCCTCCTTCGACACCCCGGGAATGATGGTGAGAACCTTTGGGCGGTCCTCGTCATCGGCTTGGATGAAAAGCCGTAGTGCCCTTGACAGTTTGTCCCTGACCTCAGCCCCGGTCATGGCTTTGATTCGCATGTTCTTGTTGATGAGTTCGAGAGTGATGTGTCGCTGCGTTACCTCGACGTTGATTCTGGCTATGTCGGGAGTCGTTGTCATCTCAAGTCCTGCAGCAATCTTGCGAACGGCCTTCTCATTGGTGTTCAGTGGCTTGCCTTTGGAGTTCAGCTCATCCAAGTAGATTAGCATCGTCGGAGTCTTCGGGACCTTCCTAGCATCGACAATCTCAATGACTCTCGGGAGTCCTTGAGTCACGTTGACCGTAGCAACCCCTGCATAGTGGAAGGTCCTCATCGTCATCTGGGTTCCCGGCTCGCCAATCGACTGGGCGGTGGTTATGCCCACGGCCTCGTGCGGATCGGCCCTAGCCGAGGCCAAGAAGCTCTGCGAGGAATTCAGTACCTTCTCCGCGTCGGTGCGACTCAGATTGCTATGACCCCTAGATCGTATTCCATCGACTAGGTCGCCGAGAACACGAGGGGTAATCGAGATATCCATGTCGATTGAGGCGTCCCGCAACTGTTGGTAAATCGCGTCGTCGGTGTCGATGTCCCGGAGGATTTGTCTCATCTTGGCCTCCTCATCGTAGTCCTGAAGCGGTAGAGCCTTCTTCTTGCGTCGCCTCGAGACCGTCCTTCTCCTGACGATGGTCTTCTCGGTCGATGCGGACGCACGGGATGGCTTGGCCGAGGCCTCCATGACGTTGAATATCTCCTGAGCGGTGCCTGAGTCAATGCCGCAAATCTGGGCTATCTGGCCCGAGGTGAGTATCTTCACATCGTCCCACTTACGGTCGTCCGCGAGCTTATGCGAATACTCCTCGGCGACACCGAGGTCCATGAGTTTCTTCTTCGTGGCACTCTTGACGACCATCAGGCCTCACCTCCCAACGCGTCGTCCAAGACCTGTGGGATATCGATGGGATATCCCTTGCGACTCCGAGCAGGATCGATGCCGTCCTCTCCGTACTCGAATTGTATGATTCGATTAGCCGTGTTGCGCACCGAATTCATGCCGTCGTCAGAGACCTTGAGGTCGTCCATGGCGTTAATCAGGCGGCGCTGCATGTATCCGGACTTACTGGTTCTGACGGCTGTGTCTACCAAGGACTCGCGGCCCGATACGGAAAGCATGAAGAACTCGGTTGGTTCGAGTCCGCGCTTGAACGAGGAAGAGACGAATCCTTTCTCCTCCGCACCCTTGACGCCCCTCGGGAAGTGTGGTAGCACACGGTCCTGGTAGCCCCTCTCAAGACGCTTTCCTCGAACCTTCGGCTGACCGATGGAGCCGGCCATCATTGCTAGGTTATCCATCGATCCTCGTGCTCCAGAGACAGCCATCATCACAGCGGGGTTGTCCGACCCAAGGTGATCCTTTGCGACTTCCCCGGAATCAGCCTTGCCACGGTCCAGAATACCCAGAATGTTCTCCTCAAGAGTCTCTAGAGGGGTTCGGCCAGGGCGGCTCTCGTAACGGCGGCCATCCTTGCCGAACTTCTCTAGCTCGGCGTCCACCTCCTCGCTCGCCAAGGTGTTAATCTCAGCAATCCTCTCCTTGGCGCTGAGCGGGAGGTCCTCATCGTCGATTCCCGTGGTGAAGCCCATGGCGGAGCAGATTGCTATGGTCATCTTGGTCATTCTGTTGAGGAATTCGGCACCGGAGTCGGAGCCGTGGGTCTGGACCACGGCGTCGAGGAGTCGGCCATCCTCAGCTCCGATGCCGCGCTTATCTATGGTGCCCCTGACATCCCCTTCCGAGACCCTAACCTCATCGCCTGACCTGCTTGTATACTGAAGGTTGAAGCCGGCCGGGACGATGAGGCTCAGAACGTCGGCCCCGCGGTATCCCACAATGCCATTCTCCTGCACCTCCTCGGGTAGGTCGCCGACCCATCCGATGGAGCCCAATATCTCCATTACCAGATTCTTGGGTAGGATGCGGTCACCGTGAGTCAGCAAGTAGGCGCCCGAGATGTGGTCGTGGATTCCCCCTATCACACTGCCTCCGTACCTCGGGGTGATGATGTGCTCCTGAACGCGCATGAGGATTTTTGCCTCTGCGCGCGCCTCCTCACTCTGGATGACGTGCAGGTTCATCTCGTCGCCGTCGAAATCGGCGTTGTAGGGGGTGCAGTCAGCTAGGTTGAATCTGAAGGTCTTGCCGGGCATCACGCGAATCTCGTGCACCATCATGGACATCCTGTGCAGAGACGGTTGGCGGTTGAAAATCGCGACATCGCCGTCGATGAGGTGCCTCTCGACAATGACACCGGGCTTCGGGTTACCTTCTCTGTCGAGCGTGCTTAGCCTGTCTTCGATATCGGTCGAGTAAGTAGCGCCGTACTCGTCCTCAATCTCGGGACTGCCACAGTGCGGGCACGACACCTCAAGGTGATCCGGGAAGTACTCGCCGGGATTGGAGTGCTCCCACTTCCACCTGTTGTGGATTATCGCGTTGGAGTCGTCCTCCTTCAGTGCTTGCCCACGGGCGTCCTCTCCCTTCAGGTTCGAAATGGTGGATTCGAGGTCCACGCCCCACTCCTCCTCGAGGTCCCCTATTGCATTCCTGCGCATCTGCCTCTTCAACTCCAGCCCGGGTAGGAAGTTCGGGGCAGGGAGGACCTCGTTGAGATCGGGTCTGTAGCCAGCATAGGGCTCATCCTCGCTTCCGGAGTGGCATTCGGGGTTGAGGCATCGGAATCCGGCCCAGATGTACTTGGTCTTGTCAGTGATTCGGACCCTGAAGTGGTCTCCGCGCATGATGTAGTTGACACCCGGGTGCACGTCCGGACCACGCAGGACCATCTGTCGCAACTGCTCCCTGTTACGGCTGGTCACCCTGATTGGAACTGTCAGCTCCTTCGCGGTTTTCTCGGGCACACCAACCTCGTTGATGCCGAGGTTGGGGTCGGGGCTGATTACTGTGCGAGCGCAAAAGTTGACTCGCTTGCCCGAGAGGTTGCTGCGGAACCTGCCTTCCTTACCCTTGAGACGCTGTGCTAGGGTCTTGAGAGGACGTCCCGAGCGATGCCTAGCAGGAGGGATCCCGCTGGTCTGGTTGTCGAAGTAGGTGGTGCAGTGGTACTGCAGAAGCTCCCACAGGTCCTCAACGATCAACTGAGGTGCGCCGGCGTCTCGGTTCTCCCGTAGACGCTGGTTGATTCGCAGGACGTCAACCAGCTTGTGGGTCAGATCGTCCTCGGAGCGGTCCCCGCTATCCAGAGTGATCGAGGGGCGGACGGTGATTGGAGGCACTGGCAGGACCTTCATGATGGTCCACTCCGGGCGACTGGAGTCCTTGTCCATGCCCAAGAAGATGAGATGCTCGTCGGGAATCCTCTCGAGCCACTCCCTGATGTCCCTGGCGTTGAGCTTGTGTTCGCCCTTGTCCGCCTTCTTCTCCTTGAAGGTGGATGGTTTGTCAAGCAGGATCTTGCCCTGCTCGGAGCCGCAATGCATACAGATGGTCCTCTTCTTGCTGGAGCACTCCTTCTCGATGTCCTTGATGATGGTCTTGAACTCGCGAGAACCGACTCCGTGCTTGATGATGATGTCGTGCACCCTGTCGCGATAGAAGTCCTGTTCGGACTTCTCCGGATCTAGGGGGTGCGTCTCGGCCGAACTGTGAAGCAGGACCTTGCTGCAGGTGTTGCACGTCGACTTGAGAGAAGTCTTGATCAGGTTGGTGAAGCCTATGTGCATGATGGGCAGCTCGAGGGCTATGTGGCCGAAGTGGCTCGGGCACTCCTCGTGCTTATTGCCGCAGGTCTCGCAGCGAATCCCGGGGTCTATCACTCCCATCTTCGGGTCCATCAGGCCCTGCTTGTAGGCGTGCCCGTCGTCCTTGTATGTATCAGCGGTCTTAATCTCCACTGACGACATCTTGCGAATCTCGTTGGGGTCCATCAATCCGAACTTGATGGACTCGATCCTCTTTGGGATCTTGGCTGCATCGCGAGCGCTCATCTTCGGTCCTCCAGTTCGAGCCTCATCGCCACCCCGAGACTCTTCATCTCGTCAAGCAGTAGTTTGAACGCGTACGACGTCTGCACCTTGTGGACGTCGGAGCGATCGCCGCAGTACGGGCAGACCGTAGTCCGACGCTTCCAGTCGTAGTAGGCTATGTGACCACATCCAGAGGTATTGCAGACCATGAGGTCCCAGCCGTCAGACTCGTCCAACAGCCTGTCCTTGATGACCATGGATGCGCCATGGGAGATTAGGCAGTCACGCTCCATCTCGCCGAATCTCAGACCTCCTTGACGGGCCCGGCCCTCAGTCGGCTGGCGAGTCAAGATTTGCACCCTACCTCTGCTTCTGGCGTGCAACTTACTACTCACTAGGTGATGCAGTCTCTGGTAGTAGATTACTCCGGCGAAGACTTCGGCGGTGTACTCCTCGCCGGTCTCTCCGTTGACCATCGACTCGCGACCGGTGTGATTGAATCCGTTGCGTAGCAGTCCGGCGCGCAAGGAATCCTCCTTCTCGCCGGTGAACGCGGTTCCGTCAATCTTGCGGCCCTCCATTGAACCAACCTTGCCGCCGACCATCTCCAGCACGTGGGCCACGGTCATCCGCGACGGTATGGCGTGCGGGTTGATTAGCAGGTCCGGTATCACGCCGTCGACTGTGAAGGGCATGTCCTCCTCGTCCACGAGACGGCCGATGACGCCCTTCTGGCCGTGGCGGCTGGCGAACTTGTCGCCGAGCTCAGGAATCTTATTGGTGCGCAGGGTAATCCTGACGAGACGTCCCGAATCGAGTGACTCGGTCACGAATACATTGTCGACCCATCCCTCCTCGCCGTGTCTCACCAGCATCGACGACTCTCTCCTCTCCTGTGCCTGCAGGAAGGCGCCGTGAGCCTCCTCGAGGAATCTCGGAGGACTGGTCTTGCCCACTAAGACAGCCCTATCCGACTTGTCCAAAGTAGACAGGAACTCTTCGGGAACAGGTAGGCCGTCCCTCTCGAGGTGAGAGTAACTGTCGAACGACTTCAGTCCCTTGATCTCGTCGAGTCCGGTTCCGGGTACCTCTATGCGCTCCTCCTGACCACCAGGGAACCTCTTGTTCTCGGCGTTGTAGGTCCTGACGAAGGCGGAACGCGCTAGGGAGCGTTCGACTGAAGCGCGGTTCATGATGACGGCGTCCTGCATGTTGTACCCATGATGACTCATGATGGCGACGACGAGGTTCTGACCGCCTGGCCTGTTGTTGAAGTTGGTCGATTCCATCGCGCGCGTGCCGACTATAGACTGTTGAGGGTAATGCATGATGTGGGCACGCGTGTCCGGACGGAGCCTGTAGTTGGCACTCGGAAGACCAAGGCTCTGCTTGACCATCGCCGTTCCTCCGGTAACCCTCGGAGTAGAGTTGTGCTCTGGGTAAGGGACTAGTGACGCGCACACACCGAGAATCAGTTGAGGGTCGATTTCTACGTGAGTGTAAATCAGGACGGTGTTGCCCTTGGACTGCTTCCTCTTCAAGGAGTCGATGTTGTCTTGGTAGTAGTTCAGGGGTCTCGTGAACTCCTCAAACACGGTATCGCCGTTGGAGAGTTGAACCTCGGCCCTGAGCTTGGCCTCAGATATCTCCTGCTCCCCGAGGTTGGTCCACTCTATCTTGGCCGGGTTGATTGGTCTGCCGTGCTTGGGCGAGACCTGAGGCAGGTCGAAGGGGCGAGGGGCGATTAGCAGATCCTCCTCCTCTTCCGCATCCACCCACTCGACCACGCCAGAGGACACTAGGTCCGAGAAGGTCAATTCTCCAGACCTCAGGCCTTCCAAGTGGAGTTTCGTGAGGTTCAGGCTACCGTGCTCGATGACCAGTAAAGGACGCAGTACCCTGCCCCTGTCGGTGTTGATGAACACGTCTTTGTTAGCGGTATCGTGACGTATGGAGACCTCGGGCCTCAGTCTGCCGGAGCGACGGCTCCTCTTGATTCTGGCCACCAACTTCGCGGGCCTCTTGTGCAGCCCGAAGATGTCGCCGTTGACGTGAATCCTCGAGCCGTCGGCCCACTGGACGGGGGATGAGTCGACCCCGGCTTCCGACAGCAGTTCCTTCACATCGTCCTCCGAGACCTCCTCGGCGACGTCGATCATCTGTGCTGCGTTCTTGACCAGACCGCAGTTCTGACCCTCGGGCGTCTCGTTGGGGCAAAGCCTGCCCCAGTGGGTCGGATGCAGGTCGCGGGCCTCGAAGTGTGGCTGGCTGCGCACTAGAGGGCTAGTCACCCTGCGCATGTGAGAAAGGGCTGCGATGAACGTCGTTCGGTCCAGCAGCTGGCTGACGCCGGAGCGGCCGCCTACCCAATTGCCCGTTGCTAGAGCGTGCATAATCTTGGAAGTGAGGACGTCGGGCCTGAGGCAGGAGTTGATCTTCAACTCCCGCTTTCGGTTGTGGTGCCTCTCCAGTTGGTACTTGAGGTCTCTAGCCAATTGCTGTAGGCTTACTCGGAACAGATCCTCCATCAAATCTCCTGCGAGTCGTACGCGCTTGTTGGCGTAGTGGTCCTTGTCGTTCGGGTCGCGATCGGTAATCGCCATCTCAAGGACCTGTCTCACAATGCGACCGAGGAATATCGCCTTCTTCTCACGATGTTCTCCCGACGAGCCAAGGTGAGGGAGTAGTTCCTTGTCCAGCAGGTTCTGTATCCTCGACTCACGGTACTCCTTCTGCTGTCCGGCCGCGAACTTCTTCTCCAACCAGGCAACCGCCTCCTCTTCCGTCTCGACGCCGTACTCATCATTGTCCTTGACGTCATTGAGGTTAGCTACAGTGTACTTCATTGCCTCAACCGGACCGGCGATTGAGGCGAAAATCTCCTGATCGTTCTCCATACCCAAGGCTCGCATCAGCAGGACGACTGGAATCGCTGTGGTGCCGGCGCTTGGAATCTTCACCATCAGCATTCCATCGCGTCGCTTCTCGACGTTGATGGGCTTGCGGACACCGTCGCGCTGGGAGAAGATCTTGGCGACTTCGGTCTCGTGCGCGTACTTCTTGTTCTTCTCGACCGTGACCCTGTTGGGGGCGAGGTCTTCCATCGAGATGAGTACGCGTTCAGTACCGTTGATGATGAAGTAGCCGCCTGGGTCGAGAGGGTCCTCGCCCGATTTCCTGAGTAGCTCGTTCAAGTACTCAGCATCCTCTTCCGAGGTCTGAGGAGAAAGTTTCCTGTTCTCGTCGATATGGTCCGAGTGCAGATTGCATCGTGCCGAGCGAACCATAATCGGAAGGTTGCCGATATGGACGCCTTCCTCCTCGATCCAGCCTAGGCCGCCTTCGGATGGACCCTCTATGTCGTCCCGGTAGATGCGGAAGTCCATGTACACGGGAGAGAAGTAAGTCAGCTTCCGGATTCTGCATTCCAGAGGTGTGGCCGGGTGCTCGGCGCCGTTAGCCTCTCGGATTGTCGGGCGCCCCAGCCTAATCCCCTTGAGGCGCACGATGATTTCCTTGTCGAGAACGTCTAGTTTGATGCAGCCGCCGGCGTCCTCTCCGCCCGGAAGGTCCTCCACCAGTTCGTCGGTCCCGATTCGAATGCTGCGGACTATCTTCTCCATCCTGCTGATGCGACCGTCACCCGAGGGGATGCAGTCGTTGTAAGACATCAGCTGGTGGTTGACTAGACTCCTCTGCTTGAAGTAACTCGCTACTATCTCCTTCATTTGATCACCTCATGCGCTCTCGACTATCAGCCTGAATGCTGTGCTGGATCCTGCTGAGCGGCTGTACCTAACTACCCTCACGACCCTGTTGGCCAACCAACCGGCCGGAAGTTCGTCGTCTCCAACCTCGACAGATTCCTTGATGGCTTGGACGGCTGGGTCCGTAATCAGAATCTTTGGGAGCAGTTCCTTGGCCAAACGGGTGGTGCCGTCAGGGCCCTCTTGAGACAGACCCCACGGGGCCAGAGCAGACTCCTCCTCGTCCACGGGCACCAATTCATGATGCGGGACCAGTATGTGGTTGAGGACGTTGAACCTGTCGTCACCAGTCGGGATATCCGCGTCCAACAGGGCCTTCCTAGAGATGGTGATTCTACCGGTTCGCGTCCTCTTGCGGGTGGCCATCTGCTCCCTGATGACTGCCATGACATTCTCGAGATCAGTATCGCCCGTCTCGAGCTCAAGCTTCTTTGCCACCTGGTCGACCGTCATGCGCTTGATTGCATCCATGTTCGCATCGTCGGCCAGCCGGTGCGCGTGGGTCTCGGAGATTCCGAGTTCCATCAGACGCTTTTTCGTGGAACTCTTCACTGCCATTTCACGCCCCCCTGCTCAGCAAAAACCGCAAGCCTGAGGCGTTGTCAGGCGGGCCTGATGGGATTCGAACCCACGGCCGTCCGGTTAAAAGCCGGATGCTCTACCTGACTAAGCTACAGGCCCATAGCAAGTGCTGGGCCTCCAGCCGACCGAAGGGGGGTTGAAAAACGTTTCTGTAACAGCACCGCTACGCTCTGAGGCGCTGTGACTCCTCCAAGGGGGCGGAGATGCCACTCTGACGTCGGAGGCCTGTACGAATAAAGGTTTTCAGAATCCACCTGCAGTGTGGGTTCAGATGGTCGACGCACGAAGCCGACGCCTTGCCGGAACGAGTGACGAATCGACCTCGTCTCGGTTCGCGATTGGAGGTTTTGGCCCATGGGAATTGACGGTGCCACACACCGTCTACCCGCCTCGTGAAGACACCGAATTGCTCGGCCGGGCACTGCTTCGGCTGTCGGGTCCGCAAGGGAGCGCGAGCGAGATCGGTTGCGGTAGTGGCGCGATATCCATACTGCTGGCATCGATGGGTTGGGATGTCAGTGCCTGCGATGTGAACCCGTTCGCCGTAGCAGCGACTAGGGGCAATGTGGAGAGGGCAGGTTTTGAGAATCTCGTTAGCGTGGATGAAGGGGGGCTTGGGGAACCAGATTGGCGATTGCAACAGGGTGTGTCGCTCGTGGTCTGGAACCTGCCCTACCTGAGCCCTCCCGAACTTGATTCTCCGACGCTCGAGCCAATCGAAGAAGCCTCCGTGTCCGACGTTCCCGAGGGATGGTCGAATCGGCTCTTGGGCCTCATGCATGATGGCTCGATTGACCAAGGGTGCCTCGTTGTAATGCTCCACAGGACAGATCCCGATAGTCCGAGCATGCCCCTAGACTGGATCGATGACGGCTGGTCATGTAGGTGCTTGGACGGAATGAGGATCGGTGACGAGAGGTTGGATGTGATGTGCTACTGGAGGCCGGCGGCTGGGGAGTCTGTGACGGTGGTGGAAGAGTGCGAGTCAACGATGGACGAGGCGAAGCGCCTAGCTGAGGGGGGTTGGCAAAGGGTACTGTCTCAAACTCAGACATCCGGCCGGGGCCGGGGGGGCAATTCTTGGGAGACACTGGAGGGAGGGCTGGCATGCACTTGGAACCTACCGCGAAGCTGCTTAGACAGGCACTCCCCTGGGCTCATCCAGACTGCAATCGGCGCGGCCATCTCGAATACCCTCGATTGCCATGCCAAGTGGCCCAACGATCTAGTGACCCCTGATGGCAGGAAACTGGGCGGTGTCCTTCTAGAGGCCGGTTCGGAGGATCGGTGTATCAGGGTCGGTATCGGACTCAACCGAAGCAAGGGGAGCGTGGACGGCGAGCCTGTGGCCGGATGGGATGAGTACACAGAGGGGATGTCAGCAATGCAGGTCTTCAAGCTGCTCGATTCCTCCATCTCATCATTGTTTGAGGATCACCCACTGGTCCCATGCGTCAATGACGATGAATTGGTTGCGCTTTCCTGGAGAGCTCTGTCGAAATCACTCTCTAGGGGAGTCGATATCAGTCTAGAAGGAGAGAGTTTGAGAGCAGTGGGATTGAGTCCGGAAGGGCATTTGCTTACCGAGACTGCTGGAGAGGAACGAGAGGTCAGTGCAGTTGGAGGACTGGAGTGGGCACCTGTTCAGTAGCGCCTAATCGACCTTGAGCCTCTCCCTAACCAATTTGATTTTTCCCGATCTGGTGAGCGTGCGCCATCCCTCCTCTGAGTTGATTCTGGAAGTGGCCGATTCGCAATCATATAGAGGGACCCTAATTATTGCAGTGGCCGACCCGTCGGGCCCGGGATTGTGGTCGTACATCTTCCATTGTAATCCTTCCAGCACGGCCTTGAGAAGTCCCTCACAAGAAGCCCTGCTAGCCGCCCCGTTGGGAATCCTCAGGCCTATCCACCTGCGCTTACCCCTAGCGGCCTTGCCCAGCCCTGCCATGGCTGCACGACGAGGTGCACCTATATCGGATTGGTCAAAGTCCGCTGACCACAGCTACCAGCCTAATACGGCCAACCATTTCGTCACTGGCCCTCGCTCCCATGATGACCTGGCAGTCGGGATCGAGGGAAGAGACGAAAGCGTCGGTGACCTCGTTCAGGTGGGACAAGGTCATGTCAGGTCCGCCCTCGACCTGGATCATGCAGCCACTGGCCCCATCCACGGTGAGGTCGGATAACGGCGACTTGCGAGCCTCGCGCACGACCTGCTCCGGTTTGTCTGTGGTCCCTGTCCCGACAATCAGTGTGGCGTTGCCGGGCCTGTTGATGACGGTCCTGAGATCCATCAGATCGAGGTTTATCTTGCCCACCTTCGCGAGTGTGGTTACCAACCCCTCGACCAGTTCCCCTATCCAACCCGAGCCGGCCCTCCAATCCTCGTCCCTGCGGCGGGCCTGCCAAGCGAGCCTTTCCATGCTGACTCTGATGCAGACATGGGAGTTCTGCTCGAGCGCTGGCATGGCGGCCTCGGCGATGTTGCAGCGCAAGGGCTGCTCGGCGAAGGGCAGCCCGGCAATAGTGATCACTAGGCAGTCGCTCTCTCGCGCCAAGAAGGCCAGTTCGGCAGAGGCCCCGGAACCTGTCCCGCCTCCCAGTCCCGTCATCATGAGTATAAGCTCCGCTCGCTCAAGCAACGGGGCCACGGAGCCGATGCCGTCCCTGAGTCGGTGGGCCGCGAGCTCGGGAAGCGCTGCCGTGCCCCGTCCGTCCCCACCCGCATCGAGGTGCAGGCAGTGAGCTGTTGCCGCTCCAGCGAACGAGGTCTCATCGGCGTCGATGAGCAGCAAATCGGCCAGTTCGGTGCAACTCTTGTGGGCCCTCTCGGCCCAGGTGCAACCGACCCCCCCGACGCCAACAACCAGAATCGAGCCTTCGTCCATGCGGCGCCCCTCGTGGCAGGGGCCGTTTAGATTGTGCTCAATCATAGGACAGCAGGCGTTGATATCTGCGTCTCTCATCTCGTGCCCATGCATTGTCCGGCTCTATATGCAGGACGCGGTCGTAGTACTCTATGGCGGCCTCCCACTCGGATAGGTAGCGGCCATACATATGACCGAGGTTGTTGAGCACGGGCACACAGTCCGAATCCTCCTCTAGAAGAGCCAACAGTATAGATTCAGCCTGGTTGATGTCAAGCATCTCCATACACCCCTCTGCCTCTTCGAGCAACCTCAACTGCTCCTCCGAGAGGCGGTAGACATTACGCCATTGGGGCCCTGACACGACGGTCGCAACCAGCGCTGTCGTTTGAGGTTTCGCGAATTCCTAATGAGAATCATTAGAGCAGTGGATGCGAGTCCTTGTGAAAGGGGCAAACTGGAACGTTAATATCCCTATTCTAGGTGGCTTCGTCCGTGCCTTGGGGGGTTAGTGTGAGCAGGGTTCAAGCATACTCCCAGAGAGTCTTCGTACTGGGGATGATAGCCCTACTCGTAGCGGGAGGCACGCAGGCATCTCACCTCGGCATCGGAGGCAATGCGGACGAGGTAGGAGATGTCTCCATAGCAGGGTGCACCTGCCACAGCGAGGAGCCTGACAACTCAGTCACGGTTCTCATCGAAGGCCTGCCCTACCATTACGAGGCAGGAGGACAGTACGATCTCACAATCCAGTTGATAGGAGGTCCTGATCCGGATACCACGTCGAACACAGCCGGTTTCTCGATGATGGTCAGTTCAGGGACCCTAGGTGCGGGGGAAGGGTATGAAACAATGGTGCAGAACTGGGAGGATGATCTATCCCGGCTAACTCACACCAGCTCGGGAGCACAGACCGAGGACAGGTCGTGGCACGTCCTCTGGACCGCACCTGCAACGGGTGTTGGGGCCGTCACGATCTGGCTCGCAGGTAACTCAGTCAACGGTGATCAGGCCCCCAGTGCCCTAGACAACTGGAACAGGCTCTCGACCACCATCGAAGAGGGTGCTGACGACGGTAGTACGCGTACTGTATTCTCCGGTAACGGGGATATTGAGCCACCGGCCGCAGCCGAGCATGGCGTGGACATTCACGAGATGGGGGCCGGATTGAGAGCGCACTGGCTCGGCCTGCTCGGGTTCGCAGCAGTAATCATCGTGTTGCTCTTCTGCGGCCTGTTCCTGCGTTACGGCTTCTCAAGGCACTACACCGGTAGGAGCAATCTACTGCGTCTCAGGATCAAGCATCTTCGAAGAGGTGACCAGTTGTGAAGGAAGACGTAGTGACGAAACTGCTCAGGCAGGTCAAGTCAGGCGAAGTCAGCGTAGAGGACGCTCGAGTCGCCTTGGAGGGCACAGTCCTGACCACGGAGGAGTTCAGTGCTGCTGTCGACCACGGGGTGTTCAACCAGCCAGAGGCAGGCACGGTCGTGCGGGCCTCGGTCTCTCCCTTCGGCGAATCCATCCTGATACTCCTGCTATCGCTCTGGGGAGTCGTATGGAGCCTGTACTGGGCGGGAGGTCTGACCTACGGGCTGTTCAACGGATGGGACCAGCAACTGCTCTCGTTCAACTTTGGCATGCTCATGCTGACAATTATGATTCTAGGCATGGTGTACCTGAAGTTCGTGATGCCGGATGTCGTTATCGTCAAGCATAGGGGAAACAAGTACATCACCTCCAATGATCCAGACGGTTGGAGACAGTACGAGGTGTGATGATGGCTAGGAGATTTAGACTTAGATCAATCTCGGGCGAGTCCGATTACTCTCCCGAGACGCCCAATCTCATCGACCGTAGGGAGTTCATGCGCCACTCCTTCAACACCGCCGCCGGAGTCATCACGATGGCGAGCCTAGGGGCGATTGGCTTCGCTTCGCTACTGATGGGGCAATCAGATTCCGACGGAGGTGACTCGTCGGTGAGGTTCTGGGTCCCAACCGGAGCTGAGGATTCGGCTTGGTACGGCGACATGCACCTAGAGCAGATGCAGTACCAGTCTTTCGTGGATGCCGCTGCGACCTCGGCGACTGGGATGGCGGGGGCATCAGGAGTCTGGTCAGGCCTTCCTGTCCTAGTGATTTACGTCCCTCACGATGAGAACGCCCCGACTCCGCCGGCGGAGAACAAGCCGCGATTTCAACTAATGGACGGCTACGACGAGAGTGGGGGGTACGTGGGATCCGGCTACGAGGTCGAGGAGAAGCCCGAGTACGAGGCACTCTCTATCCATGACAACATGATTATCATCTTCGCTAGGTGCCCGCATCTGTGCTGCATTCCTGGCTGGCAGTTGGTGAGCAATGACTTCACCAGTGATCAATGGATGCCCGGAGGGGTCGATGCGGGCGGCAACAAGCTGTTCTGCATCTGCCACTCTAGCAGGTACGACCCGACTGTGATCGAGAAGAACCGTAACAGAAACAGGACCAATGGCACAGAGTTCGAGTTCATCGGGGTCAAGCGAACCGGTGGCCCTGCGCCGATGGGTATGCCGCTGATTCCATTCGAGGTCAACGGGGCGGGAATCATCGAGGCCCTCGACGACTTCGTTGACTGGTACACATTTTGTGATTAGGTGATTTGATGATTCAATTCTGGTTCCTCTGGCTTTTCATCGCCATCGTGGTCGTCCTAGTTGCCTTCACTCTTCGAAAGGAGCGGGACGACATGCCCAGGACCGACATCCTCCGGGCCGTCGAGACCAGTGCTGGCAGCATGGGACTAGCGGAGAAGGGGTTCCTGTGGGCATTCTCTTGGCTCGATACCAGATTCAGGATTCAAGACTACTGGGGCATGAGCAAGGACGCATATCATCACATGCACAGGCAGATGCCGTTAACGCACGCTGAGAAGTATAAGTTGCGAATCATATGGTACTGGTACCCCCTGTACTGCCTCGGGGGAATCTCGTTCCTCGCCTTCGTGATACTAGTGATCTCCGGTACCGTGCTGGGGCTTTACTACGTCCCGGGAGGAGAAGGGACTCCATCGCCTGCCTATCTCAGCATGGAGTTCATCATGGTGGAGTTGCCCTTCGGGTACATTCTGAGGTCGATACACCACTGGACGACGCACTTCATGGTGGCAGCGGTCTTCCTGCATATGTGTAGAGTATACTTCACCGGGGCGTACCGTAACCCACGCGAGTTGAACTGGCTGATTGGCGTGGCGTTGATGTTCTTCACCATCTTCTTCGGATACTCGGGTTACCTGCTGCCATGGGATAGTCTGGCCTTCGGCGCAGCTACCATCGGCATCAACATGGCCAACTCGACCCCGTTGATAGGCGGTTGGGTGGCCAAGGCGATGTTCGCAGGAACCACTCTTTCTGGCCAGACAGTGACTAGGATGTACTTCCTACACGTCTTCATCCTCCCTGTGGTGGTGACCGGCCTGATTCTGGCTCACTTATTCATTGTCTGGGTACAAGGCATCGCGGAGCCGCATTGAGGTAATCACATGGGAATGATCGACAGGTTCGGAAGGATCGCTGACACCTACATGAGGGAAAGAGACCAGTTACTCGAGGCCGATGAGGAGAGGCGACGTGTCTTCGTGGGTCACGCCTTCTGGCCGACGGAGATCATCAGGGACAGCATAATTCTGGCCGCGATTATGGCGGTAATCTCATTCTACTCTTGGATCATCCCACCGCCGCTGCACAGTGCGGCAGACCCGTTCGCACAAGCCGGTTTCGTGTTCCCAGACTGGTACGTCCTGTTCTCATACGGATACCTGAGGTGGGGTGAGTACCTCCCTCAGTTCATCATCCCCGCCGGTCCGATAGGGGACTTCTTCGGAACGCCGGTAATCGCTTGGAACGCTGGTTGGTGGGGGGCGGCCCTTACTGGCATTCCCGTCGGTATCCTCGCTCTCCCGCCCTTCATAATCGGCAAGAGGGAGAAGCGGGGCGTGGAGGACCCGTGGTTCGCCACAGCGGGCGCTGTGTATCTCGCTCATGTCTGGTTCATCTCGGTATTCTCGATCAACATCTTCCTAGAGTTATACTCCAAGGACCTAACCAATTACTGCTGGTCAGACTCTCACAACTACCTGTTCTGCGGCCGACAGGCTCCTTGGACCGCTGACGTGTTCAATGCCATACCATGGGTGTTGACGGGGATTTTCTTATTCGCCGTGATCTACTTCGGCGTCAGGTGGTTCGTCCTCAATTCAATCGGCGCTAGACTCAGTCCGATTATTGGGAGGCAGATTGCAATCGGTTCTATTGCTGCCGCTGTAATCATCTCGGTGGTCACGTGGCCAATCTACGATAGTGGGTTCTGGGACTACGGTGGCCTTGGTGCAATGGACGAATATGAGGATCTCGATGCGATGCGTGGTCAGCCCTCGGACACCCTTGTACACGAAGGTAAGGGCAACGTATGGGCGGAATGGGAGGATGACTGCCTGCCCTACTCTGAGACGCAGACTTTGGCTGTGTGGGAAGACTTTGACTTCGAGCACGAGGATACTTCCGACTGGTGTGTGATAGCGGCTGCAAATTGGGTTAATTGGGGAATCCACCAGCCGACCAAGAAGGCCATCATAGACTTCGCCGGGGACAACGGCCATGCTGACTCCGAGATAGGTAGGAACGCTGGTGGTTCCACCGTTACTTACCTAGGTAATTTCGACGAGTCGCCAATCGCTGTCTCCGACAGCAGCACGTTTGAAGTGGAGGATCTCGGAATCTCAAGAGTTCCTACTGATGTGGGTTGCTCATTCCGGACGGTCTACAGTGATACGGGCGACTCCGCCCGGAACATCGGGGTGCACTCTCAGAGTATCAGTTTGCTGGACTCTTCTGGTTCGGTGCTGTGGGAGAACGAGGGAGACACGTGCGAGTCCACTGAGATTTACCTGTTAGCCGGAGCGAGCTATACGGTGAGCTTCTCGTTCACCTCGGAGGACGTCAACGAGTCGATTTCCATGGCCACCGACTTCTCTGCGGTAGCCTACCAGCCACTCCTTCTGGGTGATGATGGGACGGCCTTAGTCAGGTCCGAATCAACCCTAGGTCTTGATGAATTAACAGCGCTCTCGCTTGAAAACCCGACATACCACAAGAATCCCAAGGGACTCGATGCCAAGCTCATCTACAGCATGTTCATCCCTTGTTTGGGCGTAGGGGCAATCGTTTTCTTGGTCATGCGCAGCATGGCTCGAGGATACGAATGGGAGATGAATAAGTGCTACGGCTGTGACCTTTGCGACGACGCCTGCCCTGTCAGGCTGTTCAATGCCGGTGACAAGCTCAACATAATCTACAACACATGGAACAACGAGGATGATGGAGTTCCCCTGTACTCGTGCCTGACGTGTACTGCGTGCACCAATGCCTGCCCTCAGTTGGTGGACTACGACTCCTACGTCGACATTCGCCGGAACCTGATAGTCGGTGGTCCGCCTGCCACAGAGATTCCGCACACGCTGCTCCAAGCGGTCCTTGCCGCCGAAGCCGAGGAGGATTCCGACGACGCCTTCGTGGCAGTCGAAGACTACCCGATAGACTCCAACGTTGGTTACTACCCAGGGTGTGTCGACTACATCGATCAGGAGATGATATTCAGTCACGTTAACGAGGGTGAGATGAATCTGGGTGAGACCACAACCGCTGCATTCACGCTGTTCAATGAGATGGACAATGACGTCACCTATCTCGGTCGTGACTTCCTGAAGTGTTGCGGCCATGATCAGAAGTGGCAGGGCCTGTCCGAGGTCTTTGAGAAGCTAAAGGCGTACAACCAGAAGAAACTGGGTGACAGTGGGATAGACACGTTAGTGACGTCTTGCGCCGAGTGCTTCCGGACTTTCGCCCTCGACTACGAGTTGGAGGGGATGAAGGTAATGCACACCACCGAATACCTAGTCGAGAAGGGTTTCGACATGGATTTGATGGTTGAGGACGACGTCACCGTCACCTACCACGACCCATGCCGCCTCGGACGTCAGATGGACCTGTACGACAAGCCCCGGGACCTAGTGGAGTCAGTCGACGGGGTCAGCCTTGTTGAGATGGAGCACCATGGTGAGGATGCTCTGTGCTGCGGCGTCTCCAGCATGATGGCCTGCAATGAGAACAGTAGGGCCC
Organism: Candidatus Thalassarchaeum sp.; assembly: GCA_030748335.1. Taxonomy (GTDB): domain Archaea; phylum Thermoplasmatota; class Poseidoniia; order Poseidoniales; family Thalassarchaeaceae; genus Thalassarchaeum. The sequence continues at coordinate 10,706 of JASMMD010000009.1, read as the reverse complement.
TGCGCCTGCAAAGATTCGATGAGGTGAAGGCGACAGGAGCTGAGGTCATGCTGACTACCTGTCCGAAGTGCGTAGCCCACTTCGAGTGCCTGAAGTTTGAGGGAGATCCCCGTCACGACTTTGAGATCCTTGACGTGGTCAGCTTCCTAGCTCGACAGGTTAACTCAAGGTAATGAGGCGAAAGCTCGGCAAGCATACATTGAGAATGTGAGCCACCAGTTGCCGGGCGTGACGGAGATTCCGGACCTACTGGCCCGTCGGGCCGCTGAGCAGAAGCGCATCCGCATCATGCTCGATTCAATGAGAGCCGAGGAGGAAGCCAAGATCAAGGGAGGGGATGATGCTGTCGCGTGGGTGAAGGAGGAGCTGTGCATAGGCTGCGACCAATGCACCATCGTGTGTGATGACGACGCCATAGAGTTGTACGACACCCCTCTGGCAAGCCCCATCATGGAGGTGGAGGTCAATCGCAAGGCCAGAATACTCAGAGACGAGTGCACGGGATGTAAGCTATGCGTCCTTGGTTGCCCCACCGATGCGATAATCATGATTGACAGGTAGGGATTATCATGGACGACAAGGAGCCTGTGAGATTCGGGGCGGAGTTTGGCCCCAAGAGGAGTAATCGCTCCAGCGGAGTCTCCCTATCTACCTTCAAGACCCTAGTATGGGTTTCCAACCTAGGCGGACTGGTACTGTTCGCGATTGGACTCGAACTGATGGTGGTACAGCAGGCGTTCTACCTAGGGCTGGGGTGCATGGTGGCAGGAGTCATAATCGCACTTTTCCCCTCGAACTATGAGATTGTCGGGATGGACGAGGTGACACTGGGGGATGACGAGTCGCATTCCGACTCCACTGGTGAGACAGGAACTCCCGGCAACTGGTGGGAAAGTCTGGGTGACTAAGATGCCCGTAGGCAGGGGTGTGATTGACACCCCTCTAGGCAGGATGGTAGTGACTGCCAGCGAGGATGGGATTCGCAGGCTCGAGTGGAGTGACGAGCCCGGGAACGACTCGCAGATTGGCAGGAAGCACGTCGAGGCAACCAGAGAGTGGGTGAGGGCTTTCTTCCAGAGACGTGAGGCCCCTCCTACTCCAGCACTCGACAGAAGCAGCCTATCGGCATTCCAAAAGAAGGTCCTGGCGGCCCTACCAGAGGTAGCGAGGTTTGGCGAAGTCGTCAGTTACGGCGAGCTCGCGATAGCCGCTGGCTGCGAGAACTCAAGCAGAGCAGTGGGCTCTGCTATGGCGAGAAATCCATGGGCCCTACTGATACCGTGTCACAGGGTAATCCGCCAAGATGGGGGAATCGGAAATTACAGCGGTTGCAACGGCCCTGAGACCAAGGCGTGGCTGCTCGAGCACGAAAGTGGAGTTCTGGGGGCCGGAGTACGGTCCAAGTAGTCAACAGGGCCATTCACTGACATCCTCAAGAATGTCCATCATCGGCTTTGAGGATCTGCTGCGTGGGTCATCGGTCAGGTGTATCGAGTGAAACAGCCTCATCCCTATGGCCATGTCCGGCTGATTGGCGAGTTGCTGGCTCAGTCTACCGTACTCCTTGGCCCACTCCATGGCGTGAGGAGTTAGCTCCTCAATAAGGGATGAGACAAGGTCCGGGGCGGTTGCGGTTCCAGCTGGGAGCTTCGGGCGCCTAACGATGCTATCAGGTAGGTCGGTCAGAGCCGCTGCCTCACGCAAAGCCAGTTTCTCGATTTCAGTCGAGAGTCTCCAGCTCATCGGCAGCCGGTTTGACTCTACCCTGTGCTGGGAGCTGAGGAAGGGGACTCTTGCCTCCATGCCATGCGCCATGCTGTGCCTATCTGCCAGTCGCAGTTGGAAGTTGGACAGTTGGCCCCTCTCAAGCTCGAATTGCAGGGCGGTTCGGAGGTCCTTGAGGTGACTTTTCGGATGGATCACGTTGTCGTTCCAAGGCTCGCCCGGGCCGGTCGACAGACGACTTGGGTCGAAACCCTCGACGAGCGAGAGTCTATTCGACACCAATCGTGAGTGATCGTCCAATTCTCGATACCGGGCATATCCCGCATGGAGCTCGTCCGCCCCCTGTCCACATAGGCCCACTCGCACTCGCTTCGTCATCTCCTCGAACAGGGACTGCCAGAACAGAACCGTGATGTCGAGGTCCTCGCCACTGCAGACGAATCTAGGCAACCCTTTCCAGAACGCCTCCTCCTCGATGATTTTGGCATGGTGGCCCAGATCGTGATGCTGGGCCACCATCACTGAGGCTACGTAATCCGGATTGTCCTCACTACTGGCGACAGTCCAGCACTCCGGGACCGGTTTTCCGGAGCTTTGCGAGACCTCGCGGGCCAGGGCGGCGACCAAACTGGAATCCAATCCTCCCGAGAGGACTACTCCGATTGGTACATCCGACATCATTCTAGCTTCGAGACCTTCACGGAAGCTGTCGAGTAGGATGCGGGCTTGCGTCGAGGGATCCCAGCGGTCCTCAGGCGAGACAATGATTCTCGAGTACTTGCAGATTCCGTTCAGAACCGCTCTGCCCTGTTCATCCAAAGACCATGACTCGACTGTCCCGGGGGCTACTTGAGTGACGTCTCGGAATAGAGTAGTCATGTCTAGTGGGTACTCATACGCGAGCCTGACTGCCAGAGCGTCGACATCCGGCCTAGGGCAGAATTCGGGATGAGCGTGGAATGCCTTCACTTCTGATGCGAACAGCAGAGTGCCATCCGGCAGCAACGTCCTCATCAGCGGCTTAACGCCCACAGAGTCCCTGCAAAGCAGCAATTCGCGCCTCATTGGGTCCCAAATCGCGAAGCCCCACATCCCATCGAGCCTAGAGACCCATCCCGCATGGTCATCGGCCGGATTGTCGCTTGGAGTCCTAGCTGCAGTCTTGACCTCCCTGTGCATGGCCAGGATGGTCTCGCTGTCACCTGAGGTACGCCACGGATAGGTATTGCATCGAGAACGCAGTTCGGACTGGTTGTATATCTCACCGTTCTGAACCAACACCGCCCCGTGGTCGGAGCCTATGGGTTGCGGGGAGCCTTCTAGGTCGACTATCGAGAGCCTAGCGTGCCCGAAAGCCACCGATCCGTGCTCAAACTCGTCGTAGAACCCACCGTACCCATCAGGACCCCTGTGGCTAATGCAGGAGGCCATCGCCAAGGCGGTTTCCGCGTCGGCGCTTCCAAGCATGCCAGTGATGCCACACACGAAGGTTCCAGAAACAGCCCGCCATTAAACTAGGTAGGGGGTAATCAGAAGTAGGCTACGAAGATAGCGAACGAAACCAACGAGGCCACGGTCCAAATCAGGACGTACGCATTCTGTGACAGCGGCGATTCTACGATATCTCCGCTCGAATCCCCCTCGGTCATGCTATCAGCGGCCAGAGGAAACCGGATTGTAAAGATGACGGGTTCGTATTCACAAGAAGGGGCCGAGCAGCAGCAGGGCAGACAGGGGGAACAGGATCATCGTGGCATTGTCGTCGATGTACTTGACCCTCGGCAACTCACCGAGCACCGTCAGGGGCGCTAGGAGCAAGCAGACCCAAAGAGGGGTTCCCAGCCAGAAACTGCATCCCACCCAAATTGCGTACGATGCTACCATACCGGCCGCAATAGCCAGCCTCAGGTCCTGCTTCTGCCGCTTAATCTCGCCCATCAGTGGGTCCACGAAGGTCAGACCGAAAATGAGAGGTATGCCGTAGATCCCAGCTTCAAGCCCGGTACCTGTAGCGAACGGGACCATCCCGGTCACCAGCAGGGCTAGACACACAGCGAAGGCCCCCCACGCCAAGGCAGATATCTGGCTCGACTCGTACTCCCTCTGGCCGACGATAACTATGCCAAAGCGAAGCCTGATGGCTTCGATGATTAGTATCACGAGGAAGACGTAACTGACGAACTCATCCGGACTGAGCGAGAATACGTCAGCAATCTCTTCTCCACGGGTGTAATACAGAATTGGAATTGCTGCCATGGAAAGGTGCGTCAGGCGCCTGAACGCATGGCCACCAAACCCTCCTACCGAGTGTTCGACGTGGTCGATATCGAATCTAGCCTCAGACTCATCCATTACCAAGCCCCCTCCTAGCCCCTATCTCAGAGATTCCACGGCCTCATCGAGCGTTATACTTCCGGTTTCCAAGGAATCAAGCACCTCGTTTAGACCGGGGTGGTCGAGCAGCCGGGAATCCCATGCCGAGAGCAATCTCTCCCTTGCCCTGAGACGATTCCTCCCGGACGAGACCGAGCAGGACTCTATCTCCTCCAGTAAATCATCGACACCTGATCCGTCATGCGCCGACACAAGATGCACGGAGGTGTCAGGGCCATTGGCCAGCCCTATAGCAGTGCGAACGGAGTCCGCGGCCTGTTCGGAATTAGGAAGGTCGGACTTGTTGATTGCAATGATGTCCGCCAGTTCCAAGATACCTGCCTTCTCGGCTTGAACCACGTCCCCTCGGTCTGGCCCATCAACCAGAAGCACCCGATCTGTGAATGCCACTATTCGAATCTCAGATTGGCCGGAGCCCACCGTCTCGATAACTATCCGGCTCCAACCACATGCATGCAGACAGTCGATCATCGGGGAGATGCGAGAGGCCAGCCCGCCTGGATGGTTCCTAGTTGCCAGCGACCTGACGAAAACCGAGTCGGCAGAGTCGGCCGCCTGCATCCTCATCCTATCGGCTAGAAGGGCACCTCCACTGTTGGGTGAAGACGGGTCTACGGCTAGTACAGCGACCCTCTCCCCTTTGTCGACCCACTTCGAAATCAAGCTGCCAATCAACGAGGATTTACCGACCCCAGGAGGTCCTGTAACTCCCAGCGTCCACGGATCTGCAGCAGTGAAATTGAAGCTGGCGCCATTCTCGATGGCCGTTAGCGTCCTCGATAGGTCTCTACGACTGCCCGATAGGGCAGAACTCATGGTATCAGATTCACTCAACCCCATCGCCATCCTGAATTCTCCCCGACCCCCACAGGCTCGCCTGACTCTATCCTGCCGGATGCCGCCTCAAGGAACTCGAGGATCTCGGAGGTGCGGGCACCCGGTCCGAAAATGGCCCTGACCCCTTGATCGTGGAGTGAGTCACGGTCATCGAACGGTATTATGCCGCCAGCGAAGACGATGACCTCCGAAAGCCCTTCTTCCCTGAGGCCTTCGCACACGGCTGGGACTAGGGCATCATGAGCGCCAGACAGGGTGGAGAGTCCCAATGCCGAAGCGTCCTCGTCCATCACTATCCTGACTATCTCCCCGGGAGTCTTGCGCAAACCCGTGTACACGACCTCATGGCCACCGTCCCTGAGGGCACGAGCTACGACTTTCGCCCCTCTGTCATGGCCGTCGAGCCCCGGTTTGGCAATCACGATGCGCATTTCGACGAAACTGGGAGTTGGCGGACAGACTTCAAGCAACCGATGACGCGTGAGCATAGCAGCATAACTGACGGGAATGCTCATTGGCGGGGTTTCCCTACCTTTGCGCACCATGGCTGAGTCTGATGAGCGTGTCGAGGAGCTCCGCCGCAGGAAAGCGCAAGCAGAGGGCGGCGGTGGGCAGGCCCGCGTCTCGGCTCAGCATGCCAAGGGCAAGATGACCGCTAGGGAGAGAATCGAGCTGCTGCTCGACGAGAACTCGTTCATGGAGGTGGACACGTTAGTTGAGCACAGATGCAGGGACTTCGAGATGGACCGTAACGTCATCCCGGGCGACGGAGTCGTCTGCGGACACGGAACTATAGGAGGCAGGACCGTGTACTGCTTCGCTCAGGACTTCACTGTCTACGGTGGCTCCCTAGGTGAGATGCATGGGCTCAAGATATGCAAGATACTGGACATGGCGCTCAAGACCGGTTCACCTGTCATCGGCTTGAATGACAGCGGTGGCGCTAGGATACAGGAAGGAGTTGCCAGTCTGGGTTCATATGCTGAGATTTTCTTCAGGAACGTGCGGGCCAGCGGAGTCATCCCTCAGATTTCCGTGATAATGGGCCCGTGCGCAGGCGGAGCGGTATATTCCCCAGCAATCACGGACTTCGTAGTGATGGTCGATCAGACCGCTCACATGTTCATTACCGGACCCGAGGTAATCAAGACGGTGACCAACGAGGAAGTGACCTTCGAGGACCTAGGCGGTGCTTCGACACACGCTACTAGATCAGGGGTGACGCATTTCACTGCGGGTGATGATGAGGAGGCGTTGGACATAGTCAGGGAATTAGTCGGCCTAATCCCGTCCAACAACCTTGAGAGTCCTCCTGTAGTTCCAACCTCCGACCCACATGACAGAGAGTGCGAGGACCTCGACTCTCTCGTTCCGGAGAATCCTAGCCAACCCTATGACATAGTCACGGCCGTCGAGGCCGTTCTAGATGATGGAGGATTCTTAGAAGTGCAGGCGGACTTCGCTGGCAACATAGTCGTTGGGTTCGGGCGACTGGGTGGACAAACCGTGGGAGTGGTAGCGAATCAGCCCAAGGTGTTGGCAGGGTGCCTCGACATCGATGCCTCGATTAAAGGTGCGAGGTTCGTGCGCTTCTGTGACGCGTTCAACGTACCGCTGCTGACCTTTGTTGATGTTCCTGGATTCCTGCCCGGCGCGAGCCAAGAGTGGGGTGGCATCATTAGACACGGTGCCAAGTTGCTATATGCATATGCCGAGGCCACCGTCCCGAAGCTCACTGTAATTACCAGAAAGGCGTATGGAGGGGCTTACGATGTGATGTCCTCCAAGCATATCAGGGGAGACTACAACATAGCTTGGCCAACCGCCCAACTGGCAGTGATGGGGGCGGACGGGGCAGTCCAGATAATCCATAGACGCAGAATCGGCACCTCGGGAAACCCCGAGCAAGAGCGGGAGAGGTTGGTCGACGACTACAAGGAGACATTTGCCAACCCGTACAGAGCGGCGGCCCTAGGCTACCTCGATGACGTCATACAGCCGCATCAGAGCAGGACGGTTCTAATTCGCGCCTTAGGAGCACTACTCGAGAAAGAGGAGATTCGTCCTGCTAGGAAGCATGGCAACATCCCACTGTGAGGCGGAGTATGGTGAAGGGATCCGATGACGAATCCAGATTGCTGGCTGCTGCCTTGGCTGCAGTGTTGCTAGTGTCCGAACAAGGTGAAGCCATGGGTCCGACGGGACAGAGGAAGTCCGGAGATCCGTGGTCACGAGACCACAGAAGAGTCTTGATTGGAAGGAGGAATCTGTTCCGCGCACGCACGCGAAGGAGCACCCCGAGGTGAACCAATGGGAGAGAAGAGGAAGGTCACCGTCGACGGGGAGGAGTTCGAGGTCGATGTCGAACGTGAAGGCGATACCTGGAGGGTTTTGGTCGGAGGCAAGGAGTACTCAATCCAAGTGGACGGTGGAGGGCACAGTGGGGCAGACAGGGGCTCCGCAGGAAGAAGTAGGAGGAGGAAGCGGTCCGGGACCATCTCCTCGCCTATCCCTGGCAAGGTGGTGACGATGCACGTCGCAATCGGTGACCAAGTGGAGGAGGGAGAGGTGCTGCTCATCCTTGAGGCCATGAAGATGCAAAATGAAATTCAAGCCCCGATTCAGGGCACTGTCAGCGAGATCAATTGCGAGTCGGGAGACAGCGTCGAAGCCAATGTCCCTCTCGTCATTATCGAACCTCCTGAAGAGTCGTAATCATGATTCACAGAGTTCAAGAGTGGTGATTAGCAGGCCTGTCCATGCCCGGATGCGACTACCCGAAGTGCGCTAGTGAGGGCGAGCAGATTAGTCGCCTATCCCCTGAGGGATTCCTGGTGGCGACTGGTAGCAAGGCGTACTCGTTCAGGGAGGCCTACAAGCGCTTCCACTACTGCAAGGAGCACCATGACGAGCTGATGACCTCGGTCTGGAATCGCGTAAGAGACTCGGAGGACAAGGGCGACGATCATGTCGCTCCCACTGCGATATGATGCGGTAGGTTCATCGAATCGGCATTGGAAGGATGACTGTGGCTTCCTACGTCACCCATCTTGAGTGTTCTTACACTGGTAAACACTACTCGTCTGATGGCATTCACTCGGTCTCAGATGAGGGTAAGCCACTGCTGGTCAGGTACGATCTGGGGCGATTGCGTAGAGAGATCAGCAGGGCTGACATAGAAGCCTCCTCTGAGCCGGGTTTCTGGAGATACTCTCCCCTGCTCCCCGTAGCGGAGCCGGAAGACCGGGTCTCGCTGGGCGAGGTAATCACTCCCTTAGTGAGCCTTGAGAGGTCGGCCAGGCTGCTTGGAGCCACTCCCGGAAAGGTGATTGTCAAGGACGAATCCAGATTGCCGACAGGCTCTTTCAAGGCCAGAGGTCTGGGGCTCGCTGTATCAATGGCCAAGCAGCTGGGTGTCGAGCACCTCGCTGTTCCAACCAATGGCAATGCGGGTTCTGCGCTTGCTGCGTATGCTAGCAGGGCTGGCATCAGGGCGACTGTACTGTGCCCTGACAACACTCCGGAGATCAACACTAGGGAGACCGAGGCACAGGGGGGCGACACTCACCTCGTCAACGGCCTGATTGGGGATTGTGGTAGGATAATCGCAGAGGGTTCTGACGATGTCGGTTGGTTCGCTGTATCCACGCTGAAGGAGCCTTATCGAATTGAGGGCAAGAAGACCATGGGTCTCGAGTTGGCCGAGCAGATGGGATGGGAGCTGCCTGACGTCATATTCTACCCAACCGGGGGTGGGACAGGGCTCATCGGAATGTGGAAGGCGTTCGCAGAACTAATCGAATTGGGCTGGATAGAATGCGAGCTCCCTAGGATGGTCGCAGTACAGTCGACTGGGTGCGCACCGATGGTCAAGGCCTGGGAGGAAGGTCTGGAATTCGCCGAGTTCTGGGAGAACGCCGAAACTGATGCGTCGGGAATCAGAGTTCCTGCTGCCCTCGGTGACTTCCTGATTCTGAGGGCTGTGCGTGAGTCGGGTGGCTTCGCCATCGCGGTCAGTGACGAAGATATACACATCATGGCAGAGGGCATAGGTCGAGAGGAGGGTTTGCTGATGTGCCCCGAAGGGGCCGCTACTGCAGCGGCTTACAAAGTGGCGCTTGAGAGGGGCTTGATCAGTGTTGACGACACCGTGGTCCTATTCAACACCGCTACCGGCCTGAAGTACCCGATGCCACAGGTGGCCTCGACCATCAACAAAGATTCGAAGATTGACTACCGGATGTTTGGCTAGATTAGGCCGAGTGCGTCTTCGATTCGATTCAGCTCCGGGCCGGTGGAACCAGAGCCGACCAGAGCATGGGTATCGCTAGCAGCGCATCCAGCGCCAACATATGGTGAGCCGAACGTGACTGTGCCGACCATCACCGGGACCTGCATCACCGACTCAATGGATTCAGCCTCTGACCGGGAGACGTCAGGGTGCGCCAGCACCCCGTTTCCATTGGCGACCAGCATGCTGCCGACGGTGTCATGCCCGGCTACCTTGCTTCGGATAGCATCAACACCGAGAACCTCTGAAATCATGTCCACCCCCTCTTGAGGGACTACGGGGCTAACTACGGCGCCGTGGGCATTGCATTCCATCAGATTGCCTGCGGCATTCATACCACTCTCCATTACGACCACGTCGCTGAAGCTCGTCAGCTCATCGAGGTCTTCCTCGGTGGCAATGTCGGCGACGGCTATGCCTTTGTCATTCCCAGTAAGTAGACTTCCGAGTAGCGAGGAGCCGCCGACGAGGAAGGGATGCATCTCCAGATCGAACGCTGATTGCAACTCCCCTATTGCCGCATCGTCGAGGGACCTAGGGTGGAACAGAATCTTGTCGACTACCGACAGATAGACGCCGACTTGGGCGTGGCCTAGAATGTCTCCAGTGCTGATTGCCATTTCCTTACCTGCCGTTTCGCTATGGCTCCGCCAGTAATCTGGTATTTGTGCGGGGGTGAAGGAGAGTGGCACAGCGACGAACTTTCCCGTGGGCTTTCGCGCCACAGTACAGGAATCGACGCAGGAGGGCTTGACTTCCGGGTTCGGTATGGGACCGGGTAGAACCCCTCCGCTGTGGCCGTGCACAACTCTTCCTTCGAATGTGAATTGATATGCTCTGTTGGACAGAGGCCCACAAGGGCCTTGGTGTTGTAGATTTTATTTGGATGCTCGGGGGGTTAGTGCAGCTGGGCTGAAGACCTCGGCGAACCTCGGTCCTTACACCCGCTGTCTATCAAACTCGTCTTATACGAGTCCCCTGAGGTGCCTCGTCTTTCGGGCGACTTCGAGCTTAGATGCTTTCAGCTCTTATCCGCTGGAGCGTGGCTACCCAGCGTTGCCCTGCCGGACAACTGGTAAACTAGTGGCTCCGAGCCCTCGTTCCTCTCGTACTAAAGGGCCCTTCCGATCAGGCACCTGATACGCCTCAACCACAAAGCAACAAACCTGTCTCACGACGGTCTAAACCCATCTCACGATCCCCTTTAATGGGCGAACAACCCCACCCTTCCCAGCTGCTGCACCAGGAGGTTGGGAAGAGACGACATCGAAGTAGCAAGCCACCAGGTCGATATGTGCTCTTGCTGGTGACAACTCAATTATCCCCGAGGTAACTTTTCTGTTATCAATGGCCCCCAGAAATGAGGCACATTGGTTCGTTAGGCCCTGCTTTCGCATCGTCGATCGTTATTGATCCGATCCACGTCAAGCCAGCTTTTCCCCTTACATTTCACGGTGGA
>JASMMD010000008.1 GCA_030748335.1 Candidatus Thalassarchaeum sp. | reverse complement strand
GGCTCTCGAGCCGAGCCATCCCCCAGTCGGGTTGTAGCATCTTGATTTCTACAATCCCACCTTTGTGAGTCCTCTGGTGTCCAGGCATATCAATTCAGGTCTCTCAGGCCACCTCGTCTCCCCGCAGGGCGGGGCGGCCTCAACCTCTTACCCCAATACCTGAAAGTACCAAGGCGCACTAAATGCAGGTGGGCGACCTGCCTTTGGTATTTGAACTAAGCGGGGTGTACGCGCCCCCTAAAGGGGGCGGTGTGAGGCTTATTCGGAGTCAGTCCTCAAACTCTTCTGGCATGTCCTCTAGACCAAATGCCAGCAGAGGGTCGACCAGTTCTTCTGGAATCTCCTCGAGGCCGAATGCTAGGGCCTCGGGAGAATCTCCCTTAGGCGCCTCCTCTATGTCAAACGGAAGGTCCGAGGATGGGGCAGGAGGAGATCCGCCATCTAAGCCAAAGGGTAGGGCTGATGGTTCCTCAGCCGACATCCCTCCTGCAGGGATGTTGTCCCTTTCGGTGCTAGGGGGCTCCTCGTCACTCCCGCACGCTGGGCACGAGGGGGATCCCGATGAGACCAATCCGCAAATCGGGCACTCGTACACGCTGCCCGCTGCGGGATTTCACGCTTCACGCTGTCGGAAGGAAGAATGGTCACGGGGCAGAGTACAGGGTGCCGTGGAACACCACGATGAACAACGTGGCTACGATACATGTGATTACCATCACTGGGAAGCCGACTCTCGCCCATTCCTTCGTGGTGATTGGTCGTGGCCCTCGCTCGCTGATTGCCACCGTCATGACATTCGCGCTGGATCCTATGGGGGTGGCGTTACCCCCGAATCCCGCGCCCATTGCCAAGGCCCAGAACAATGGCTCTATGTCGATGGAGGGATCTGCTTCGCCTATGCTCACGATGACCGGAATCATCGCAGCAGTGAACGGGATGTTATCGACAATGGCGCTGGCTATGGCAGAGACCCAAACTATTGCCACGGCGAGTGTGACCTCGCTGCTGCCGAAGTTGTTGTAGATCCAGTAGGCAAGATCGGAGAGGTAACCGACGTTGCCCACAGCGCCCACCAAGATGAAGAGGCCGGCGAAGAAGAGTAGGGCAGCCCATTCTATCTTCTCCGTGACCATGTGCATCAATCCACCCCTGAGCTCGTTGTCCTCGGGCCTCGCAGCAACCAGCGCGAGTCCGGCTCCTGCCAGAGCGATGGCGTGTATCTCAATCTCCATATGGAGGAACTCCTTGGCAGAGAACATCATCACGGTTAGCAGCAATATGACTAAGGTCGTGTACATCAACTTCCGGTCGTCGACCGCGTCCCACTCGTCCTCTGCGAGCAGGGACTCCACGCTGTGCGGCTTGGATTCGGTCCAGTCGCGGTAGTACCACCGCAAGTAGCCCAAGGTCGCCACCCATGCGATGAGAGTCAGAATCCCAAGTCTGAACAGGAATCCGTTGAACCCAAAGTGCTCCATATCACGACTGGCCGCTTCGGCTGCAATCATCACGTTGGGCGGGTCGCCAACCATCGAGGCCACCCCACCTGTGTCTGAAAGAATCGCTTCAGCCAGAAGGGGAGGCACGGGATTGATCTCCATCCTGTTGCAGATTCTCAGAGTCACCGGAGCGATGATGATTATCGCAGTCACGTTGTCGATGACGAGGGAGATTAGAGTGGTGAAGGTGCCTAGGAGAACGATGAGTTTCCAAGGGTCCCCTCCGCTCATCTTGGCCGCCTTGACTGCTATGAACTCGAAGAATCCGCAGAGTTCCAGTATAGCAGCGAACACCATCATTCCGAGAAGCAACCCGATTACCTCAAACTCGATCCACCCCAACATGGTGTGCTCTAGCGAGTCCCCATGGGTGTCGAACACGCCGGACCAGTGACCGTACAGTAGCAGGACGACCGAGCCGAACCAGGCGGCGATGGTACGGTGGAGGTACTCCGACAGGATGAGTACGAAAGATACTACGAATACGGCTAGAACAACCTGTTCCTCAGTAACCATGGCTCGGCGAGCATTGTCGCCTCTAAATATGTGACCATCGTGAGCCTTCGCGAGGTGATAGTTTTCTCGAACTAACTTGAGCCGGACCAGAAAACCGCAGTGTTGCCCCTGCTGTGAATCAACTTTGAACCAGTGGCATCGGCGAGTGCTGCGAATGCCTCTAATCTCTCTGACGAGCCGTTCAGCATGCCTCGGTTCGCCTTTGCCTTGACCAGCCCCCTCTTACCGAGCTGGTCGCTCAACTCGGATACCACCGAATCGGTGATTCCTTCCTTACCTATCCTGATGGTCACAGCCAGTGACCTATCCTTGGCCTGACGTATAATCGCCTTGGGCGCATCGCCACTAATCGGAAGCACCCCCCTTGAAATCAGGTCCCGCACGCTCAATCCTTCCGCAGTCCTCACAGGTGACGACGAGCATGCCATCCGAGATTCTGAATCTCGCGTTCCTGCCGGGAACCAATGCTGCCTCGCAGCCCCTGCAGATTAGTCTACTGACGTGGGGAGTGGGGCGCTCACCGTGCCGCTTACCGATTCTGAGTATGTCCCTAGCGGCGGCGTCCACCATCTCCTGGTCGCCCCATCGAGACAGGAGTACCGAGGACAGTTCATCTACTGCTTTGGAAGCCCTGCTCCTCCTCCTAGAGCTCCGATTGCGCGAGCGGTCAGACATCTCGAGACCCCATGCTTGCGATGGCGTTTCCTATGGCGTCCTCCACCTCTTCGATGGTGCGGTCGCCATCAATCCTGACGAGTATGCCCCTATCTTGGTACCACTCTGCAAGAGGCGCGGTCTGCTCGTGATACGCCGAAAGCCTGTTTCTCACGGTCGCCTCGTTGTCGTCCTCCCGCTGAACGACCCTTGAGGCCGCCTCAGCAGGAGGTGGGTTGAACCTGATGTGGTAGATTGTGCCGTCATGCGGATCCATTCTCCTACCCACTATTCGTTCGATTATCGCGTCGTCGGGGACCTCGATTGAAATCACCATGGATACGTCCTCCACCTCGCTGAGGGCCTCGGCCTGGGCGATGGTCCTCGGGTAGCCATCCAGTAACAAGCCCGACTCGGCGTCTGGCTCCCTAAGCCTCTGTGAAATCAGTCCGATAATGACCTCGTCGGGAACTAGTAGTCCCGCATCCATGTAGTCCTTGGCCTTGGTGCCCAGATCCGAACCGGATGCGACAGCAGCCCTGAGCATGTCACCCGTGGATACCTGAGGCTTGCCGGTAAGGGACGAGATGCGAGCGGCTTGGGTGCCCTTTCCTGCGCCCGGAGGGCCGAACAGCACAATGGAGGTCATCAGCCATCGGCGAGGCGGTCCGGGCCATAAGCAAAGCGCATCTAGGGCTTGTTCTGCTCCCACCACAGGTGACCGTAGGTTTTCCACTGATCCATGGTCCACCCCTCAGGGAGGCCCCCGAGAGGGAGTGGGGGAGCGCCCTCGTCCGCAGTAGGCGGTTTGAGCATCGGGGCTGACTGAGCTATGGCGGCCTGAATCTCGTCGTCGCTGACTCCGCCAGTCAATACCTCGCCCGATGCCGAAGTCTCCAAGGCGGCGGCTTTTCTCTCGGATTGAGTCCCTGCAAGGAGGGCCGAGCCCTCTGGGATCAACTCCTCCTCGGGGCTGAGCGATTGCGCGGATGACCTTCTCATCTTGACTCCTGATACTACCGCAAAGCCTAGCAGTAAGAGGAAAGTCAGGGCTAGTGTCCAATCGGGAAGTCCTATACTGTCCAGAATCCCTCCCAGACCGCCTCTACTGGAACCCCTCTCCTTGCTGATTCCAATCTCGATGCTGCCTCCTGTGATGCTTGCTGCAACCCCTCCCTCACCCGTGGAGTTAGCGCTGAATTGGATGTGAGTCAAGCCATTGGAAGCTCCTTCTCCGGGGATGGCCGTGGCCGTCACTGACAATGACTCGCCTGCGGCCAGGGTGACTGATGAGGAGATTGACAGGTGCTCAAGCAAGATGTCCCAACCCTCCGCCCCCTCAGTGGAGACGAACACGTCCGCCTGAGTGTTGCCTAGGTTGGTCACCACAATCTCGAAGGTCGTGCCCGAAGAGTCGATGTTCTCAAAGGTGGACGATTCGCAAGTCAGGCCGAGCCAGATCGAAGGCAGCACCTCCACGTCCATCTCCACAGTGTACACGCGCACGTCACCTCCCGAGGGCGAGGTGGACTCGATGATGACCGAGACCTTCTGACCTGTCAACCCGGCAGGGAGAATGCCGGGGAGGTCGACCCCGACGGTGATAGTCGCCTCTTGGTTCATCCCCATGGAGAAGTCTCTGCCAGACAGGAACCCTCCTGACCAGCCCTCCGGCAGCGTGCCCATGGTCAGGCTGATGCCGAGCTCGACGTTGCCGGTGTTGTGAGCATGGATGTCCGCAGTACCGGGGATCCCTAGAGAAATGGCCATGGTGGCGTTCCAAGTGAGGTCCAAGGTGGCGACCTCCTGCACCACTAGGCGCGAGGCATTGGTGACGGTCGGACCGTCAGCGAGGGTAGTGCGTACCGTGATGGTGTTGGATGCCCCCATTTCCGCAGCAGGCGGCACTATTGTGGCGATGCTCACGCTGGCGTATGAGCCAGCCGGGATGTCGAGGGATATCTCCTCGGTCTGGACGTCCAAGCCCACGGTAATCTGGATAGGCCAGCTGTTCAGCGACGAGAAGGCCTGCACTACGAACTGCATCGGGACGTTTCCGTCGTTTGAGACAATCAGTTCGGTCGTAATCACGTCGTTGTTCAGGACTGGTCTGGGCTCGGCAATGGCGAGTGGCCCTAGCGCGACTCCCTCGGAATCGAACAACTCGGGTGAGAAGTCGAGCTTCTCGAGAACAGTCAGCAGCGCCCCTTCGGTGGTCTCCAATGTCGGGTCATTGACAGAGGTCGTTACGCACAGGATATCTTGGGTCAGCCCGGCGGAAGGCTGCCCACCATGGGCATCGGGAACTCTGACCCTTACGGGGAGTGGGAGGAATTGCAGACGACTGAGCGGCTCGAGCGTGATTTCGGAGGATTGGCTGTTGCCGAGGTGTATGGTCCACCGATCGTCAGTCTCGCAACTGACCATATACTGGGTCGGTCCGTTGCCAGTGTTCTTTATGGATAGGGAGAAGACGGCGAAATCGCCGGGCTCCGCACCCAACCCCTCGGTTCCAGCGACTATGGTGTACAACCCCTCAACCCTCTCGACTATCGCTGTCAGCCTGATGCTGTGCGAGACTGTTGGGGCGTTGGTGTCGAACAGGGTCAGGTCGGAGACGAAAGTCCCAGGCAGGGCATACACCACATCGGAGGGGCTGGACAAGTCGGTGTCCATGTCCGACATGTTCAGGGTGACGACCATCCTGTCGCCCTCCTCTCCGTATGGTGCCAGCGTCCAAGGACCTGACTCGTTGATCAGTTTCCACCACTCGTCCTGAGGGGCGTAGAGAACCCCATCATCCCCGAGCAACTGCACAGGCGAAACGCTCAGACCGACTGATATCTCGGAGGTACCCTCGTTTCGCATCTCGAGATCGAAGAGAACCCAACTGGCTGTCCTTGGATCTAGGGTCCTAGTCATCGCCTGGCTCACCTCAGCTGGGTTGCTCGGGACGGTTCCGTCCCCCATGAGAGGAGTTAGTCTGACCCCGATCTGCGAGACGTTGACATGCAGCAGCATCCTGTTGTTGTCCGTCCCCGTAGACTCGTCGTTGAGTTCGTCGACCTCCGATTCGGAATCCAGCCTCAGCTCGAGTACGTGCAGCCCCGTGGTGGAGAACGAGTGCGGGAATGACAGTGAGTCGAGCATGCCACCGCCAAGCGAGGAACGTTGGGAGGTGTGAATCACCGTCCCGTCGGTGAGGTCCTCGACCTCAATCGAGTAGATGCCCGTTTCAGCGGCGCCCTGGTTCTTCCAAGCTGCCTCGATCAGTAAGGTGTCGCCCTGCAATGGACTCTCCACGGAGCTCGAAAGTGAGCCCCCGAACACAGTCAGGTCTGCTTGCTCCAACTCCGTGGCCGCCGCACTCACGACTATCGCGTAGTCCTGTAGGGTGCCTCCTGCGTGGCCTACCTCGACGGTCCATGTACCCGAGGTACCCGTAGCCAGTCGCACCCTCTCCACATTATTGAGGCGGTCCTCGCTACCACCCGAGACGCTGAACCCGCTGGAGAACTGGTTCGCGATGTACACGGTGCCGTCAGGGGAAGTCGCCCTCAGATCTAGATCGTTCACCAGTCTGGCGGCGCTCTGGTCGGCCACGGCAGAGCCCTCCCTGTCGTTCCAAACCAGCGTGATATCGATGCTCTGGCTCGCATCGATGTCGAAGGTGTAGATGAAGGAATGGCCGGGAAGCAGCTCGCGCGAGTAGTCATACAGGACAGACAGATCCTGCCCTCCCGAAGAAGGGTAGAGGCTGTTCTGCACGTCTACCTGTCCCCAGCCCTCGGCGGAATTCGGGATGTCGGGAGTACCGATGTCCTCGGCGCCGTTAATCAGGATGGCCCTAATCAGGTCCGAGCGTGGCTCGCTTATCCCCTCCATCTGCCTGAGGTACTGCCGGACCATGGTTGCGGCACCGGCGACCACCGGTGTGGCCATAGAAGAGCCGTTGAGGGCCATGTACAAAGGAGTGCTACCATCGCCGTGGGTCGCGCTAGAGCACGTGGCGCCACTGGCGAACTGCGCTTCCTCGGCCCTTGCTGAGCAGATCATCACTCCCGGAGCGACCAGGTCAGGCTTGATGCGCCCGTCTAGGGTCGTACCCCTCGACGAGAAGCCTGGCACCGAGCCCTCTGGAATGCTGCCCTGCGCCCCTGTGGTGGAGGCTCCGACCGTCAGGACGTTCTTCGCGGTTCCGGGAGGTGTGACGCTGTTTCCACTTGAACCAAGGTCTCCTGCAGAGAACAGGACGAGGAAGCGTGGATAATCCACTAGGAAGGCGTCGGCGGACCTTGAATCAGAGCTGTATTCACCGACTAGGTTCTCATTGCCCCAGCTGTTGGTCTGTATGCGTGCGCTGTTCTGCCATGAGTGAGTGAACATGTCGTATAGCGAACCCCATCGAGCCAGTACTCCTGAGCTGTCGGCCTCGAGTTGATAGAAGTGGAAGGTGGCGGCTGGGACCATGCCCAAAGCAGTGGAGTCGCCCGAACCGTCACCGAGGAGCGTGGCCGCCACGTGAGTCCCGTGGCCGCTGTTGACGTCGGCGTTCGAATTGTCAGGACCGAACTGGTCATAGATCCCCCTGATTCTATTCGTGAAGTCTCCATGGTCGCCATCCAACCCGGTGTCGGAGATGGCAAGCACCTCTCCACTGCCATTCAGTGCACCTCCCGAATTAGACAAGGCGTCGTTGACTCCGCTGATTGTCCTAGCGTTGGTATTGTGGACGACCAATTGAGGGGCCGAACCAATATGCAGAATCCTCCCGTCCATAGCCAATATCGGTATCCACTTCGCATCAACCGAGCGAGGCTGGCACAGGTAGGCGTCGCACACCTCTCTGGGCCCTGTCTCTCCCGAGACCAGCAATAGGTCCTGTGAGAGTTCGGCCAACTCGTCAGTGCTGAGATCGGGAGCGGGAGTTACATCCAGATCCACCAGCATCCCGTGTCTTGCGGAAAGCGGTATCAACTCTGGGGCCACTCGCCATGACACAGGGAGTTCCCCAGCCCATCTGACACTTGGGATGCTGTCAATCGCCGCCAGAACGCCGTCACCGTCTGAGAAATCGACACGTACCACGACGGCTTCGTCAGGGAACACATCGAGGACCTCCAGTCTCATGCTGGACAGGGAGTCAAACACGTCCGTCATGTCGGCGCTGGAGGATTGTACGAGGAGCATTCCAGTGCGCTCGAGGGCTTTCGGGTCGTACAGGTTCTCCGGGCCGAGTGGAATCGGATCGCGCAACGGGTCGAACGACCCAAATGGTGAGTGCAGGAGGCCCGATGACTCACGCAGCGGATAGTAGGCCCCAAAGGCATCGATTTGTGACCACTCTGACTGAGATGGCACCGAGGAGCCTAGTGAATCACTGCCGGAGGGAAGGTTTGCGGAGACGCTCGCGAGCGCGCCTGACCACGTGGACAGGACGAGTGCTGCGAGCACTAGCACTGTCGAGCGAGTCCTAGTCATGCATCAGCCGACCCGAGGGGGCTTTTTGACCGTTCATGCTAGGTGTACAACGAAACTCACCGACCACGGGGTGAGCTCAGAGTCCGTAGTAGTCCGAAATCGCGCTGTCCGTCTTAGCCACAGATGTCTTCCAGTCTGCCTCGACCCCCATCAGGGCGCGTATGCAGTCGATATTTTCAGGTATCACGTCGCTCTCCTGGTGTATGGCTTGGAAGTAGTACAGTCTGTCACCCACTAACTTCACCCCGTCCTCCCAGACAAAGACCTCGTGCAAGTCACCCCACTTGCGGCCTATGTCACGCGCCATCTCCATGACCTCTGCGGTGGTCGTCAGGCGATCGCCTTCTCCGTGCATCACTATGACCCTAGGTGTGTGCCTCCACAGATCGAGTATGGACTCGGTGGTCTGGCCGTGACCTGTGGGCAAATCCGCTATGATGGCGTGAACGTGCATCAGGGTGGTCGGGACCGCCACAGCTAACGAGTTGATCTCTATCTCAGGCTTCACAGTCATCACATCTGGGCCATGGTGACTAGGCACCTTGAGGACCGGTTTGATGGCGTTGATAGGGCCCTTCTTTGAGTCCCCTGGATCGGCTGCCCTGCGAATCATGGTGCACTCGACCCTGAGCGAACGAGCGATTTCGTACAACGGCACCAGAGTGCGTGAGAGTCCGGTGGTGTTGCAGGAGACCACTCTGGTCCCTCTGGCATTCAGGTTCTCGGTGTGGTTGGCGCTCGAGGAGTACGAGAGGCCGGTCAGTTCGTGCTTCTCGCCACCTTGGAACATGTGTTTGATACCTGCTGCCTCGTACTTGGCCAAATTGGCTGCACCCATCTTCCCGGGAGCGCAGTCGACCACGACGTCGGCCGAGGAAAGCAGATCGGAAAGTCCTCCTTGGCAATCGTATCCGCCCGACGAGAATGAGGCTATGCGATCCGGGTCGTCGCTGGTGCAGTACAATGGGAAGCCCTTCTTCGCCGCTAGGGAGCAGCCGAAGCTCGGCCCGGTCTTGGTCACTCCAGCGACTTCCATGTCGTCCTGAGCGTCTACTGCATCGGCGACTCTCTTGCCGATAGTCCCGTAGCCGTTGATGGCGACCCTAATCACGCCTCGACCCCATATGCCCCTCAGGGCGTTTCGTCGCCCCTGCCAGCCCTCTATCAACATACCCTTCGACCCGAACCTCGAGTTTTGTCTGATTAGCAGCGGCTCAGACACACTCTGCCCGTCAGAATGAAGACGGATGGGGCCATGTCCGTACAGGGAGTGTCATGCGCGAGGTCACGGCGAAGAGCATCAAACTGGGCCGCGACCTCGATGGAATGCTCTCCGAGGCCTTGGAGAGGGACCTGCTGGTCAGGATTGGATGGGGTCGCGGGGGGGACGAGAAGCCCAAGAAGGGTGAGATCGGGGCAATTACCCACCTTCCCGCCAAGTCCAGAGTGCTTCTACTGGGGGACCTTGGCGAGTGCGCAGGCGCGATGAACAATGGGGGGAACTTCACGCTCCAAGGATCGAGTACCTCGATGGTCGGGGCTTTCCAAAGAGACGGTCGCATCGTGGTGGAGAAGGACGTTGGCGATCGCCTCGGGAACCGGATGGCCGGCGGCACCATCACGGTGCAGGGCTCGGCTGGCGACGAAGTCGGGGCCTGCATGTCAGGTGGGACGGTGATTGTCCGGGGTCATGTCGGCAAGAGAACAGGGGCTGGAATGAGTGATGGCACGATAGTCGTGCTTGGTTCAGTCGGATCGGAACCCGGAATGGGGATGACCGGGGGGCGTGTGGTAATCGCCGGCAGCTGTCCCCCTCCCGGAGAGGGTGCTGCCATGCGAGGCGTCGAGGTAGCCGAGATGGTCCAGTTGGCAGAGTACCTAGAGCCGCTGGGCCTGACTCTTGAAGAGGACGCTTTGGTTTTGGTTCCCTCCGAGTCATCCGCTGGAATCGCCGAGATGCCAGACTCCTCTGTAGCCGAGGGATTCGAAAGCATATCCCTAGTCCCTTCGAGTTCTGAAAGGCTGGCCGAGCACTCCCCACTTGACCCATTTACTCTCTTGATGCCATTGGGCACTGAGGAAGGCGGCGTTCTGTTTCCCGTCCCCTGGCTGGTGGAGTCAGACTCGTCCAGCGATTGGGTCGGGGCGGCCTCGCAGTCTCAGCCGGCACTGGTCAGGGAGTCACCTCGCGAGCATGACCTAGTTCTGGTGGGCGAGGGCAATCTCATCGATTGCACAGAGTGGCTGGGGAGTTGTGCCGGAGTGGTTCTCGATCTCGCGGATTTACCTCAATTGAACGATGCTGAGATTGAGGCGGTCCTAGTGTCCATCACATGCAAGATGAAGGATGACTCGCTAATCCTACTGCGCGATTGCGTCGATCGAGCCGATCACCTGTTCAGGCTGGTTGTAGACCTAGACTTGGACGGGGCAGTCATAGACGCGGCGTCGCCCGGCGGTAGCCGCGCTGCATCAGCCCTACCCCGAATAGGGCTCGCCGCCCGAGCGATGAACCTGACTGAGCAGGGGCGCCACTTGCTCATAGAGATGGACGAGGCGCCTAGCGCGGAGGATATGCTGATCGCTGTCGCAGCTGGGTGTCCAATACTGGTGGCACCCCCTCCTGCAGAAGGTCTTGAGGAGACGCTGGTATGGCTGGACTCGACGGTTCGAGGTTGGATGCTTGAGTTGGGCATAGACGGACTGGAGCAACTGAGTAGAAGGAACCTCAGGGCCCTTGATTACGACACGGCTTCGATAAGTGGGCTGAGGCTGGTGGGCTTCGATCGCCCGCTACCCATGTGGCTAGGCAATTGAGGTGAGAAATGCCGACTCTCAATCTCCAGCACTCACTCCTGCGGCACATACAGGGAATCAATGAGTCAGAGCACTCATCGGACAGATGGTCCGACTGGCTGCCGAGCATGGGTTGCCCCGTCGAGGGCAACGACGACGACGTAATCGAAGTAGAGGTTTTTCCGGACCGTCCGGACCTGCTCAGCCACGAATCACTGGCCCGCGCCGTTAGGAGTTTCTCAGGGGGCGCACTTGAGAGTCCTTCGATTGAGGTCTCCGACAGTGCGACTGAGATGGCCGTAGACCCATCCCTAGAGCAGGTCAGACCAGTGATAATGGCGGCCGTAGTAAGAGGCGTTGACACCGGAAAAACCGACTCTGAAAAGGACGATTTTATCCAGTCCTTGATGGATCACCAAGAGAAGCTTCACCTAACTTTGGGACGTAAGCGCAGGTTCGCTTCGATTGGTGTACATGATCTCTCGACCATCTCCGCGCCGTTCAAGGTCGTCACCGTCCCAGAATCGCATTCCTTCGTGCCGCTGATGATGACCGAGGAGATGACCATCCGCCAGATTCTCGAAGAACATCCCAAAGGGGTCGAGTACGCTCACTTGATGGATGGTCTACAGTCGTTCCCGGTGATACTTGACTCCAACGACGACATCCTATCGTTCCCACCGATTATCAACGGCGATCACACCACCATTACTGAGTCCACGACTGACTTCTTCATCGACGTGACCGGATGGGACCAGCGGGCCTGCGAGGCATGCCTGATGCTGGTCTGCCTTTCCTTGTATGAGAGGGGCGGATCCATCGAGAGCGTCAGGGTCGCCGGGTGGGACGGCGAGACCAGCATCAACCCGCGTGGGGATGCGGTCAGGCACCGAGTCCCGGACCGTCTGATAGGTAAGGTGCTGGGCCTCGACCTTGGTTCCGACGAGATTGCCGGAGCTCTGGTCAAGATGGGAGGGAGGCTAATCGAGTCAAGGACTGTCACCGACGGTGTGAACAAGGCCGAGAGGTGGGCCGATTGCGCGGTGGGTGAGCGCGAGCATGTGGTGGAGATGCCGCGTTGGCGAAGCGATATCATGCACCCGGTAGACATAGTCGAGGACATAGCGATAGGATACGGATACGAGAACATGCCAGAGAAGTTGTCGGAGACTCACATGGATGCGATTCCGCTGCAATCGTCACACCTTGAACGCAGGGTTAGGGCGAGTCTGAGGTCTCTGGGCATACAGGAGACTCTCGGACTCACTCTGTCGAACGAGAGGGATCAGTTTGAGCGAGTCAGGTGGCCAGAGGGAGGTGGTAAATCCGTGATTTCCAACCCCATCACCGTTGAGCACACGATACTGCGCCAGTACGTCCTGCCCTCACTGCTCGGACTGCTTGCGGCAAATAGGCATCACGAGTTGCCGCAGAAGGTGTACGAATTGGGCGAGGTGGTCAGGGACTCGGGCAACTCCAAGAGGGTCGCTTGGGCATGTGCCGAGGTCGGAGGGGGATTCACCGCGGCCAAGGGAATCACACAGGCCCTTCTGAGGGACCTAGGTGTCGAGGCGAGCGAGGTCTCCTTCGAACCTACCGAGGATTCGCATGGACCTTGGATTGCTGGACGGGGGGCAAGGGCGATGGTCTCAGGTACGGAGATTGGGCAGTTCGGAGAGATAGATCCAACCGTCAGCCACGAGTTCGGGCTGAGGTCCCCCATACATGCTGGGGAGTTTGACGTCGAACTCGTCGGCAGATTGAGTACGAGAGCCGTTCTCTAAAGTTCACTTCTTCTTGGAGTCGTTTCCGAGCAGCGCCATCGCATCCTTGAATGAAGCGTCCTCAAGGTGGCTCCTGTCGGCCACCTTCGCCTTGGAGGGCTCGTCCTTCTTCCTCTCGTACTCGACGATATTACGCTTCCCGGGCTGTTTGACTTGACGCGGTTCGGCCGGTTTCTTCCCGAACGGCCATATTCCCGCCATGTGCATGCAACAACGCTCCAGACCATCAACACTTCGATGGATTCGATATCACGAGGGGGTAGGAATCATAGCATGACGGAAGTGGCACGGGGCATGGGAAGGAGTTCTCTGGCACTTGCCATGACCTTGGTCATGATTCTGCACATGAGCTCTCCGACACTGTTGGGAATGGAAGATGGCGACCGTGGCTCAGAGGCGAGAGACAGCTCGCTGGACATTCTCATGCTGGGCAATTCGTACACCTCGACCAACTCGCTGGCAGTCAGGCTGGACAGTATCCTAACGGACTCGGGAGAGGATGCGGTGGTCACGTCGTTGACCAGCGGTGGACTGAAACTGAACGAGCACGCCGAGAGGGCTGATACCCCTGGACACTCGTGGAACGCTAGCCTGCAGCAACAGCACGATTACGTCATCCTCCAAGATCAATCACAAGTACCGGGTCTGTCGACTGAGACAGAATACTGGCAGGAAAGCCTCCAGGGACTCGAATACCTCAACCAGCGAATAGAGTCTCAGGGAGGCGATACCATCCTGTTCATGACCTGGGGACGCAAGGAGGGAGATTGGTTACATCCCGACTTCAGCAGCATGCAAGACAGTGTCTCCAGAGGCTACGAGATGTACAACGAGAACATCTCGACTTCAGACCGTCCCACTTACATCGCTCCGGTGGGCCTAGCCTTCAAGCACATCCACGACGCCGTCGAGGCCTCGGGCATCAACGCAACGGACGATGGTACCGCATTCTCCACCCTGTATAGCAGCGACGGTTCTCACCCGTCGATAGACGGGACATACCTGACTGCATGCGTGTTCCACTCGACGATAACAGGAGAGTCGTCGGTAGGCAGCGCGGCACCCAGTCAGATAGCACCGTGGCGCGCATTGGAGCTGCAGCAGGCAGCGGCTGACACAGTTTTCAACGAGACCCTTGACTACACCTACCCCTGGCAAATTGAGAGATCAAACGTGAGGTTTGGCCCCGAGTCCGGCTCGGTGTTCGAGATTGACCCGGGTGCCAGCATCGGTCTCAACTTCAACTTCACCAACCACGCCGAGGTGGACGACACCGCTATGATAGCCATCACCGGAGCGCAGGGCTGGGAAAT
This sequence comes from Candidatus Thalassarchaeum sp., assembly GCA_030748335.1. Taxonomy (GTDB): domain Archaea; phylum Thermoplasmatota; class Poseidoniia; order Poseidoniales; family Thalassarchaeaceae; genus Thalassarchaeum. The sequence goes on along the minus strand of JASMMD010000008.1, from coordinate 31,837 downwards.
CACGTGGCAAAACCCCGGTAGTCCACAGGCGGGCCACTTATTCGAGGCGCCCTCAGACGTGGCCCAGTGGGTACAGTTCTCAATCACAGCCCCATCGGTCTCCGACGGCTACCCGCTAGCCGGCTCGCTCCACCAGTTCAACATGCAGCTCACCAGCGGGTCGGACGGCTCTAGGGACTGGTACAACTTCTCCCTGCGATACGGTTTCTATCACGGTGCATCTATCGAGGTAGGGGGCGGCAACGCCTCGCTCTCCCCCGGTGAGGTGATTGACCTGTCCGTCACGGCGAGGAACCTAGGCAACTCAGTTCGGGACCTAGTAGTCGGAATCGCCGAGACTGATGGAAACGGTACTTTGGCCGGGGAGCCGGGGATGTCGCTCTCAAGCGACGGTTGGGCCGCAATCGTGCTCAACAGGGTCGAACTGGACGCCATGTCGCCGAACGAATCGGGCCAGGTCCACATCCAAGTTCAGGCACCCGACAGGTACCCGGGGTCCCTGTTCTTCGACGTCCTCGTCTGGAGCAGCGCCGCCCCTGAGGATGTGTCCACGGTTTCGCAGAGTGTCAGCATCACCCCGCGAACCGGCGGACTGCTCTCTATGGATTCAAACGGATGTGAGGGAGACACCCAACCCGGGGAGTCCTGCCACGTCTCGCTGAGGGTTGAGAACACCGGCGATGTCACCTCCTCATTCCTGCTGACAGCAGTGGGAGCGGAGGGAGCGGGATGGCTGTCAGTCGAGGTCAGTCAGGACATGATCACCCTCGGGCCGGGACAGTCGATGAGCGGCATAGGAGTCTCCTGCACCGTCTCGGAAGGCACGTTCGCTGATCTGGCTGCGTCGGTCGACGCACGAATCTGGCTTGGAGGTTGGTCGCCCGATACAGTTCAGTTCGAGGTCACGGTTGACGAGAGGTACGAATGGCTTCTCGAGAGGATCTCCTCGGACCTCTCTGAAGACAACAACCTGACTTCCCAATGGACGCTAACCAACGCCGGGAACGAGCCCGACGGCCTAGTGGTCAACCTCGACGTCAACATGGTCACAGATTTCGGCCTGCAGCCGCCCCCAGGGTCCTCCACCAGCACCGCGAGCGGCAATCCCCGGTCTTTCGAGGTCATGGACGTCGAACCGGGTGACTCGGTGGTATTCAGCGCGTGGATGGTGGTCCCATCAGAGGCTCCAGTCGAGACCACTGCGGTCCTGACTGTCGAGGTCCGATCGATTCGGGATCCGGACATTGTGTTCACGGACCGGGACACCGCCTCTGTGCCTGCGACCTCGGTGCCCGCTGCTGAACAAGGTGGCGGGGCGGGCTTGCAGATCGCTATCGACTGGCTCGAGGCATGGCACGAACTCATCCTAATCGCCATCGTCGTCATCGCAGGCAGCATCGGAGTTATTGTGGCCATGAGGATAAGGAAGCAGCGCGAACTCGCACTAATGGAGCCGGAGCAGTCCGGCGAAGAGAGTGCTGAGGAATGGATGGCGAGGTTCGAAGAGGGAGGAGGACAGGCGCCAGAACTCGTCGAGAGTCCTAGGATAGGAGCGCGGGACTTCGCTGCCGAGTTCATCGAGAAGTCTGGTGGATTGCCCGAGAAGCCGCGTGCGGGACCCGGCGAGGAGGTGGTGAAGACTGCCAGCGACGTGATAGACAAGCACCAAGCCAAGGATGACATAGAGTCGGTAACCGAAATCGCGGACAGGATTACGGAGGGAGAGATGCCCCACCCGAGCAACGTCATGCTGGACCCGGCCGAGCGAGAGACTCGCAGGGTCGTGCCGAGGAAGAGCAGAGATGATGATAGCCCGGACGACTACGACCTAGAGATATGAGTGCGCTGAAAATCGGGGTCGACGAAGCCGGTAGGGGGCCGGTGATAGGGCCATTGGTGGTCTGCGCGCTGTGCGTACCCGAGGCTGACCAGAGCGTGTTGCGTGAACTCGGTGCGAAGGACTCTAAGGAGCTGTCGCCGGAACGGCGGCAGCGCATATCGGAGAGTATCTACTCGCTGGCAGAAACCAAAGGATGGGGGATCGGAATCGTGAGCTGCAGCCCCGGGAGGATAGATGCAAACAGCCTGTCATCGGACCTGAACCGTCTCGAGGTGGAGCTCTTCGCTGAGGCCATCGAGGTCGCTGCGGAAGATTCCTCTGAGGGGACTGTCATGGCGGATGCCTGCGATGTCGACGAGAGGCGTTTCACGACCCGTCTGACCTCCCGTCTAGGCAGCCAGTGGTCGAGGTGGGAGGTGGTGTCTGAGCACGGCATGGACTCTAGGGACGTGGTGGCGGGGGCTGCGAGCGTGCTCGCCAAGGTGGAACGCGACGCCTCAATCGCAGACTTAGAGGAGAGTCTGGGAATCAGAATCGGGTCCGGCTACCCCTCCGACCCTCTGACTAGACAAGCCGTCAGGGTGTTGGTCTCAGGGGAGTTGCCGCACGAGTGCCTCAGGTGGAGCTGGTCCACCGTGTCAGACATCTGGGAGGAGGTCCACAGTGGGCCCGTGCCAGTCCGGGACGGCGATGGCTCTGTGGCCCGCCAATCATCACTCGACCAGTGGTGAGCACGCGAAGCGTGAAATGCTGCTTTTGGGCGGTATCTCCCGATATCATGGCTGATTCGGACGATTGGGACCCAGATATCGTCACTGCCGTCCGCAAGTATGCGCTGCAGAACGCGGTCGAGTACTCAGGGCAGGGGCAGGCGGGCAGCGTGCTTGGTAGACTGCTCTCCGAGCGCGAGGACCTCCGCAGCATGGCCAAGCGGCTCCGAGAGTTGGTCGAAGAGGAGGTGATTGCAGCCAACTCGCTGGCCAAGGCCGAGGGGGTCGAGCACGTCAGGGAGGTGCTGCAGAGGACTGCTCCCGAGGCACTCGAACGCGAGAAGCACCGCAAGGCAGAAGGGCTCAAGGAGCTGCCTGGAGACACTTCCGATGTCGTCCTGAGGTTCGCCCCCAATCCAAACGGCCCCCTTACGCTGGGGCATTCAAGAGGTGTCGTGATCAACTCGGAGTTCGCGAAGATGCACGGAGGTAGGGTGGTGCTGCGATTCGACGACACGGACACGAGGGTGAAGCCCGCCCTCCCGGATGCCTACGGCTGGATAGAGGACGAGTACGAGTGGCTGACTGGCGGACCAGCGGACGTGGTCGTCAGGGCGAGCGAGAGGATGCCGGTCTACTTGGAGCACGCAGAGCGGATGATTACAGGTGGATTCGGTTACGTATGCAGATGCAGTGCTGACGATTTCCGTGGCTTCAGGGAGGACAAGCAAGACTGTCCTTGTAGGGGCAGAAACACTGCTGAGAGCCTGTCTGATTGGGAATCGATGAATGCCGGCGAGATGAGCGAGGGCGAGGCTGTGGTCAGAGTAATGACTGACATGACGCTGCCTAACCCCGCCCTTCGAGACTGGCCTGCATTGAGGATCCAGCACACCCCTCACCCCCTCGAAGGAGACAGGTACAAGGTGTGGCCTCTTTTGGACTTCCAGAGTGCTATAGAAGACCACGAACAAGGAGTCACTCACATCGTGCGTGGCAAGGACCTCATGGACAGCACCCGCAAGCAGACGCTACTGTACGAACACTTCGGTTGGAAGTACCCCGAGACGCTGTATTGGGGCAGGGTCAAGATCCACGAGTACGGCGGCTTCTCGACCTCGCAGATGCGCGCCTCGATGGAATCCGGAGGGTATGACGGCTGGGACGATCCGAGACTGCCCACCCTCAAAGCGTTCAGGCGACGCGGCTTCTGCTCGCAGGCGCTGCGGGATTTCTGGATAGACTTAGGTCTAACGCAGAAGGATATCTCGATATCAATGCAGACGATAGAGGCGTTCAACTCAAGCCTCATCGATTCATCCTCGGAGAGGCGCAGTTTCGTGGCTTCTCCGGTGACCTTGCGACTCGGCGAAAAAGTGGGTACGACAGTCCTGATTCCCAAGCACCCCGACGGGACCATACCGGGGTCGCGAGAATGGGTTTTGTCAGACTCGATTGCCATCCAGGCCTCGGACCTGTCACCGGGCAAGGTGCGGTTGAAGGAGTTCGCAGATGTCGAAATCTCCGGGGACGAGGTGACCGTGGAGTCTCTCGAGAGGTCGGATCAGAGACCCATCATCCACTGGGTCCCGATGTCCATGGCTCGCGAGGCCGTGCTGCTGAGAACCGACGGAGGCGGCCTAGTCGAGCACAAGGGGCTCCTCGAGGGTTTCGAGTTAGAGGTCGGAGAGGTCTACCAACTGGAGAGATTCGGGTTCGCTAGGCTGGAGTCTCTGCCAGAGGGTGGTCCAGCCACATTGGTTTGGCTTCACAGTTAGTTTTCGGCGCCGGAGGCGCCGCATGCGCAATCGCGCGCAAGGCGGCTCTCGAGGCGGCGCATTCAAGGGATGCTAGCCAGCCACGGGGTTCGATGCCTTCTGAGCGACGCCCCAGCGCACTGGCCTTGGTAACGCTACTTATCGCGATGAGCATGTCCCCGTATGTAGCGGTTGCTCAGGACGATGTGACCTGCTGCAACTCGACTGATTTCGACCTCTATCTGATGGACGAGGCCGATGACGGAACCCTCACCCCATTCGACGAGGAACTCGAGAGCGATGAGTCTGACTCACAATCCACACTAGTCACCCCCTCAATCCTCAGCGAGATAAAAATCGGGACCTGGGGGGTCGTGTGGGGGACCGAGGGAGACTACGAGAACTCGACCTGGGAGTTCAGCATCCCGTACGAGGTCGAGGGTGCCGTCGGAGTCACGATCAACTCAACGCTCGAAATCAGGATTGGGGGCTCGTTCTACGATGGAGACGGTGGAATCGACCCGTATCTGACCGGTTCGGGGGTGTTGCAAATCAATGTCGATGTAGGTTCGGGTAACGTCAATGACGGCGACCTCCTCGAACTCACCCTCACAGTTCGCAGCCTGCTCTTCTCGCAACCAGGGGATGATGCAGGAATCAGGTTTCTGTGGGGGTCCGAAGCCAACGACGCTCGCATCTCCGTGCGCTTCCCTCTAGTTGACATCGAGATGAAGGACGCCAGCGTGCTGGGCAGGCTGGTCTACTTCCCTATAGTACTCAAGTCAGGCTTCGACGACAGGATGTGGACAGGTTCCACCGGAGGCATCTCGGTGCAGAGCGCTGAGGTGAGCCAGATGCCGATTGCCACAACCGTCGATGGGGGCGTCGAGGTGACCTTCGTATGGGAGGCCCCTGACGACTCGGTGGGCGGCAGCATACGCGTCGACTTCCAACTGAAACCCCAGAGCAACTTACAGATCGACACGACCAGGACTCATGAGATAGTCTTCGGAGAGGATACGGGCGACCCGGGGTGGTACCCTGCGAACGAACCATTGAGGACCGGTGGCTCGACATTGGACCTCGAGATAGATGCGAAGTGGAACGGGTATGTGGTGGAACGGGAGGCGATGATCAAGTTCGACGGCTCGATGTCCCAGTGGATGCGTTGGGGACTCGACAACATAGGAAACCAGAGCCTAGGTTCTAACAGTTGGTGGCGGAACCTGAACTCCTACGCCGATTCTGTACCCTCCACCGACAAGCACAACGGCAGAGTGGACGATTCCGAGCTGCTGGCGTTGCAGGGGCACCTGACGGGATCTGCCACGAACCTGCGCTCGTTCATGTCCAACGGGCTTTCGTTGGAGATAGAGGCAATCCTAGGCGTCAACCCGATCGAGCTCGGGCCAACCGAGATAACGATCGACATGGGAGGAACTAGGGCATTCAGCGCCGATGCCGTCACCATCTTCATCGACACGTCGTACGACTATGACTCGATGGAAGCAGAGAGGCAGGTCCTCGTGGAGACTTTCGTGCGCTCATCCACGGAGGAGTACTGGACCGAGATCGAGCTGACTGCCGAGATCAAATCCACGCTGCTGGAGGATTTGGGGGCGGTTGCAGCCGACGACATCGAGTACAAGCACAGGCGATGGGTGGTCCTAGAGGTGCTCGTCGTGGACGAGCCGGAGCTCGATCCAGAACTCGACTTCAGAGTTGAGTACCAACCGTCCGGCTTCGCATTGTACAGCGTGCTGTACGGTGCGATGATGTCGGTACTGTTTCTGTCCGTTGGAATTGGAGCCGCGATGGCGATGACCAAGCGAAGGTCAAGTGTTCCCGCGCTGGTAACCGTGGTCGCTCTGGGTTGCCTCGCACTGGTAATCTACGTCTTGGGGATGCCGATGCCCATTGTCTTCGGAGTCTCGGTCTCATCAATCCTACTGGCCCTCCCCGTGGCTCTCGTCTCACCGAAGACTGAGACTATCCAAAAGATCGGTGGGCGCAGCACTGGGCCGTACATCGACTGCCCTGCGTGTTCCACTAGGGTTCCCGTAGAATCCGATGTGCGCCCGCTCAGGGTCGAGTGCCCCAACTGCAGCAGCATGCTCAGAATCGAGGAATGACCCCTCGCCTGAGCAGCGAGTCCACCACCCTTCCCGCGGCAATCACTGCCGGCTCCTCCTTCCACAGGGCGGCTGCCGAGGAGATCTGCCCGGCGAGGTCCGTGGACCACCCCGGACCCAACACGCAGTGCCATCCAATCTCCTCGAGTCTAGCGGTGGAGGGAGTGGAACGGGACAGCGCTGGACGCATCAGGTGCGAGAGGGTCCGTGCCCTCCCTTCCATATCTAGACTGGGCCAGCGCGATGTCACTGCGTCCAGCGCCTCTGGGCCAATCCAGTTGCTTGACGAGACGTTCGGCTCGGGGACCTCGGGCAGGGGGACCACTCTGATTGAGCCGTCCTCTGCTAGGACGTCTCGTAGTGCGGTGAAAACCGGATCGTAGGTCGTGTCCAAGGCAGAATGTAGCCAGTTCCCCGATATCGCCCAAGGCCTGAGTCGGCGCACCCTAGTTCCATCAGGAGAAATCTCCTGCGCCAAGGCATGGGACTGCGCGACAGCGGTCAGCGGACCCTTGCGTGAGTCACCCTGATGTCCGGCGAGGCCCTCGACCACGGTGCCTGCCAGAGACAGCTGCGTGGGGTTTGATGACAGCCTCGGGCCGCTTTCGTCCGCCGGCCCGAGGATATGTACCCACGAGCCGTCAGAGGGGGATTGCAGCCTGAACCGGCGGCGGTAGGGTAACCCGGCGTCGACCAAGGCCGCCTCTATCGGCGCGATGGCTAGAGCACCCTGGAGTGAGGGGGCTGCCAGAAGCAGTATGGGGCTACTAGAACTGCGGAGTTGGCCGGCTGCCTGCGACAGGACGCTCGACACCGGAGCGAATGGTTCGGTCCCCAGCAGCGAGCGCATGCCCTCCCTGTGGAGTCGGGGTTCAAATCCCCTGCGCTGCGTCACTCGACCATCAGTCGCAGTTGATTCTGCTTGTACACCCAGTCCTCGTCTATCCTTCCGGTGCCTTTGTAGTAGCTGGCCAGACGTCGGATTTTCGACTCGCACAGCTCCAGTTGACGGCGGTTGTGGAGGTCCTTCTTGTTGGCAGACAGGTGGTCGATTAGGCTGAGCGCGCGGCGCATGAGGTTCATCATGTCCTCAGGGTACTTGCTGGTGATGCCGTTCCTTGATAGGGTCTGGGAGATTCTCTCGCCTGTGACGAGTCTGGCATCGGGTACGGCGTGCTGGTCGCGCAGGATAGTGCCTATCATAGCAGTGGAGTTCCCCTCCTGAGCCAGCCTCACGATTAGCTCCTCGACCTCCTTCTTATCTGATTCCGACCATGCGGGCGCCTCGCTCGCCCCCGGCTTGCTAGAGCCGCTGCGACCCTTACCTCCGCTGTGCATGCGTGACATGTCCAATCCTCAGGCGTCCGGGCGACCTGCTCCCCCTCTTTAATCGCTGCGTAGCCACCCGGGGCGACTACAGCCTGTGCTGCGAGCGGGCCAGCCTTCCCGGCCCGTCAGGCCACTCCCAGCCCGGCGCCTCGGCTCGTGCCGAGCCAATCAGTCGACCCTCCTGCATCACCAGCACCTCGTCGCCGACCCTGATTCGCGAATCCGCCGACTCAACGTTGGTGGAAAATAGGTCGCCCCGCCAATCGAAACCGGGTGCCAGATTAGCCCTAGGAACGGCATCGCAGGCGTCGAGCAGGGGGAGGGATGCCTTGGAGAATGCGAACCTGCCGCTCCTTGGATTCCACTGCGCTATCTGCTCACCCCCACTGGTTATCGTGAAGATCGGGGGCCTCCCCTGCACCTTGGATCCATCCAACCAAGCATCGGTGCCGTGCTGGAAGCGCGACAGTGCTCGCATCTGGTCAAGCCTGTGAGCAGGTCTCGGCGGACTCTGTAGGCTCAGCTCCGAGGACGCCCTGTCAACCTCCTCCTCCAATCTCGATAGTGCTTGGGCCGAGCCCGCTGAATCGCCTAGGCGGGTGTCTACGCATTCTACTCGCTCCAACTCAATGTCGATACCCGAGTGATTGATTACTCTTGAATAGCCGACTCTGGGCACGAGTCGAGCGAGCATGTCACGAATAACAGCTAACTCGTCGATATCCCACTCCCCGGTTACAGGGATGTCGTAGTTGGCAGCGGGCCATATCTCCTCGAGTTCCCTAGGGACCAGACCTAGGGGGGCTGTGACCATGACCTGGTGAACTGCGTCAGAGCCGATCGACCTCAGGAACCTCCTATGGCTCTGAGAAGTACGGTACGGCTTCACCGCTGAGCAAGGCAGAAGCAACAGAGCCTGCCTCTGGTGCTCGGGAGGCTGGTGATGGTCGGCGACCCTGTTGCGCCAGTCGTGAATCAGCGCGTCATCCCGGCTCGAGTGTGTGTGGCACCTCAGGCTGTGTTCATGACCGACCACCCTAGACAGGCCCGAACGGCCACCCTCGTACCCTCTCATCATGGCATCATGGCGACGGAGACGCTCTACCGAGCGTGGGCTCGATGCCGCTTGACGCTCCGCCAGCTCACGAAGGGAGGCGCTGCGAATCGCGGTCCTCGTGGCTGCGATGGCACGCCTCCACGCAGCACACTGCGCCTCTGTGTCGGCGCTCTCGCCGAGCGTAGTTTCTGGCAGCCTCGGGCCGTCCTCAGTGAGTATGACGCCTCGGGCCGCAGCCGCACTCGAGCGCGACATGTCAAACAAGTCCACTCCCATCCAAGATAGTAGGGCGCAGTTGTCAGGACCCGCGATCCCGGGAGTCCATATCAGGGATGATGGGAAGCGCACCCTCAGTGCATCGAGGGCTTTTACCAGCAAGCCCGGACGCTCAGCGAGCTGTGCTGCATCCACCAGAGCCACCACCGATGGCTGCAGGCCGGGCTCGTTGAGCGTCTGATCATGGTGCATGGACTGCCACGAGACCGGGAGGAGTTCGGAGCCCTTGCCCGACTTCCCCGAGTCGGCATCCACGAGGCTGGGGGGCAGTGAAAGTCCCTCGGAAGCCTGCCATGTGTCGATGGAGTCGAAGGGATAGCACATCTCGGCCCTTGTTGAAACCGAGAGCGTGGCTGGCACGGAGCCTTGGCTCCTAGAGTACGAGAACGGCGCCACGGATGGTTCGAGTTCAGGGTCTTCCGGGCCTAATACGAGCCCAGGTGCCCACCCGACCGGATCATTCCGGTCACCCAGTGCCATCAGCCTCGCGAAACGTTGCCTTGCGGTGGCACCGCGAGCCAGTGGACGTTCTGCCATACGCCAACGCACTGACGCGGTTCGCTTGAAGGATTCTAAGGTGCAGCCGAGTCGGCCCCACGTGCGAGGCGTGCGGGCGGGGCTGTTGGCTTGTCTAGTGGCGATGGCTGCGCTCGGCGCTGCCGTCAGTGCCGACGGGGACACGGAGGTGGTGCTCAGAGATGAGTCGTTCAGCACCATTGGGCCGGTCTGGATACAAGTTGAGTGCCTAAAGGTCGGCTGTCCGGGAATGGAGCTCGTGGTCATGACTGACGGGATCGAGCACAGTCACGATGACCCTCATCTCGTCGAGTGGTCTGGCTGGGTTGATGGCAACGTGTCATGGAGGCTAATCGTCGATTCCGGGACGCAGCAAGGGGACGTGCGGATTGAAGTGATACTCAGCAGGATGGATGAATGGACCGAGTACGATGACCTGCCCAACATCGTCCCGCCCCCAGGAAGCCAGGTGGAGTATCCAACGATAGACACAGCTTCGCCGTGCCAGATGCGTTTCTGTGGCGCGATGGACCTCATCTCCGAGGGGGTCCTGTACGTTGGGGCGTTGGAGAACGAGAGCGACAAAGACTCAGTGATGATTGTGGGTGACCCGGGTGACGTAGTACTGCTCAATGGCCTGAGGGGGCCAGGTGATGTCAGCATCGAAATCTGGCAGAGAGGGAGTGAGTCGAAGTCGCTCGTAAACACCCTAGAAGGAGAAGATATGGGGCACTACTTCGAGTATCCGGCCGAAGGGGAGCTGTGGATACGCTTGGTTCACTCGGCCGAGGAGGGCTACTCGCCGTACGAGTTCGAGATTATTCGCTACGATGACGACACCGAGGCCCCGGACGCGGGAGAGTTGAGCAACCCGTGGAGTCACGGTGAGGCCATGCCCTTCTACGAGGATTCGTCGCTCCTGTACTACGGGCACATAGCTGGCTCTGATTCACAGGGGGACTCATTGCTCATAGCCTCCGGTTCCAAGATGCATCTCGATCCGCACTGCTCATTTACGGACGAAGTCGAGGTCGAAATCACGCTGCACCAGATGGACGGCACGAGTCTGGCCGTGGAGAGTGGTTGTGAGGAAGCGTTCGAGACCACCATGAACACGATATCGGTAGAGTTCGGCCTTACGACTCAAGGCGTTACCGCTGCTTGGGCCATCATGCTCAGTTCGCTTCAGCCGGGTGACGGCACCCTGATCGGAGATGCGCCGGATACAATCTGGGAGGTAGGAGGACCAGATTCGAGATGGCAGGTACTGAGCCTGGGTTCTGCGACCATCGAGGGCAGTCTGGGCGTTTCGGACACCACTGACGTGTACGCTATCTCCGTGACCGAGGAGAACGGGTCCTACGTCCGTATCCAGAGGATTGGAGACTCACCCGGGACATTCACGCTGATGACACTAGACCAAGGAACTGGGGAGGTGGTGAATTTCACCGACGGCTCGATGATGATTGTACCTCCCGGAGTCCATGCTCTGAAGGTCGACTTGGGGCAGAGCATGGGCCAAGGAGGAGGTGATACCGGAGAATACCAGTTCTCACTTCCGTACAACGGCCCTTACGAGCCCCAGGAGAACGAGTTCGTTGATCTGTCGCACAAGGCTAGGGGTTTCTACGTGTTCGCCGGCTTCGTGCTGCTAGCCCCCTTGGCGGTGGTGCTTTGGTGGAACAGAGCGGCCATCTTCAGCGGGGCTCCACTGGTCAGCGACATAGAGGCACACGAGCGTCGGAGGCTGCGCCGCCTGCGCGAGAGACTGGCCGAGGCGGTGTCTGCGAAAGTCGTGGACGAAGGGGAGATTGAGTACTCGCTGAAGCAGCTAGGTGATAGCCCCTGGAGGGCGGTGTTCCAAGATTGGGGCGAGCCACTGCTGCGCCACATGACGAGACAGGTGGAGATTTGCGTGTGGAAGATCGCCGAGGGAGAGGCATCGCTACTCCTGGGAATCAGGGTCGAGGATGAACCATGGGAGTTGGCCGCCATGAGGGTGCATGCCCCCGAGGGAGCGAAGGTCGGGATCTCCTCGGTTTCGCCTAGCCGGCTGTTCCAGGACGACGAGATATTCCTAGACACCCTCTCCGCTGGTAGCAAGGTGTTCCTCAGCCTGACGCTTCAGGGCAACCCGACAAGCCTCGGATTCCAGCTTTCAGGACTTGTGGGCGGCGAGCCCCTAGCCGCTACACCGAACCGGGCTCTGGACTGGGGTGAGTCCGAGTAATCAGGGCCTTCGCCTCTTGTCTGCCTCGAACCTAATCGAGTCGAGCAGTGAGTCCATATCAGTACCGATGTCTTCCCTCATTCCCTCGAGGGATTTCTTCAGCGAGCGCGGTACCTTGCTAGGCATATCCAGCTTCAGCAGTACAGTGACCGAACCCCTGCCCCTACGCCCCCTCCCTCCTGGGAGACCGCGGCCGGAGATTGTGATGGTCTCACCCGGGTTCGATCCCGCTGGGACCTTTATCGAAAGCTCGGACCCATCGATGTGGGGGATCTCGATTAGGGTCCCTAGGACTAGGTCTACATATCCAAGAGGGAGTGCCATCAGCAGATCGGGGCCGTCCCTCTCAAACCAAGGATGCTGCTGTACGCTCATCTGGATGTACAGATCCCCGCTCTCGCCCCTGTTGCCCCTACTTGCCTCGCCGTGACCTCTCATCCTAAGCCTAGTCCCAGTAGTGACGCCTGGAGGAACAGTGAATCTGACTTGCTTCGCCTGCCTAGCCCGGCCTTGGCCGTCGCATGACGGGCAGGGATCGCTGACTATTCTGCCCTCTCCTCGGCAGGAGGAACAATCGGTGACGACCTGCTTGGTGAAGAATCCGGCCTTTTCTATCCTCTGGATTCTTCCTCTGCCGTCGCAGGCTGGACACTCCCTGACCCCTTCCAAGCTCTCCGAGCCAGAGCCGTCGCACTGCTCGCAGGCTCTCATGATGTCTATCTCGATCTCGTCCTCATGCCCGTCCATTGCCGCTTGGAAAGGCACTTCGTGATCCACCAGCAGATCCCTTCCTCTGTTCCTGCGAGTTGTACCTCCTCCACTGAAGATCTGGCTGAAGATGCTCTCGAAGCCGCCGCCGAACAGATCATCTATGCTGATGTTAACTCCCTGGAATCCGCTTGGTCCGAAGGGCGATCCACCTGGCTGTTCGTGACCGAAGGTGTCGTACTTCTTCCGCTCCTCACGGTCAGAAAGGACGGCATAGGCCTCTTGGACCTCCTTGAATCTCCTCTCGGACTCGGGGTCGTCGGGGTTCTTGTCAGGGTGGTGCTCACGGGCCAGTGACCTGAAGGCGCGCTTGATCTCCGAATCGGTCGCTTCCCTAGTCACGCCTAGGACTTCGTAGTAGTCCCTCTTGCCTGCCATGGAGCTCGCCTACCCGGGGCTCTGGACCGACTGTTTTCAACCCCACCCTCAAGTCAAGAACTCGCCGCACGAAGTGCAGTAGGGAGTTCCGGAGTTGTTCAGGGCCCCGCAAGCCCCGCAAGAGACGACCGAGCGAGTCAATGACGATGGCGCTGGGGTCGACCACTGCTCCTCGGACGGACTCTCCTTCTGTGATTTCTTGCTGGCCTTCGAGGCCTTGCGCTCCATCCTGCGCTCTGCAGAGGCGTCGAGCCTACTGTTGATTGCCTCAGACATCCTTGAAAGTACGCCCGGGCGCTTCGGCTCGGTCACCGCCTCCTCATCAACCATGGTGCTGATTCCGGTGGCGGGCTGGGGTGCCTCGCTGAACTCTCCTATGTCCTCTTCCGAGCGCTCGGTGTTCAGAGATCCTACTGTCCCAGACTTCAGCGCTTGCACCTTCAGTGCAGTGCGCCCGGTCTGAGGCGAGTTGGCCTTAGCCTCCATGCGCTTGATTGCGGCGTCGCCCTTGTCCCATAGGCCACGGTCCTCGCGCGAGTACGTCCTAGAGAGTTTCCGTATCGCCCTCGACCTGTGGAACTCGTGATCCTCGACTTTACGATACCGCATGAACATCAGTACGCCCACCAAGAGAGCCGTGCCGTGTATCGAGTACCTAAGGGTGTCATCCTGCGAGATGATCTCCTCAACGGCTTCCAAGCCGTAGCGCAGAGCGACGACGCAGAGGGTGGGTGCCAGCAGCAGCGCGACTCCGAGCATAGGTGAGCGTTGAGCCATACTCCGGGCCCATTCTCGCATCGTTTGAATGATTCGCGTCCCCGGGAGTCCCTTGATGCAGAGAACTCATGGGTATGAACGCCCTCGAGCGGCCGTGACACCGCTGATTAGCATCTCAACGGTGGTCCAGCCGCACGAGGACCCTCGCAGGGTTGTCGAAGCGGTCAGGGTGATGTTTCCCGATTGGAGCCCCGACGTGTCACCTTCCAACACCAACTTCCCGAACGAAAGGTCGGCGGTGATGATGACCGGTTCGTCCGAGTCCCTAGACACCCTGTTGGAGGCGACGAAGAATCAGAGAATCCTAGACACCGCGTTAGATGCGATGACAATGGAGCTCGACGGAGGGTCGACCGGGTTTTCCCTGTCGCGTCAGGCCGCACTGGCCGGCAAGGCGTCGTTCGTCATCTCCGAGAGGGCGATGGGCGGGGAAATGAGGGTTGGACTGACTGGAGACGGACTTGCGAACTGGCTGGAACAGCGAACATGGCATGCAGGTCGTGATTCCGTGCCACGCAGCGTGGGGGACGAATTGGCCATGACTGATGAGGGTGAGCCCGTGGAATGGTTCGATCGCGAGGGCAATCGGACGATTAGTGAAGGCTAACCACGCGGGATGCCCTCGCGCCACCACCTCTCGACTATTGGTAGATCGGCAGGCAGCCACTTGACGTCCAGCAGCTCCTCATCGGACAGCCACCTGACCTCATCATGCTCAACCAGTCTTATCGAGTCCGGGTCCACCACTCCACAGTCCCAGAGCTGTAGGTTCACGGATCTGTCTGAGTACTCGTAGCGAGTCTGTTCGATTCTGCGTATAGGTTTCGTGGAGACTCCAATCTCCTCAACCAGTTCCCTAATAAGAGCCGATTCAGGCCCTTCGTGGGCTTCAATCTTGCCGCCTGGGAACTCCCACCAACCGGCCCAGGCATCGCCCTCGGGCCTCTTGCAAGCTAGGATTCTTCCTTCGCTATCGAACAACATTCCGCCGACGACTTCGTAGGTCGGTCTCGATACTAGGCAGGCAGCTATGCGCCTGATTACATCAACTTGGGTGTCTAGAGCGACCTGTGCTTCGGGCGGCAGGTGCACGAACAGCGCCGGAATGGGATTATTTCCAGAATCCCGAATCGCAAGCAGCGTGCGGTAGAAGGTCTCGTTGCAAACGTAGCCGCCCGCGTCCTCGCTCCAGCCGACGTTGTCGTCGTGCTCAAACTCCTCGTCCATGACGTGGATAGATGCGGTGGTGAGCAACGTAGGAGGACCGCCCTCGACTATCTCACCCGAGTCGCGGAGCCTCCCGGAGTTGTCCGACTCCCTCATCGAGAATCTGTTACGGGCCTGCCTCTCGAGACAAATTGAATCCCTCCTCGTTGCCAAGCCCAAATGGAGGATGCCGTCGACCAGTATGCCATCGCTAATCTGCTCGGCGACCGCGCGCGAACCATCCTCATCCACGCTGAGCAGCCATGTCACGACATCGATGCCAGGAAGTCCCGTTTCTTCCAGCCTAGAGAGCACCTCCTCAGAGATGTTGCTCTCGAAGTTGGAGAATGCCGGGAATCCTGTGACCAGTAGGCGTGGCTCGCTCACGCGTAGCGGTCGGCGCATTCGCAGTAGCCTTTTCGCCGAACGAGTCGGCGTCAGATTCATGCATCGGGTGCGCAGGTGGGCCCTCGATGGCGGATGAGTACGTGGTCAGCGTCGCCTCGGACGAAGAACCTGGTGAGGCTAGTGCCCTCGGTGTCATCGGGGTGATATGGCACGAGTTGAGCGGGGGAATCGGGCCATGGGGGGCACTTCGCCCGCTAGTGGCCCTCGCTCTATCGTTCGTCCCCTTCCTCTACCTCGGGCAGCACTTCAACCGCCAGCACCGCAAGGCGTTCGGGTGCTTCGTAATCCAGCTCCCACTGATCTTCTCGGTCGTCCTGTGGCCGGTCCTGTTCATATGGTCGGTCATCGATGCTTGGTGGGTCTCGAGCGGAATCGTCGCCAAGGCTGAGAGTGACTGACTCAGAAGCCCTCGGGCAAATCAATGGGGCTAAACAGCTGCCCCGGCCCGCTAGCACCTGCTAGTTGAGTCCGAGTCAGAGCCTCCCACTCCCTGAGCAGTGTTAGGGCCGGAGCGAACGGGAGTTGGCTCTCGTTCAGGATGGTCCGAATCAGGGTATCAAGGATGTCCATCCTGTCCTCGTCCAGGCTCCCCAATAGCTTGTCCAGCGGAAACGAGTCTATGCTTGGCGCATCGGCGTTGGATTCTATCTGCCACGGCTCGGTCAGCCTCTGCGGTAAGGCCTCGTCGTTGCTGGTAGCGGCGTTCTGCAGTGAGTCGAGCAGGATTCGGATGTACTTCGAAAGAACCAGTGCCACCTCAATCACCGGCATGCTGAGTTGATTGGTGAGGTTGACCATATTCTCCTGTAGGAACAGCAACCTCTCCTCAACGGGTGCCTCGGGCGGAGGGACCCTCGCATCCTCGTCCATGCCGGAGCGTGAGTGGCCCCACACAAGAAATCAACTAGTGGTCCGGTCGTCGTACCTGATAGGAGAGCCGCTGTTGCCCCTTACCCCATCCAGCATGTCATCCTCGATCTCGAAGAAGTCGTTCAGCCAGTCTCCGTCGGTATCCCAGTTGGCCGGGTCGGTGCCGTCAGCGATCTGATCGCCGTCGATGTCGATCAGCCACCATCCGTAGACGTACTCGCCCAGCCCAGTGTTGGGCAGGTGGTATTGGTCCCCTGCGAACCTCTGGTATTCGTCGGTCCAAGCTCCATTCACCAGCACCTCGTCGTTGCTGGTATCTATGTCCTCATAATCGAGGTCGTTGTCGTTGATGATTAGTGCATACAGCATGTCGGCGTTGTTGACCCGGTACATCCGGAAGTAGTTGGAGCTCAGAGCAGCGCTGCCCGAGCAGGTCCCAAGCAGGGATTCTCGTAGCTGCCACCACTCCTGCACTATGTTACCCGAGCAGTCGTACAGCCCGGCCTGCCTGACCAGCGAGGGCGAGGCCAGAGAGGCGTTGACGAGCCCGTAGTACTCCTGGAAGTTGTTGTATGGGACATAGAGGCAATTACCACTCGAGCAGTCCCAGCTGCCGTCGTTGTCTGCGTCCTGGCCCGCGTCCGATGGATCGGTGGCGTCGTGGGTGAACCAAGTCCAAGTCAGCTCGGGCCTCGCGATACTCGACCCAGTTATGTTGACTGGTTTCCAATTGGTCGCGGTGATCTGCTGCCAGACCACAGAGATCTTGAGGTAGGAAGACCAGTTGTCGTTGTCCTCGTTCCAACCCCGATAGTACTCGTAGAAGTCGGGCATCATGTCGCCGTCAGTGTCGTTATCAAGCGGATTGGTGCCGTACTTGAAGACCTCTCTGCCATCCGATAGGTTAGTGTCTTGCACGTAGTCAATTACGCCCCCATTCTGCATGATTGGCTTCATCACCATGGAGTCGTCATCCGAGTCGATGTCCAGAGGGTGGGTGCCGTTCAGGTATTCCATCAGGTTGCTGAAATACAGTCCTAGGAACCCCTGTTCGAGCTGCTGCTCGGGGGGCGCGGGCGTGAACTGCCTCGCCTCCCAAGTGCCCTGCGGAGCCGGGACGTCTTCCCACGACCTGTCGTACCAGCCGTCCGCATCAGGATCGTAGTCGACGTCCAAGGGATTAATTGGGTTCATCGACCACCTGTAGGCATTCACCGGCAGGAACTCACCGTAGATAGAGTAACAGAACTCCCAACCGTCGGGCATCCCATCCCTGTCCGAGTCGTCGTCGGTCGGGTCACTGACTCCGGCGATGCTGTAGTTGAAGGTGTCAGGGTCAATCTCGTTGATTAATCCGGCGCGCTCGGCAGAGACTAGGCTCTTGGTCGAGAACATGACGTAGAGCTGTGCGAATGCTGCCTCGTACGTCAAGCCGTTCTCCTCTATCTGTGCAGTCACCGCATCTGCGCCGTAGGACACGAGTCCAGTGCCGTTTGGGATGGTGTCGACGGCCGAGCGCTTGCCGTATACCCTAGCGTCGTACTCGGCGAGGTTGTCGAAGGACTCCGAGTCTGAGATGTGTCCGTCGCCGTTGCAATCGAACGAGTCGTCGTCCGAGTCGACGTGGATGTCACTGTCGGTCAGGAGGTTCATCTCCCACTTGTTGTCCTCAAGGTCCCACTCGGTGAACCAGTACTCGTAGCCGTCGCTCATTCCGTCCCGGTCGGTGTCCTCGGCATTGGGGTCCGAGGCACCCAGCAGGGCCGAGACCACCGGCTGTGCGGCCGAGCCATCCTGCCAAGACTCGAACTGGGCTATCGCCAGCTCGGCCCTGCCCTCCTTGTTGAACAGAATCCTGTACACACGGTTGACCGCCTCGTCGGGATCTAGCTGCTCTGCCTCCTCCCACATCCTCGGGGCGTCGGGGGGCGAGAGTCCTCCGTTGGCGGGGTTGTTCAATGTCAGGTTTAGTTCGACGAGGTCGGTGATGCCGTCCCTGTCCGAGTCGTAGTTACCGTCACCCGCGACCAGCGGATTCAGCGTCCATATCTCATCGGTCGAGTTCCAGCGGGTGAATATCAACTCGATTCCGTCGAGCAGTCCGTCGTCGTCGGTGTCTGGATCGTTCGGGTCTGCGGTCATGCCGCTCTTGTTGATCTGTTCCTCTGTGAGGAAGGTCCCGAACGAGGCTGCTGACTCGGCCGACAGCCATGGCGATGCCAGCAGTTCACCGCCCACACTGAGGAGGTAGAACTGGGGTACGGTGATCAGCTCGTCGGTCTCACTGAAGTTGCTATCGATTACGTTGTACTCCTCCCAGTTGTTCATCCCGTCGCCGTCCGGGTCGCCCGTCCTATCTCTCTCGTCGACCGGGTTGAGTGTCCACTGTCCGTCGAACAAACTCCATCTAGCGTGGTAGAACTCCCATCCGTCGGGCATGCCATCTCTGTCCGAATCGGACGAGAGGGGATTGGACGAACCGACGTCCTGAGGAGTGGTGCCGTTCACTAGGCTGCTGTAGGCAGGGCTGGTGAAGTACCCAAACGAGTCATCGGCGAAGTCCATCCAAGTCTCGTTCCACAGCAGGGTGGTGAAGTTCTCTGGGTACTCCATGCCGGAGGCTGACTGATCGCCATACAGTATCTCGGACTTGAGGTGGTACTCGAGCCAGTTGACTAGGCTCTCCTCGATATCGAGGACGCCGTCATGGTTGATATCGTAACCATCCCCATCGGGATTGTTCAGATAGTCGGAGCCGTTCAGTGGGTTGATTCCGGCGTTGTCCTTCTTCCAAGAGCAGGCGTAGCGGGCCTCCCAACCGTCGGGCAGGGTGTCCCCGTCAGAGTCGATGTTATTGGGATCGGTCGCGGTCCAGTTGACCGCGGCCTCGGAGGTCTCCCCATGCGACGCTAGGCCCTCACGGAGCACGTTCTCCAGCAGATTCCCCCACATATACTCGCACAGGTTGCTCAGGCCGTCGCCGTCCGCGTCCCCATCCTTGTCCGAAGGATCGCGCGGGTCGAGTGTCCAGAGGTTGCCTCCGTTGTAGACGTCGCCGATCCACCTGCGATGCTCCATTTCCCAACCGTCGGGCATGCCGTCGCCGTCCGTATCCGAATTGGTAGGGTCAGTAGGGCCGTCGGTACCCCCTCCGGCGCCCGAACCCAGCCATCCCTCGAGGTGGACCTGCTCGGCCAGCTCGCCCGTCTCCTCGTCACACAGGTACTCGTCGTTGAGGTAATGGCAGTCGAAGTTGGTCGACTCTGCGAACCACCCCCAGTACTCCTCGCCGTCAGTCAGGCCGTCGCCGTCGGTGTCAGTGTCACGTGGATCGGTGCCGTTGAACCCGCCCTCCGTGACCGACACGAACCTGTACTCGTCGAGATTCGTCCAGTCGCGGTCGAACTCGAAGCCGTCCGAGGTGGAGAAGTGGACCCCATCGGCGTCGGCGTCCCTGTACCTGTCGTGCGGGTCGGTGGGATCGAGGCCATAGATGAACTCCCATCCATCAGGCATCCCATCTAGGTCAGAGTCCTTTGAGGTGGGGTCTATCGGCATGATATTCATGTATCGGCCCGGCGAGATGCCGGCGAATACCCATAGGCTGCTGCCGTACTCAAGGGTGGACAGAGATGTCACCAGACCAGGTATCCTCGTCTGATTTAGATACAGTCCAAGGATTCCAGAGTGGCCGCCCTCGAGGCACCACGTGCCATCTCGCGAACCAATCAGTATTTTGTCGTCCATCGGCAGTATGGAGCGGACGTCATTGGCCCCCTCGGCCCATCTTTCGAGGTTGTACATCCTCTCCGAATCGAACGCCGTTCGAGGCATCTGCACTAGGAGTTGTAGGTCCAGCAAGTGCAGCCCCCCAGCGGTCCCTACCCATACTCCGGTGACCTCCTCGACCCCACCTAACGCGTCGAGAGGACCGGCGGCGACCAATGCGTTGACCACCGCTGACTTGGTCACATTCAGCAGGTCCGCCCTCTGCACGAAGTCCTCGGCGTTTTCCCGATCGAATACCCACCAAGGTTCCCCAATCGATGTGGAGCCGTCGGTGGTGTTCCATGCAATCAGTCCGGCATCGGTGCCAATCAGCAGCAGCGGACCCCTGCCAAACATGGGCACGTGCACGGTGCTGAGTACGTCGGCCTCGGAGTCAACCAGCAGGTCCGTCATCGCTGTGTTGGGTACCGCCTCGCCTACGCTGGCCTCGTCGCCGTTGCCCTGAACTGATACCGTTGCCGTCCAAGCAGATCGGTTTCCGAACAAGATTAGGTCTAAATCACCGCTTCCGGTATCAAGAGGGTAGATTGATTCGACCGGGCCTATATCAGACTCAGACATCGAATCCATCTGAGGTAGTCCATTCTCGAGGGGGATGGTGTGCAGCCCCCTGTTGGAGCCGATGATGAGGAAGTCCGAATCGTCCGGCGACCATCTGACCATGGTGTGCATCTCCATCCCAGAGGGAAGCTCGTGGAGGGATGCGGTGCCTCCGAACGGATCTATCACCGAGATGCCATACCTAGACCCGACCAGCATCCTATCCCTAGCAGAATCGGCCAGTACCGTGTGCACGGCGCCATCGACCAGCCCGGGACTGGTACTCTGATCGAACGAGGAGGTTTCGGACTCGCCATCCGAGAACGAGGCCCCCCTCAGACCTGGAGTGACCCATGCACCGTCGTCATGGTGAATCATGTACTCCTCGTAATTGCTGAACGCCTCGCCCCAGTGAGCCGTTGAGGTGGAGATGTCTGGAATGATGAATCCGTCTCTGTCCAAGTCCCAACCATCTAGATCGGTGTCCATTATGGCATCGCTGGAGTTGCGGGGGTCCAGCCCGTAGTGGACCTCCCATCCGTCAGGAATCCCGTCCCCAGGGACAGCTAGGCCCACCGCCATCACCTCAGACCATGTGTAGTAGTCGGAGTCCGGCTCGGTAGGATCACTGCCGAGCCAGCCGCTGTCATCGGTGGCCCTAGCGACCTCGGTCTGGCAGGAGTCTTCGGAGAGCCCGGGAATCTCGCCGGCGCACCAAAGGCCATCACGCTCGGTGAGCCAGTCGTCCGGGGTGCCATACAGGTACTCCTCCGAGTTGGTGTATCGCTCGCCGACATCGATATCTCCATCCCTGTCGACGTCGAAGCCGTCGCCGCAGCCGAAGCTGAAGTCATCGCACTTGTCGATATCCTCGATGGAGTCAGAGGGGTCGAGCGGGTCAAACCAGAGGCACTGCCACGAATTGGTTGCGTTCTGATAGCCCAAACCGCCCTCGGTACACATGTAAATCTCGTACCCGTCGGGAAGCCCGTCCCCATCGGTATCGGCGACTCTCGGATCGAGGTACTCCCTCAGTCCGGAATCGGTGAACTGAGGGGGCTTGCCGGTGAGGGAGAGGCGGTCGAAGCAGGTGTCGAGGGTGTAAGGCCAGCAGAACTCGAGAAGTGCGCTGGCTCCGTCGTTGTCGTGATCGGACATGTTGTCGGTGGCGTTCATCGGGTTCAGGCCATTGACCGAGACCACTCCCGTGCTACTCTCGACGAATCTGACATCACCGAAAATTGACTCGTGTAGGTCCGGGATACGGTCACCGTCCTCATCGGTCACGGGAGGCCCTCCCCTGTCCGCCGTTATCGGGTCGGTCGAGGAGACCGATGACTGAGGGCGAGTCTGCGAGATGAAGGCAAGGCTGCTGAGAAGCAGCATCGTAATCAGTAGCGCTGTCTGCTTGCGACGCATGGTATGACCTCTGTATACGGTTTTCAGCGCCGTTGGCTGACTTATGATGATGATGGAGCGTCGTTCGGACACGTCCGGGGGTGTCGAGCGCGACGGCGTAGCCGTCGTCAGCGTGAAATCGCCCTGACCCAGCGAGTCCGATGGATTCCTTCAAGGGGGGTGCTCGGCCGAACTACCCCGATTGTGATGGGAATGGAGATAACGCACCTCGGTTCGGGCAGCAGGGGGAACTCGGTGCTCCTGTGCTCCGAGGGGACCCGAGTCCTGGTGGATTGCGGGTTCTCTCTTCGTCAGATGGAAAGCAGGTTGCTTCTGGTAGGTGTCGAGCCGGAATCTGTAGATGCGATTCTCGTGACCCATCACCACTCTGACCACTCGAGGACAGCCAAGAGTGCGTCCGAGAAGTGGGGGGCGACCCTGCACGCCAATCTCGAGACAGCGACCAAGATGGGTTGGCAGCCAATGTCGGAGTGCAGGACCTTCGGCGGACTGGACAGAATTGCGATCTCTGATGAGCTCAGCCTTCTGCCCATACCGGTGCCGCACGACGATGCTGACAACGTCGCAGTCATCGCCACCAACGGCGATGGCCGCAGGGCTGCCATCGTCACCGATCTCGGAGAGTCCACCGTGGAACTGAACAAGCACCTTACCGGGTGCAGTCACATCTCAATCGAGGCTAACTACGACAGTAAACGCCTGATGGCCGGCCCCTACCCTGAATCACTCAAAAGGAGAATCTCTGGCAGAGGTGGTCACCTATCAAACTCCCAGACCGCGCGAATCCTAGCCGAGGTACTTACCGACGAGCTGGACAGCATCGTGCTGTGCCACCTCTCCGAGAAGAACAACGCCCCCCACCTCGCTGAGAGCGAGGTCCTGATGCAGATTGGCGAGGAATACTCGGGCAGCATCTCAATCTCCAAGCAGAATGGGCCTGAGTTCAGCAACTGGCTGGGCCAAGGGGAGCCATGTAAAGTCAGTAACCTGACCTAGTTGCCCATCACTGCCCTATGGACCGAGGTCTGGACCTCCCTCATCCTGTCGACGGCGCCGAGCTCCCTGAACACGGTCAACGAGCGCTGCAGATACTCCACTTTCTGCGAGCGGTCGCTCTCGACCTCTCCCAGACGTGCCAGAAGCTCTCCCTGCAGCATTCTGAAGTCGTTTGCCTCGGCCAGCAGGAGCGCGTCCATGTAGTGCTCTGCGGCCTCCTCTCTGCGCCCGGCGTCGCTTAAGACCTGTCCGAGCAGCATCGCGACCTCGACTGCGCTGCCGGGGTCGGCCTGGTCCGATAGTATCTCCAATGCCTCCGAGTAGTACTGCATGGCCAGCTCGTTCTCCTTAGCGCGTGCGTAATACCTCCCAAGTACCGCCCTTGCGCGAGCGTGGACTATGTCCGTCTGCTCCTCGGACTCCTCGAACGCCTTCATTGCATGGTCCCCAGCTCGATCCATCTCGCCCATCTCTAGGAAGGCCGATGCAAGACGGATCCTAGCGTCACATAGCTCCGGGCCGCTCTCGGCGTCGAGCAGGCCCTCCACATTGCCGTACACCTCCAAAGCGCGTCGGTTGTCGCCCCTGCGCCTGTAGATGTAGCCCATGTTGTTGTAGGATCGGGCCGCACCGACAGCGTCCCTCATGGAGATCTGGATCTCCAGTGACTTGCGGTGCATCTCGAGCGCGTCGTCCATCGCGCCGCGCTTGACTGCAATGTCGGCCCTGGCGGACAGTAGCCTCGCCAGCTCGCGCCCCATCTTGTGCTTGCGAGCCAGCGGGATGGCGGCCTCGTACTCGTTCTCAGCCTCGTCCCAGCGACCCTGAATTGACAGGATGTCCCCGCGCAGCTCCCTGATGACGCACCAGCTCTCGGGGTCGAAGCTCTGGCCATCGAGAGCCCTGAGAATTCCGAGCAGTTCTGTGTGCCCTGCGTTGACTAGTCCGTGGCCCTCAGTGGAGAGGACCTCTGCGAGACCTTCGATGTCGCCAGACTCGTTGAGGTGGTGTATGTACTCGATGCGCTCTGCAGCGGCCCCATAACGAGTGCGGTACCAGGTCTTGGCATTCGAGTGCAGCTCTTGGCGCAGTGACTCATCCATTGAGCGGGTCAGGAACTCGCGGACTAGGTCGTGGACATCGTAGTTCTCGCTGTCGGCCTGCCGGGCGAGCCCTTTCTCGACCAATCCGTCGAGAAGGTCGGTCTCGGTCTCGATGTCGCTGATGGCCTCCAGTGGCATCGGTTCCCTGAACACGGCGATAGCCCCCAAAAGGCGCTTCTCGGGTCCGGACAAGCGACTGAATATCTCCTGCTCCACGAACGCCTCCAGTGTGGCGTGGAAGGTCTCGCCGACGCTCCCCCTGTTGATTAGCTCCAACACCAGCGGGTGGCCTCTCGAAAGGGTGTAGATATGCAAGAACTGGGTCATCTCCAAATTCGGCATTGCAGTGAGAATCTGCCGACTCGAATCTTGGTCGAGGCCTTCCAGAGGCATCACTAGAGTGACTATCCTGCCTGAGGAGTCCTCCTCCGGGACCACCATCCTGAAAGAGCGAGAGAACATGACGAGGCCGACGCTGTTGAGCTCTGGGATCTTCAGAGTCAGGGCCCTCAGAGCCGAGATTAGAGCCTCGTCCCCTACCTTGTGCAGGTCATCGACGACAATCAGCGCAGGAGAGTCCTGCAACCCCTCAACAATCAGATTGACAGTCATCGAGGCCTGCGGTACGGGAGTTACTGCGAGATAATCCGACAAGTCGTTGTGACCCAACGCGGAGAGCCATTCCGAGGTGGCCTCGAAGAATGCACGCGATCCTTCCCAGTCTTGGCACCTGTGGTACAGCAGGTTCCTCCTGTGGGTGAATCTCTCCAGCAGCTTGCCGGCCAGTGCTGTCTTCCCTATGCCGGCTATGCCCGGTACCAGTATCGAGCTGGAATGATCCTCCAGCAACGCGACCATACTGTCTATCTCGGATTCTCTGCCGAAGAATCGTCTTATCCTCGGCAGGTCGTTCAGCGAGGTGACCAGCTGCTTCTCGATGTGTTTTGAGAGGTCTCTCTCGATCAACTCGGCAGACAGGGTTGAGAGGTCAACGGTTCCGGTGTCATCGATGTACCTCAGGAAGTCAACGTGGCGCAGAGGCAGGTCGGTTGACTGCAGTGCCTGAGCCAGCTCTAGGGTCTCGGAGCGGCCATCGGGGTGGACCAAGCGAACCGGTTGGGTGCTGACCTTATTCCAGATGTCATCAGCAATCTTGGCGCCGTCCTCGGTCAGGAAGTAGGCCTTCCTCTTGCGTGACACCCCTGTGACGTGAGCCTGCCTCTCTATCAGGTGCCCCTGCTCCCTCATCCCGGCAATCGCCCTTGGCACATTCGAGCGGGCGATGGCGACTGCGTTGGCGATGCCCATTTGTGAGAGGGCGAATGGGACCTCGACCTTGTCGGCGTGATCGACGTAGTCCCTCAGATGCAGCAAGATGCGCTCCTGAACCCCTGGACGGGGAACTGTCATGGTGGTCACACTCTGTGAGCGCGACAGTCCACTCAAGAATGTTAGCGAATGGCGAGCGACGTTGATTCAAGCGTCAGAATGCTCGGGGTCGGGGACCCATTCCTCATTATCGGGGTCCCACAACCACCCAGGGTGATCGTCGTGTCTCTGCAATCGAGACTCCGGTTCCGGCTCGTTCTGTACGATTCCGGCCTCCTTGGCCCATGCGTAGTCGTCGTCATCCTCCTCCGCACTCTCCTGCTTGGCCTCGGAGGTGCCGTCCAACTGCTCATCCTCCTCCTCCTCGAACTCGACGAAGAAGTAGACCAGCCCGCCGATAACGGCTATGACGACCAATAGTAGGACGATAATCGAACCAAGCCCCATTCCCCCTCCAGCGGAGTCGGACACGGTGATGCTAGCGCTCTCGAAATTGTTTCCACCGTACTTGAAAACGGGAGTTGTCGTCCCATCTACCCTCGAGGCGGGGACTCCCAGCGACCACGTAGAGTCCTCACCGACCACGGTGTTGTTCACGGTGTTGCCGGCGATGGTGACGCTGACGGTCTTGCCGGGCAAACCGACCCCGGTGAATATGGCCCGACCGTCCTCGGGGATTGTGGTCTGCTCGGGCGGGGTAATGGCGAACTGGATGCCGACCACGGTGAAGGTGACTGGATTGGAGTTAATCTTCGAGCCATAAGTGTCGGTCGCGACGAAGACGACGTTCTCGAGTGTCCAAGTCGTCATGTCGGTGTCGTAGAAGAACATCGACACTGGGTTGTAGGTGGTCACACCGCTCATCGCGACGTTAATCACGATGCCGAAGTGGTCATCGCTGGCGGTCGATTCGTCGTCATACACCGACAGGATGAGTTCTTGGCCGGGATCGACGTCGTCGAAGTAATCGAGTAGGTCTATCTCTCCTCTAGTGCAGCGATCCTGGGACTGCGACTCAGTCTCGCAGAAGAGGGTGATTTCATCCGACCATCCCATCGAGTCGAAGGTAGGCTGACTGTTGCCAGCGTCCGGCGGGTTGTCAGCGACAATGACGACCTCTTCCCATTCGCTGTAGTCATAGCCATCGTAAGAGCGGAAGCGCACGAGGTACTGCATGTCGTGCATGAGGTTGGTCGAATCCCACTCCATGGACCAAGCCCCGTTAGGTGCGAAGTCGGTAATCGAGTCTGACAGCACCAACAGGTAGTTGTTGGCGACATCCTTGATCTCAAAGTCGACTCTTGATACCGAGCCGTCGTTGTCCCGAGCTACCCCCTCAAACACAGTCTCCGTGGAGACCGACAGCCTCTGGCCGTCGTAAGGGGCGATGACGCTGATGAACGGGGCGCTGTTCGAGTTGTCTATGGTTAGGGTAAGTTCCACAGGCTCGCACTCGTCGACGAAGCCCTCGCAGAAGTCGGAGTCTGAGGCCCACACGGTGAACGTGTAGGTTGAGGTCACCTTCGGCAGGCCGCTGAAGTCCCAAGTCCATGACCAGTCGGGCCCACCCTCTGCAGGCGTGGTCACGTCGAAGTTTGGACCTTCGATGTGGAAGTAGATGTCATGGATGTCGGAGCTGCACTGTATCGGGCAGCCGTAGTGGTCGAAGGCCGTGCCCTCGAAGGTAACGGTCCCCTCTGAGTGGGTGGAGAACGAACTCGGAGAGGTCACCGATATCGTCGGAGCCTGCACGTTGAGCTTGATCGTGCGGTAGATGATGGGGCTGTAGTCGATGCCATCGAACGCCCTGATCTCGAACACGTAGTCGCCCTCCTCTCTGTTGCCCATGTCCATTTCGTAGTACCAAGAGCTGAACGGCCGGTTGGCCTTGGTGACCTGTCCCTCGGCCGTGCCGCTGGTGTCCACGGCGAGCCCCGCAGAGCTCCATTCACTGGTGAAGGGGTCTCTGACCTGAACCTCGTGGACGTATCCCCCCTGGTCCCACTGCGCCAGCTCGTCGGAGGCGTAGATGCCCGCTAGCTGCCCGTCGTGAGCACTGCCAGACAGGTTGACCACCCTGCGGTATGAGTGACCGTCGGACTGCGTGACGTAGACAGTAGGGGCCTCGTTGACGAGGTTGATTGTGTCCTGCAGGGTGGTGTCGGACAAGGTGAAGTCGCTGCGGTCGTACCCTGAGCCGAACTTGTACGCGGTGTAGTAGTAGCGGGACATCTCTCTGGTGCCAGCGAGGTGGTCGCAGTCCTCATCATCGGCGTCGACGGTTAGATCCCCGTCATTATCGATGCCGTCGAAGCAGGAGTCCTCGTACTCGTCATCGGCGAAGCCGTCGGGATTGTCCCCTCCCCCTAGCCCCCTAATATCCAGATGGAAGTCTGAGGGTAGGGCGAACCACGGTGTGTAGCCGTCGTTGTCGGTGTAAAGCGAGTAAAGGTCGTTCCCCAAGGCATCCTCGATCAGTACATTGGTGTCTTGGACTCGCTCGCCGTCGACCAGCGTCTGGAAGCGTACCATCTCGGCTCTGCGCACCTGGACCGCGTAGGGGGTTGGTTGGGTCTCGATGTGTATCTTGGTGCGATCAAGATTGGACAGGTTGGCGAAGGTGAAGGTAGTGGAGTTGTTATCCATGTTGACAGCCAAGGGGAACCCCCGGGGGGTGAAGTCGTCGCAATTCGGGCACTCCTTGACGAAGGTCGGCACAATCGAAGTCTGGAACTGGTTGGCCGGCCAAGCCTCTTGGTCCGACCAGACGAGCTGGACGGGGTACTCTCCCGGGGGAGGACTCGGGATGTACTCAGACTGTACGGTGATCGCGCTGTTCGTTACGTTGTATGTCATGCCCACGCCAGACCACGTGTTCTGCGAGAAGAAGCCGAGTGTTCCGTAGTGTTGGGAGCCGGCGTAGCCGTCGTTGTAATTGGTCACTATTGCCCCCGTACCCGGGATGTTGAAGGTGTTCCTCTGGATGTCTAACAGGGCACCCACAGCCCGTATTCCATCAGCGTCGGAGCCATCTGGCACGTTGATGGTGTTGTCATACATCGAGACGCCGGCCCTGTATGCGTGCACCACAGGACAGGTGAAGTCGCCGCCCCAGTCGTCGTACTTGGTCTGTGAGCAAACTCCCGAACCATCGCTGGATATGGTATTGTTAGCGAGGTAAATCCTAGATGCCGAAGGCGCGGGAGCGCTGTTACCGTACTCACCTGCTCGAACAGGCTCCCTGGCGATACCGTGGATGGTGTTGTTCTCCGCGACGACGTCGAACGAGCCGAGGAGCCAGAGCCCATTCCAACCGCCGACCGGTCCGATATCGTTGTTGTTTATTGTCACCTCGCTCGACTCGATGGCTATTCCGGATGATTCAGCGGCACCCTCCATGTCGTTGGCGATGATATTAGCCAAACCACCTTGGAAGACGGTAATCGGGGCGCCATCCCCGGTCTCTATCTCGTTGGCGACCACCTCGATAGAGTAATCGACATTGGAGACCGACTTCCTGCTGTTGATGTCGATGCCGTTGCAGTTCACGGTGAAGACCGAGTTGGAGATGATACCTGCGGAATGTCGCATGCTGATGCCGTAGTCGCCAATCACGCTGGCGTCGTTAACCTCGATGAATGTGTCCTCAGCCCACACTGCAGGGCGGCTGGGAGCCTGTCGACTGCAGCCCACGTTGGTGCCAATGAACTCAGGAGAATCAAGAATCAGGGGCGTCACCGGCGTTCCGGAGCCGTAGATCTGTATCGCCGAGCCGCGCACGTTGCTCTCTTCGTCGGTGCCAACAGTGAACTCCCCTCCCACGAGATGGGGCTGAGCGAGGTTAGTGGTCAGGAGGCTGGTGGTGTTGATGTCAGTGAATACCATCTCTGTAAGGACTGGGGCTGCGCCATCGATGACTAGGGCGCCGTACCTCCATTGATACACTGTCGGGATGTAGTAGGGGATTCCCCAGGCGCCGTCGATGGTGATGTGCCTCAAGCCGGTCTGAGATAGGTCGATTGAGTTACGAATCAAGACCCCTTCGTAGCACGATGGGTCCCTGACCCAGATCTGCTGGTTTCCGTAGCTCATCCCGTAGCATTCTCCGGTGGCGCTGCCGTTGGCTGGGTCAGTCCAGCGCATGGTAATCTTCGAAGCCGAGTTAGAGTTGGAGCTCGCGCCGCAGTTGGATACCCCGGCGCACAGGTTGCCTCGGACGTCCAAATGGGTGCCATTGGGGAATATGACCGTGGTACCGGGTTGGATGATGAGTTTGGCTCCGGACGCAATCACGACATCACCCGAGAGGGTGTGCGTGCCCGACCAGGTCTCGGTG
The DNA here is from genome assembly GCA_030748335.1 of Candidatus Thalassarchaeum sp. Classification (GTDB taxonomy): domain Archaea; phylum Thermoplasmatota; class Poseidoniia; order Poseidoniales; family Thalassarchaeaceae; genus Thalassarchaeum. The sequence goes on along the minus strand of JASMMD010000008.1, from coordinate 2,071 downwards.
CCAGAGACGGTCCCGGAGGTGGTCTCGTTGTTGGCTGAGACAGGGGCAGCAGGACCGACAAGGGCGACGAAGAGGCTCGTCAGCATCAGCATGACGAGAAGGTGGCTGCGCATGCGTCTGGCGTTAGCCATGCGCCACGGGGAATCGGGAACGGATTTAATCATAGGGTAGCGTCGAGCCGTAGGCTCGATTGGAGTTTGGGGCCAATTCCCGGTATTCAGGCTAAATTCAACTCGAATGCGATGTCGGAAGCCCACTGTACTGCATCAAGGATTCCGTACCCCCCTCGGGCATCGTGCGGACTGCCGTCGATGCCGGTCTTGTCACAAGAACTCGCTAGGGCCCTCTTGACAATCCCCATCTCATCTGAATCGATGACCCCGTCATCTCCTGCCAGCGCGGCGCCATGCAGTTCGAGAATCAACGCCAGTGCGCCGGTAACCAAGACTGTCGAGTCGCTAGTCCCAGTGGAATACGCGTAAGGCGGCTCAATTAGCGTCGTAGTCGTCGAAAACAGCAGCACTCCAGGGGCGGTGACCTCGGGCTTTTGGTCGGGGTAGCTCCTGTTCCCATCGCCGTAGGGATTGGTCAAGGAACCGCCTGCGGAGTTCGACCACACACCGCCGCTGCGTGTGGATGATCCTACTGCTATCACACCGGGGAGGTTGGCGGGAACCGAAACATCGGAGATTTCGGGATCGTCCCCGGTGTTACCGGCCGCGGCGACAACGAAGATACCTGCGTCCAGAGCCTCCTGCACAGCTAGTGTGGTCTCGGATTGAATCCCCATGCCGTCGCCAGGCTCGCTGCCGAGGCTGAGACTGACTATGTCTGCCTTCTGGGTTATCCTGCACCATCGGATGGCCTGGGCAACCCTGTCCTCCTGTCCGGATGTTCCTGAGGGGCCGAGGGCCAAGGCGACGGAGAGGTCAACTTCGGGGGCTGCCCCTCGGAACTTGCCGTCGGCCGCCAGAAGTCCGGCCATCATAGTCCCGTGTGAGTCCTCCCCTACGTCCCTGACGACGTCGTGTTCCCCCTCATAGAAGTCCCTGAACCCTGCCAAAGTCAGATTCGAGAAGTCCGGATGCGAGGCGTCGATTCCCGTGTCGACCATGCACACGTGAACCCCAGAGCCGTCGAGCCCGGATTCCTGCAGCTCCCGGATTCCGGTCGAATCGTAAGCCCATTCCGTCTCAGGCAAAACGGGAGCGAGGTAGGCGTTGATGTGGGGCCAGACAAGAAGCATGAATGCTGCTCCGAATGCGAATGTGATCGCTCCCCATGGCCACAGGATCTCCTTCAGGGGGAAGGCGGGCGAGCGCAACTCCCTCGCCTCCTCGTCCGAGACTCCGTAGGCCTCGCCCGGGTAGCCCGGGGCATCAGGATCGATGGTGGTCATCATCCTGGGCTCTTCTGGCTCGGGTAGAAGCTCGAGGTTGTCCATGGATCCCATACTTACCTCGCCGTGCCGCACCGCTGAGGAGTCATAGCCCTATAGGTCAGACCAGATGCATCAGAACGGTGCTGACGACCTTCGTCTACCGCCGCCCCTCGTCAGAAGCAGGAGTGCTACCACGAGCAATGCACCCAAGAGCCACCCAATCCAGTCCGTGGTTTCCTCGATTGCCGGGGAGCGGACCTTGATTTGATCGGAGGCGTATTCCTCCACGGAATCGAATCCTGAACTGTTTAGTTCGAACTGGATGTAGTAGGTATTAGGGTCGATGCTCGTGAGGTCCAGCGCAATATCGAACACGGCCTCGGAGCCTGCCGGCACATCCCTAGTGTCAGTGCCGCTGATCGCTGTCGGGTCGTTGCAGTTCAGGTCGTTGCACAGGGTCCCATTGAGTTGAACCATCTGCGCGTCGATTAGTCCGTCGTTTCTGACGACTACCGTGTAGACCTCGACCTGTCCAGAGACCGCATCCAACCCTCCGCTGTAGAGTTGGTGGGACTCGATGCTCAGAACAGGCATGGACGTCATGATGTGAATCTCTACGTCGGGATAGGTGTTGTTGGCCTTGTCCCTGACGGAAACATAGATTCTGAAATCCTCGTCACTCGCATTGGC
>JASMMD010000007.1 GCA_030748335.1 Candidatus Thalassarchaeum sp. | reverse complement strand
CGACACCGACGACGACGGCGACGGTACACCCGACACCAGCGATCCGTTCCCACTGAACAACTGCGCGAACGCTGACTTCGATGGCGACGGAATGCCTGACTCGTTCACTTCGATTGGTTGCGGAGTCACAGTGGCTTCTGCTTCGTTCGAGTCAGCCTCCACCGGCTCTCAGTACACCGATACAGGTGACTCGACGACGAACCACTCGCTGGCCAACAACGACGGCGAGTCTGATGTCAACTACGACGCGAGCACGACGCCTTGCACGACTGGTGGCACCATCTCGACCTCCTTCACTTGCAGTTTCACCCTCAACGAGGGCGAGACCCTGATGCCATGGACAACCACCTCGTACACATACTCGTACAACGCGGCTACACTGACAGGTCCGTCTGGACACCTTCTGATATCAATCCCGAGCGGCTTGACCTACACCAGTTGGTCCAGTGCGCACGGTTACACCGGTTGGAATGATTGGACGGAGCCAGGTACCTACACGTGGTCGCAGGACGCGAACCCGTACGGCCTGAACATGATGGGCTTCACAGCCTACGTGACCGGATCAGATCTCGGATACAGCGCTTCGTACACCAGCACTGGAGGAGTCGGCCTGACTGACGGCGACTACTTCGGAGTCACTGACTATGCCAGCACTGTTGGTTCCTTCACCGACGGTTCGCAGGGCTACCAGATGTCCGACACCGATGGTATCGCACAATTGGTCTTCGATGTCGTCTCTGACGCAGACACAATCAGCATGGACATCTTCATCCAGAGCACTGGATGGGAGACATCCGACTACATCACCGTGAGCTATGAAACCGCAACAGGCAGCACGTACCTGCTAGACACCAATGGATACGACATCGATCTTGACTTCTCCGCAATGGAGGGCGTGTGGACGACCATCTCCGCAGATGTCTCCGGTGCAGGCAGCATTGCCGTGCAGTTCGCTTCGAACTCTGGTTCTGAGGCGATCTACATCGACAACGTGGTGGTGACCTCTGACGGCCTCGACGAGGATATGGACGACGACAACGACGGCTATGACGACGCAGTCGACGATTGCCCGTACGATGCCAATGAGAACACTGACTCGGACGGCGACGGTTACTGCGACGTGCAGGACACCGACGACGACAACGACGGCACCTACGACTGGAATGACGAGTTCCCGCTGAACCCGGACGAGCAGACCGACAATGACCAGGACGGTATCGGCGACAACGAGGACACTGACGACGACAACGACAACGTCACCGACTCGCAGGATGCGTTCCCGAACGACCCGACTGAGTGGTCTGACCTCGACGGCGACGGAGTGGGCGACAACGCTGACCCAGACGACGACGGCGACAACGTGCCTGATGACGAGGACCCGTTCCCGAATGACGGAAGCGCATGGATCGACACCGACGGCGACGGCATAGCCGACTACACCGGACCGCCTCCGTTCAGCGGCGACTTCGAGTCCGGCTCGCTTGGTGGCGGATGGGCTACGAGCGGCGACGCGCCATGGTCGATAGTCAGCTCCACGGCGAACCTAGGTGGGATGTACTCCGCACAGGCCGGCTCGATTGTACACAACCAGCATTCGAAGCTGGAGATAGTGGTCAACGCGGTTAACGGCACAGGATCGTTCGACTACGATGTCTCGTCTGAAGGCGGCTGGGACTACCTAGTGTTCTGCATCGACAATTCTGCTGGCTGCCTGAGAACATCAGGATACACCGCACGCTGGTCCGGCCTCACTTCAGGGACGTACACGTTCAACGTGGTCTCTGGATACCACACCTACACGTGGGTGTACTGGAAGGACAGCAGCGTCAACGGCAACGCCGACACGGCTTGGATAGACGACGTAGACATCCCGGTACCGTCTGGCATCACCAACCTTGATCCGGACGACGACAACGATGGTACTCTCGACGGTGACGACTTGGATCCGTTGGACCCATGCGTCGGCCTAGACACTGATGGCGATGGCATGTCGGACAACTTGGGCACGACGATGCTCAACGGCTCGGCCTGCGATCCGTCTGCATACTCGATAGACGACGATGACGACGGCGACTCCTGGTCTGACTCTGACGAAGCTACCTGCGGATCGGACTCTCTAGTGGCCAACTCCACACCGGATGACTACGATGGCGACCATGTATGCGACATAATGGATGCTGACGATGACAACGACGGATGGGACGATGATGTCGACGCCTTCCCGTATGACTCGAGCGAGGTCAATGACAACGACGGCGACGGAATCGGCGACAACGAGGACACCGACGACGACAACGACGGCGTCAACGACGGTCAGGACACGTTCCCGAACGATGCGACAGAGACCGAAGACTTCGATGGCGACGGAATCGGCGACAACGCTGACACGGATGACGACGCTGACGGTGTCGACGACGCTGACGACGCATTCCCGTTCAACCCGAGCGAGTGGGACGACACCGATGGCGATGGCCTCGGTAACAACGTAGATCCAGACGACGACGGCGACGGAGTCGCCGACGTGGCTGATCCGTTCCCGCTTGACTCCTCGGAGTGGGCTGACGATGACAACGACGGCATCGGCAACAACGCCGACGACGACGATGACAACGATGGCTACGACGACGCTGACGACGCCTTCCCAGAGGATTCCAGCGAGTGGAATGACATGGACGGCGACGGTCAGGGCGACAATTCGGACGCCGACGACGACGGCGACGGCGTCAACGACGGTATCGACGTCTTCCCAGCGGATTCGTCCGAGTGGGTCGACAGTGATGGTGACGGAATCGGAGACAACAGCGACACCGACGACGACGGTGATGGCACCGCCGACGTTGATGATGCCTTCCCGCTCAACGCGGCTGAGGATCACGACCTCGATGGCGACGGACTGGGCGACAATGCCGACGGCGATGACGACAACGACGGTACCGCCGACGTTGACGACGCCTTCCCGACCGATCCGGCCGAGTGGGACGACACCGACGGCGACGGCACTGGTGACAACGCTGACAACGATGATGACGGCGATGGCGAGTCCGATGCGCGCGAGGACGAGTGCGGTTCTGACAGCCTAGACCCAGATGCAGTACCTTCTGACTACGACGGCGACGGCATCTGTGATGCTAGCGACACCGACAACACTGACGGCCCTCTCTACGAACCAGCAGAGGAGACCAACCTCGGATGGACGAACGCTGTACCGGGCTTCCCGTCTCTGTTCGCTGCAATCGCACTACTCGGCGCTGCCCTACTGGGCCGCCGTAAGGACGACTGAGTTAGCTCGGTCGACATAACCCGGGCCGGGGACTTCGGTCCCCGGCACCGGCCACATGCAGAAGCTTGTCTTCTGCCGGGGAATGCTGATAAGGCGCTGCGAGGGACCTCCCTGCGTTAGTATGCCAGGAACGACCAGAGTGGAGATTCGCACGCTGAAGGTGGGTCGGTACGTGGCGCTTGAGGATAGCGCCTACAAAATCCTCAGCATGTCCAAGTCGAAGCCGGGCAAGCACGGTTCCGCTAAGGCAAGGCTCGAGCTTGAGGACATATTCACCGGCCAGAAGAGGAGTCACGTAGGTACTGTCACTGACACCATCAATGTCCCGATAATTGAGAAAGGCTCGGCAATCATCACTCACATGCAGGGCTCGGAGATCCATGCCATGGACAACAAGACCTACGAGAACCTGATACTCCCTCAGACATCTGAGTTTAATCTCGAGCCCGGGGGGGAAATCCAGTGGATGGAGGCGATGGGCCGGTTCAGGATCACCCGCGACCACTGATGCGTGGTTTCCACAATTCTTCCTCTATCAGGCGGAGAAGTATAAGCGACTAACTGCGACCCCGAGGCAGGGAGCGTAGCATGTCTGACGTCGAGCGTTCTGCCTACAGGCAGCCTGCCACGCCATCCGGCCTTGAGTCCATAGAGAAGGGAACTCTGACATGGCTTGACGAGGACATGTACAACAACCTCAACACAGGAGTGCTGGAACAATACCTCGAGGAGAAGAACCTACAGGACTCGTTCGAGATCAGCCATTGGGACACCAGGAAGGTGCTGGTCGGCATCCTAATCGGCGCGGTGTTCAGCGGCGTCACGGCCTATATCGGCCTCAAGATAGGACTCGCTGTCTCTGCAGCTTGGTATGTCGCCTACTTGTTGGGCATGGCCCTCAAGTGGTCTCCCTCGGAGGTCAACATCGCCACCAGTGCTACCACTGGGGCCACCCACGCCTCAACCGGCTTCATCTTCACCTTCCCAGCCATATTCCTGCTAGCCTACTCCGACGACTACATCGTCGGTGACGGCCATCTGATTTCTTCAGTGGATACGTTTCAACTTGCATTCATCGGCATCATCGCTTCGATGTTCGCCGGATTCCTCGGAGTCATGTACTTCATCATCTTCAGACGCGTCTGGCTGGTCGAGGACCCGCTTCCGATGCCGGGTTTCGAAGCCACCCTGAAAATGCTCGACATAGCCTCCGACGTGAACAGCGGGGCAGCTGAAGCGGCTCGTGACTCACTCAAGACGGTCGGGTTGTGGACCGTCCTCACGATGGGCTTCATGTTCCTAATTGACTACCCCTTGAGGTGGGGGAAGAACATAGCAGGTGCTCCCGGGAGTATTGCAGACTGGATAGCAATGACTCTGTCGGGGAATGACTGGGGACTGGCTTCGATATACACTGAGAGATGGCTGCATCAGCCCAGCAGACTGGAGGACGGCTACGCGCCCTTCAGTGGCATCACCCCGTACGAGTCCGGAAACATATTCTCTTACACCTTCCTTGGGGTGGAGTTGAGCCCCACCCTACTGGCGATAGGCTGGTTCATGAAGTTCAGAGTCGCCTTCTTGGTTAATCTAGGCTCGCTCGTAGCGTGGTTCTACCTCGTGCCCCTAGTGGTCCTGCTCGACACCCCCGTGTACGATCCGGCCCTAGGTCAGTACGTAGAGATCACGCAGTACGGGGACATGTCCTCGTTACCGGTCTACCCGATAGTTCAGTGGAAAGCCTTCGGCTCGATCGTCAAGACCATCGCCATAGGAGCAATCCTAGGTGGTGGGGTCTACGGACTACTCAAGATGGCTCCTACCTTCGCCAACATCTTCGGTGACATCAGCAGCGCTTTCACCGGAGAGAAGGGAGAGGAGTACGTCGAGGACAAGGGATGGTATGAGTGGCCCCTCGATCACATACCGATATTCATGGGGATAGCGTTCTTCGCGATGATTGTCATCTTCGTCATCGGTGGCTTCCCTGTGTTGCCAGCCATACTGTTCGCCATCGTCCTGTTGGCGACCACCTTCCTGCTCGGGGCCATAGCGGTCCGTGTCATGGGCGAAACTGGGATCGAACCGGTCTCTGGGACTTCCTTCATCGTGCTGCTGATGCTGCTCTTAGTGTTCCTAAATCTACCAGTCGGCCTGAGCAAGGAGGAGTCGGTGCTGATGGCACTTGTCGGTACCACGGTGTTCGGCTCGGCCATTTCGATGTCGGGCACAGTGGTCGGCGATTACAAGAACAGCCTGTACATCGGCAATCGTCCGTACCATATCTCCAAGGGCAATATCATGGGAGTGGTTCCTGGCGCCATCCTAGGGGCAGGGGTGGCGATATTTCTTTCCAAACTTCTCGCCGACGGAAGTATCGACCTATTGGCTCCTCAAGCCAATGCCTTTGCCGCCTTCACTATCATTCTCGCCGAGGGGCAGGGCGACTGGTACGCACTCGGGCTAGGATTTCTTTTGGGTGCCTTCGCCGAGTGGGCCACTGGAATGGGCACGTCGTTCGGGCTCGGTATGTACCTGCCCACACCGGTTACATTCCCGATGCTTATCGGCGGTGCGGCCCGCGACTGGTGGGAGAAGCGCAGACTCCTTCCCAAGGTTGAGGAGATTCGCCTCTCCGAGGGGTCGTCCGCATCTGAGAAGAGTCGCGCTCTGATGTTGCTGTTCACATTCATGATCGCTGCCGGAGCGTTGACCGGAGAGGCCTTTTTCGGGGTCGAGTCCGCAATCCTCGCGGTCTCCGACGAGCTAGAGACAGAGCAGGAGTACTTACCGGACTCGTGGACTGAGGACACCTATCTAGATGAGATTCTAGGCGTCGATGACGATGACTTCGGGCACGTTCTGGGCTACGCGACCTCACGTATCGCCTCGGACATCGCAGGCGGCAATGAACCGTCATGCGAGATACTGCCCGATTCCGTGGTGTGTACGGAGACCATGAGCATCAAATCCTGGTGGCCACAGGCCAGATTCGCCGGATTCTTGCTCGTAAATCTGGCATTGGCGGCCATAATCTTCGTTTTGTTCAGGGCTGCGGGCATTATAGGGGTCAATTCGGATTCGGACGACGATTCCGAGGTCATGGACGCTGAGATGGCGGACTGAAGATGCCCGAATCCTCAGGCACAGCCACCCCGATGTTCGCATGGGCGCTGCTCGGAGTGGCGCTGTTGGCCGTTTCCAGTGCCGGAGTGGTACTCCAGTCGATGAGCGAGGTTCCGCCCTTGCTCAGGGCTTCATGGCGAATGCAGGGTACGGCTTTGATCCTACTACCGGGTTTCGTGTATCAGTTCACGAAGATGGATCGAGGGAGCATCAGTACTAGGGACTGGCAGGTGATTCTAGCTTCGAGTACCTTCCTCTCTATACACTTCGGTGCTTGGGTATGGTCGCTGGATCACACCAGCCTCGTTCACAGTCTGCTGTTCGTTTCGATACACCCTCTGGTCCTCGTGTTGCTAATGCCGGTCATTGGAACAGCAGTGCGACGAGGTCACGTAACCGGCGTGCTGGTGGGCATCACCGGGGCCCTACTGTCATTGGGAGACGTGGAGGCGGGTGGCGAGGTAACGGTCCTCGGCGACGCAGCGGCTTTCCTTGGAGCTGTCACGGTGGTCGGCTATCTGCTCGCAGGTAGACACCTGCGTTCAGTCAGACAGATGCCGATATTCGTCTACGCCTTTCCAGTAACTCTCGCTGCAGGTATCTGGTTGGCTTTGGCAGCCGTATCACTTGAGGGTGCGAGCCTCTCAAGCACCCTGCCCGAGGCCTCTTTACTTGGCTGGTCAGACGCGGCTTGGCTACCTTGGATAGCCTACTTGTCATTGGGTCCCGGGCTGTGCGGCCACACCGGGATAAACGCCGTATTGCGCTGGGTTACCCCAATCACAGTCTCGATAACCATGCTGTTCGAACCTGTCGTCGGAGGCATCATTGGATGGCTGTGGACTGGTGATGCCACGCTCGGGCTGTGGACCGTTATGGGTGGCCCGCTCATGCTCGCAGGCGCAATCATAGTGACCATCGAGGAGGAACGCATCAAGTCGACCGGGGACGCGGTTTCATGAACCTCCTTTCGATGGCTCGACCATGGCACTCCCAGCGGTATTCGTGACCAACGACGATGGGGTTGAATCTGAGGGCCTAAGAGTCCTAGTCAGTGCTCTACACTTGCGAGGGTATCCAGTTGTCGTGCTGGCACCAGCAACCGAACAATCTTGCTCGGGGATGCGCTTGACGCTGCGACACGACCTGAAGTTTCAGGAGAGGAAGGACATCTCAGATTCCATCAGGGAGGCAGATGGACCTCCTTTGAGAGTATTCTCGTTGGATGGCACACCGTGTGACTGCGCCATAGTTGCCATGGACGGCGGGCTTCGCGAGTGGGCTCCGGAGATTGTTCCCTCGTTGTGCGTATCGGGAATCAATCCCGGCCCCAACCTATCGGTAGACGTACTACACTCTGGCACCGTATCAGCTGCCCGTGAATCCTCGCTCTACGGTATGCCGGCCATCGCCATCAGTCTGGCCACGTACGAGCACTCCGACTACACCCAGACTATCGAGGCCTCGATGAGGGTGATCGACTCTTGCCTGTCGGCACTGCCAGCCGAACCGGCCAACCTCGGAAGGCCGAATGGCAGTCTGGGTGTGGGCGAACGCCCAGAGGGCTTGGGTGGCGTTCTGTCCGCGTTCGCCGATGGAGATCTGATTCTGAACATCAACGGACCGGAGCGCTGGAACGGTAGTTACCAGACCGTATCGCTAGGATCTAGGTGGTACCACAACGCCATTGACATGAGAGATATCGACAATATCGGCGTTGCCTTTGAGGTTGGGGCAGCCACCATCGAGGACGAAAACATCCCTAGGACCGACTGCAATGCCGTGAACTCGGGATCTGTTTCAATCACTCCCCTTTCGTCATGGCCCGCTAACCACCCTCTGGGACTCAGCGGAGAAATGCTTTCCTTGGCCACCGAGCAATCAGCTTCCGGGCTGCCCATGTGGCTCGACTAGCCGTCGAGTAGGTGGTGCAAGATTACAATGCACGCGTGTCCCTGCAACCACTCCGATCCCAATGATACTTTCTGACATCCTTCCAGTGTAGCGTTTTCATCGTCGGTGAACGGCAAGTGGTCTGACAGAACGAATCCTATCGGTGAATCATTAAGCCGCCCCAGCCTACTTCCTCGGGCATCTAATACGCAGGACTTCACCCCCTCGCTTTCCCACTCTCTCAGAGTGTCCTCGATACTTCCTCCGGAGTGGGCGATTCCCGCCGAGGCCCGCTGCCACGCCCCGATAGGAGGGACTGGTCTCTTCATGATCGATTTGATGTGACCCGAGATCGAGCGTTCGTCGGGATGCACTCCTCTCAGGGACTCACCATCGAATCTGACCCTCCTTGCTATCCCCCCTCCCATGAGGTGCAGAGTGATGGATGAGTCAGTACGTATCCCATGCGACACGAATAGCGCGGCGTTCACAGCCCTAGCCAGCACGTCCACCCGCCCAGACCCACCTGCTAGGTCATTCAGTCGAAGTTCTCCAGACGGTCGGGCATTATGGCCAATGATTGCGAAGTGACGCTGCAGGCCATCACCCCATGTCGAGGTCCATGTCGTCGACATCCATCATCGACTTCATTTTCCTCCTAAAGCTGCGATCACCCTTCATACCGCGCATCATCTTGCGACTACGGTTCCACTGAGCCAGCAGCTCCTTGACGTCCTTCTCGTCGACACCCGAACCTCTCGCTATCCTCCTGACCCTGCTGGATTTGAGCAGTATGGGTTCGTCCTTTTCCTCCTGAGTCATGGAGTCCATGATTACCCTGTACTTCTCCAGGTTGCCCTGCATCTGCCTCTTCTGAGCCGTGCTCATGTTCCCCATCCCACCGAACATCGCATCGGGCAGGTGCGACAGCATCTTCTCCACGCTCCCAATCTTGCTCATCATTTCCATCTGGCTATACATGTCGGTAAGCGTGAACCTTCCCGACATCAGACGCTGGGCGAGCCTTGCGGCCTCCTCTTGATCTAGGTCTCCAGGAGCGAGGTCGATCAGGCCCTTGATGTCGCCTAGGCCGAGCAGCCTTGAGATGAATCGGTCGGCTTCGAACTTCTCGAGGTCCTGAACCTTCTCACCCTCTCCGATGAACACTATCGGAGCGCCTGTGGTCGCCACGGCACTGAGGGCACCACCGCCACGAGCAGTACCGTCCAGCTTGGTGACTATCGTGCCGGTGACTCCGACCAAATCGTGGAATGTCTTGGCCACGGGGCCCGCTGCCTGCCCGACCTGTGCGTCGATTACTAGGAATCTCTCAGTGGCGTTGGCGATTTCAGCTATGCCTACCAACTCGTCACGCAGATCCTCGTCTAGACTGTCTCGACCAGCCGTGTCGATGATGATGACGTCCGCATTGCCGACCTGCTTTATCCCGTTACGAACGATTCTGGTTGCATCCTTCTCCTCAGGCTGCCCGTAGACATCCACGTTAGTGCCTTCCAACAGTTGTTGGAGCTGCTCAAACGCGCCAGGTCGGTGCACGTCAGCCTCGATGACGGCCACTTTGACGCCGTGTCTGCGCCTCCACCAATCTGCTAGCTTAGCAGTGGTTGTGGTCTTACCTTGACCGTACAGACCGACCATTAGAATCGTCTGGTTGTGAGGCATAATCTCTCTAGGTTGCCCCAACAGGCGAACCAACTCGGTGTAAATGAGATTCATAGCATGAGTATCCAACTTTACTCCGGGCCTCGGCTCCTCCTCCAGCATACGCCTCTCAATGCGTTCGGTGAGCTCCTTCGACTGTCGGACGTTGAAGTCGGCTTCCAACAGCGCCTTGCGAAGAGAGCGACTCAACTCTCTCGCAGTCTCCTCGTCCACCTTGCGCTTGCCCTTCAGAAGACCAACTGAGCCCATGATGCGCCGCTTGAGCCCGTCTAGCGCCATGGAACCTGGTCTCTATTGTGTGGTTTGAACGTTATCGGGGGCCGAGGGACTCAAAGCCGATGCGGCATGGCCGTCCGTGGCCGTGGAACTGTGGCAGACCCAACTCGCCTTCGCGATAGGTATCCTAGGGGTGTATGCGGGCTGGAGGGGTACAATTTCGAGGATGACGGGCTTCTACGATCTAGCCGGTGCGGTGAGATACCTAGTCTACGGCCTAATTTCGGGTATGCTGCTCGCAATTTGCGTTGACAGAATCATCCTGTCCTCGGTGATTCTAGCCTATCTAAACATCTTCACAGCCAGCCTGTTTGCAATCCTTATCGGGGCCGCCGAGGCAGCTCTGGTGATGTTCTTGCTGGCGAGGCCACGAGTCGTCGCCCTGAAGGCATCACCACCCTTCGGATGGACCCTAGGGTTGGGAATAGGCTCGATGCAGGCCAGTTACCTCATCTACAGACTGTTCGATGAGCAATTGCAGTATTCCGGCTACTCCGGGACCAACGCCGTTAGCGTGACTCTGGCCCTAATCATAGCCGCGACCTCCTGCATCGGTCATGCCCTTCCCGCATGCTGGCAGGGTGCGAACGTACTGGAGTCCAGCAGAACGCGTCCATTCGTGATTTCGGCTGTGGCCAGAGGCTTCCTGACAATGTGCCTCGTCCTAGCCCTGTTCGCTCCTCTGATGGTGCTTGTAGCAGCCCCCGCCATCGCCCTTGCATGGGGGCCCGCTCAGTCTTCATGGCTGCCTGCCGGCATGACTCCTGCCGCTAAGCAGGCCTTTCGACGAACTACGAGGCAATCGGAGAAGCACAAAAGGGCCTCCGAGCAGAGGATACGGGGAGAAGCAATAGACAGCGAGGAATGACGCGACTACGCCCCCTTTGCCCTATTAGCATCCTTTCGGCATGGCATTGGCGCAGTCTTATATCCGGCCCGCTGAGGCAGTCGCTTAGATGCGCGTCATAATCGCAGGTGCCGGCGAGGTCGGCCGTGGAGTCGCTGCAGCTCTCAGGCAGGAGAGGAGGAGCGTCGCAATCATCGACCCCGATCCCACTGCAATCAACGAATCACAGACCCTCGACTGCCTGCTGGTGACCGGCAGTGCACTGTCGCGTGAATCGCTTTTGAGGGCTGGAATTAGCGATGCGGAGATATTAGTGCTCGCTACCAATGACGATGAAACAAATCTGTTGGGATGCGCCTTTGCTAAGAAGGTCTACAGTGAGCAGGTCGGAGACCGCAGCGCTTCGGGCTTGACCACAATCGCTCAGATTCGCGACCCTAACCTGTTGGAACCGTCTCGGGGGGCTGGGCCTTTGGAAAGCTGGTCCAAGGCCGATCACGTTGTATGCTCGGCTGACGAAATAGTCGAGCAACTTGCAGCTGGACTTCTGGCTCCTTCAATCGATGAGATACTGCCATTGGGAGACACCTCCTGGATTGCTGTCTCCGAGGTGATGTCTGGCTCACCTCTTATTGGCACGAAAACGGGGTATGTCGGAGAGATATTCGTCGGAATACCATCTATCTATGCACTAAGGAACGAGGGCGAGACGGGCATACTGTCCACTGGTTCAGAGATTATCCAGGAAGGACAACTACTAGTCTTCGTCTCAAGATCGACAGACCAGTTCCACCAAATTACCAGAGCTGTTGGTAGGAAGGACGAGGATTTCCCGGAGAACGCGCAGGTCGCGGTGTTCGGAGCAAGCCAGTTCGGTTCCAAGCTGGCCAACCACTACCTGTCTAAGGGCTCCAACGTGGTCGTCATAGAGCCTGACCTAGATGCGGCCAACGAACTCGTCGGCTCGCCGGTGGGCAGCAGCAAGAGACTGGATGTCATACACGGCGACCCCCAAGACGAGGAGCTGTTGCGAGAATTGGGTATAGACAGCCATGACATCGCCGTCGCAGCGCTTGAAGATGACAACCTAAACATCGCCATTTCGATGCGGGCTAAGGACAAGGGAGTACCGAGGACCGGACTCATCCTCAAGGACAGGGCCTTGGTCGAGGCAGTTCACAGAATAGGTCTCACAAGGCCAGTCAGTCGTAGGCTGGTCTCTGTGACTTCTATACTGAAATCGATTCACATGAACGTACCAGGTACCTACCAGGTAATCCCGCCCATACCAGCCATCATATCGATATCTGCGGAAGTGAATGGCGACCACCAATTCGCTGGCAAGTCGGTGAAGGACTGCGAATCAGCCATAGGTGCTAGGATAGTCATGGTCGAGAGGCACGACGACACCGGTGCGGGAGTGGTATTGAAACCACACACGCTAGAGAGCATCGAGGTCGGTGATAGGATCTACCTCTTCCTTGCCAGAGACGACCTCAAGAGGGTGGAGAAGGCTCTGGAGAACTGAAGATGCGCTGGGACGTGGTCGGACTCGTTCTTGGTTGGACCATCCGACTAATCGCTCTGCCACTGCTGGTGGTATTTGCATACAGCGCCTCGATAGAGTCCGAGGGAGTGGAGTACGCGGCCAAGACGTACATCACTCCCGCCCTACTCTCACTGGTGCTGGGTCAGTCACTCGTCTCCTTGGCGCGTAACTCCGATGCTTCTTCAAGAGTGAGGGACAGGGAGGCGTTTGCATCCGTGGCTCTCGGGTGGATCCCTGTCGTGGCAGTAGGGGCACTCCCATATTGGCTCGGAGGGATGTTCAACGGTCCGTTCGAGATGTTCTCGGGTACGGCCTCGGTTTGGGACGGGCTCAGCGGCCTCCTGTATTCCTGGTTCGAGTCGATGTCAGGGTTCACCACCACCGGGGCGACTGTTATCGACATCTCAACCAGCCCGGTGTGCTCGGCCTTCACAGTGGTAGATGACTGCATAGGGAGCCAGAGCAACAGCCTAATTCTATGGCGCTCGATAACCCAGTGGGTCGGTGGGATGGGCGTAATCATGCTGGGCCTGCTAATACTGTCAAGGGTTCTAGGGGGCGGCATGTCCCTAGCTAGGGCAGAGCTCACCGGGCCATCTCTGTCTCGCCTCGGCCCCACTCTGCAGTGGACCGCCAGCAGGTTGTGGCTAATCTACGTCGTGCTGACTGTACTAGAGTTCGGCATGCTCCACTTCCTCGGTGGTTTGGGCATGTTTGATGCAGTGAACTACTCCCTGACCACATTGCCCTCAGGCGGCTTCGGAACCTCCGATGAGGGCATCATGGGATTCGAATCGGCTCGCGTTGAAGTCATTCTAATCGTATTCATGCTGCTGACCTGCATTAACTTCAGCCTACTTCACCTGATGCTCGCCGGGCGCGGGAAGGAGGCTTGGAAGGACGAGGAACTGAGGACGTACCTGCTGATACTGCTCGTGGCGTGGCTCGCAATGTCGTTCAACCTCTACAGGTTCGGGACCAGCGAGGGCGGGCTGGTTCCGATGGAGGCCCTCAGGCACGCGCTATTCCAGTCCATCTCGATCTCAAGCACCGGGTACTCAAGCGCCGATTTCGCCACTTGGCCGGTGTTCAGTCAGTTCATTCTACTCATGCTGATGGTTGTAGGTGCCAGCGCGGGTTCCACGGGGGGCGGCCTGAAGGTCATGAGGATAAGAATAGCCTTCGAGCTCGCCAAGAGGGAGGTCGTCAAGATCATCCAGCCTCGCCGAGTCGTAGCCATACGATTCAACCAGCAGATAATCGAGGAGAGGAAGATCTGGATAGTCCTCGGCATGCTGAGTTCGTGGATGGTTCTAGCGACAGCGTCCATACTGACTATTTCCTTCCTCGAACCTTCGTTAGAGCTGACTGACGTGCTCTCAATATCCGTATCTCTGCTCGGTAACACCGGTCCCGCACTGGGTGCATTCGGGCCGACTGCGACATGGGCCGCTCTCAGCGAACCTTCCATGGTGATAGCTACCCTCCTGATGTGGCTGGGCCGTCTCGAGCTGCTAACCGTCTTGGTGCTTCTGCACCCAAGGACGTGGTCGGGCACTGATTAGAACGAATCCAGAGTGAACTGGGTTCCACCCGAGTCGTCCTCTTCTGAACTGTCATTGTTGATCGGTTCATCGTTGATTGACTCATCGTTGATCGGTTCATCTCCATGTCCGTCCTCGTCCGAGTCGAAGTCTTCTAGGATTCTGCGAGCCTCTCTCTTACTTCTGGGTATTCCATGCAGTGCCAGATGAGCCTCCCCCGGGAGCCCCAGATGCTTGGCGACGATGAACTCTCCTGGTTCACCCCCCAGTGTCGTCTCATGAACGGCTAGGAGATTCGGCCATAGATCCTCCCTAATCGAGGCCTTGCTGGTGCCAAGTTCCTCAGACAGAAGCTCCACAACATTGCTCGACCGCCACGCCTCCCCTCCCCTCCGCAAGAAGTTGGGATATGCGATGAACGGGTCGGAAGCATCGTCTATCGCCGGATACGAGACGGCCGCCTGTGAAGACAATGCAGATCCCCAGTACCACGATCTGAAGGCCCGATTCGTGTATTTCGCTGCAAGTGACCGATCTGCCATGCACATGGCCGGACTGATTTGAGCCAACACCTCACTGTCAAACACCGTCTGGTTATTCCATACGAACCAAGCGAGCATCTCGTCCGGATCCTTGTCGGAGGCTAGGAGTACCTCACTCGCTTCCTTGCCCGAACCACTCTGGTAAACCTCCCTAAGCGCCCTGAAGACATCAATCTGCGAATCCCTCTCAGCAACCTCGGACAGCTCCACGACATCAGCAAGGTCGATGTGACCCTGCTTCAGGGTACAGACTGCCTGCAAATCGCTGACGAGGGCTCTCAAATCGCCCGGGTTGCCATCTATGAGCGCCTCCAGCGCCTCGGGGTCCATGCTCCTGCCCTCTGTGTCGAGAACTCTGTGAGCAACCCTCCTGAGGTGCAGCTTCCCTACCCTGTTGAAGTTCACCAGCTCGGCCTTCCTGAGTAACCTGTCACGGTTCCTCCTCCAGCTCCTGTTCCTGCCCCAGAGCCTCATTGGGTCGTTACAGGTCATGATGACAGGCTGCTTAGTAACCTCGAGTAGATTGAGCAATTCGGCCTTGCCACCCGTGTCTCCTCTGAGGACTCCTCCCTCGTCCGAATCGTCAGACCCCTTGATTCTGTCATCGGACACCTTGCGAAATCCGCCACTCAGATGGTCCACTTCGTCGAGGAGAACTAGGGTCTTGCCACTAGTGACCCCGCCTCCCGAGAACTGTTCAAGCGATACGTGCAGGGCCCCCTGGGTCGCTGCCTTGCGAATCGCTGCTGCATTCCTTTCCTCAGAGGCATTCAACTCGATCATGGTCCACCCCCTCTCTAGGGAAGCAGCGCGCGCAAGCGTAGTCTTGCCCACTCCTGGAGGGCCCGCCAGTAACAACCCGCGCCTTTCGGGCACCTTTCCACCCTCCCACTGCCCGAGCCATTGTCTGATTCTTCGCAACTGGGCCTCATTGCCTTCCATCAGACCTACAGAATCTGGGCGATGCCTCTCGGTCCAGTCGTCTCCGGAGGGGGGCTCCATGACCCAGTGTCACGGAGGGACCCCATAAGAATCACGTCAGAACAGTGATTCCACGGTCCCGCTGGCGAGGTTAGAGAGGACATCATCAACCGTCGCCCTGATCTGCTTCTGATCATCCCTTCTTCGAACCGTCACGCTACCATCCTCTACAGTACGATGATCGACAGTTATGGCCCACGGGACCCCGATTTCGTCCATTCTGGCATAGCGCCTACCTATCGATTTGGAGGAGTCCATCTCTCCCCTCAATCCCCGCATCGAGTTCACCTGAGCGAGCACCTTTGAGGCGATTTGACCCATTCCGTCCTTGTCAAACAGAGGGAGGACAGCTACATCGAATGGGGAAACCGCGGAATCGAGCCTCATGATGCTGTACTTCTCCCCTTCCTTCTCTGTCTCGGTGTACCCATGGTCGAGGATGTGCCAGATTATGCGGTCTATGCCGAATGCAGGCTCTATGACGTGGGGAGTGAACCACTCTCCGTGCACGGTGACCTGCTCGGTTCTTCTGGTGACCATCTCGTCCGTGATTCTCACGTTAGCCCCATCAGCCAATTGGAGGTCGAACGGTGTATCGTCAGGAAGCTCGGTCAGGCCCTGAAGGGCCTCAACGACCTCTGCAGCGCGTTCCTTGAACGCCGGTCCGATGGACGCCCCGTCTGGGGCCAGAACATCCCTCGTCTCGCTCCTAGGTTCGTCGAACTGCCTCCACGCTCTGAGTTGTTTGGAGCCAGAGTGGATTTCGTGCGAAAGCAGGTCGTGACAGGTCCTGTTGGCTATTCCAACGCATTCCACCCAGCCGTGTTCACCCAGCAGCTCGCAGTCCCAGCAGTCGTCGGCGTAATGGGCCATTTCGGTGCTTGCATGCTGCCTGAACCTAATTTTGCTCGAATCGATACCCACCCCAATCAGGAAGTCCATCGTCCTCGCTAGGAACCACGCCACTGTGGGGTGGCGCACCACCCCTATCGACAGCGCCTCGGATATGACCATCGAGCACTCTCCTGCGTGCTCGCCGTCCGGATCGGGGACTAGAGTCATCGAATAGTCCCATTCGTCCAGATTGGGGCACGGTGGGTACTCCGGGTCGATGAAGTACTCGAGCTCTGCCATGTTGAACTCACGTAGCCTAATCATGCCCTGGCGTGGGCTAATCTCGTTGCGGTAGCCCTTGCCAGTCTGGATGGCTCCGAAGGGCAGCCTCTGCTTGAAGTGCCTGAATAGGGAAGGGTAGAGCATGAACATCCCCTGAGCGGTCTCGGGCCTCATGTACGCCTTGCGACCTCCTGTCATCGCACCTATGCGTGTGCTAAACATCAGATCCATAGTCATCACATCGGACCACTGTGATTCTTTGCAGGTGGGACACTGAACTCCGGACGCCAACAGAGATACCAGTTCCTCAGCGGACAACGAATCAGGACTTTCGTGTGTCCGGTCTAACAGGTGGTCGGCCCTGAACGCACCCGCACAGCCGCCGCACTCGACCATCAGGTCGTTGAACTCGCCGACGTGTCCGCTGGCAACTAGCACCGGTTCGGGAGTGATGGCGGGCGAATCCACCTCCACTATGTCTCCGTGGCTGGTCCAGTGGTCTATCCAGTTGTCCATCACCTTGCGCTTTATCCTCGCTCCGACCGGCCCGTAATCGACCAGCCCGGACACCCCTCCGTAAATCTCGAATGACGGGAGCACTATCCCACGTCGCCTCAGCAACGAGGTGAGCCTGTCTGCACGCCTATCGCTCATAACGGCACTTCGACCTCGCATAACGCCTTTCAAGCCATCCTAGCTATGCAGGCTTGGAACCTGTTTGTTAACCCCCAATCCTGCTGCGAACCTCGATTCCACGAAAATACCAGGCCCATAGGGCCTGAATCGCCGTTACTAGGAGAAGGATTCATTTACGGCATGGAGTCCCTTTCGCCCATAGGGTGTAGGAAAATAATGCCTGAAATCGAATACATAGATGATAGAATGGAGACCAAGGAGCTCCTAGAGAGCCTCTCACCTCCTGTCAGGAACTGGTTCGAAGACACTTTTCCTGACTTCACTGATCCACAGAAGATCGCGATTCCTCGAATCATGGGTGGCGATCATCTCCTCCTATGTTCGCCGACTGGGTCGGGAAAGACCCTTACCGCATTCCTGTCAATTATTGACGATCTGGTGAGGAAGTCATTGGACGGGACACTGTCCGATACCGTTCAGTGTATCTACATCTCCCCAATCAAAGCCCTAGCGAATGACATCCAGAAGAACCTCATCGGCCCTCTGACCGAGATCAAGGAGAGGTTCCTGCCTAGCAGGGCCAAGGACATCAAGGTAGGTCTGAGAACAGGCGACACCCCCCAGAAGGAGAGGCAGAGGATGCTCAGGCACCCACCTCACATCCTCATCACGACGCCCGAGTCGTTGGGCTTAGCGCTTGCATCGAAGAGGTTCAGACCGATTCTAGAGGAACTGCGTTGGATGATTATCGACGAGATGCACTCCCTCGTCCCTACTAAGCGCGGCACCCACCTTTCCCTCTCGCTTGCCCTCATGGACGAAGTAGTGCCTTCGGAAGTCCAGAGAATCGGCATCAGCGCGACGATGGAGCCACTTGACGCCGTGGCGGAATTCCTCGTGGCAAGCGACCCACGTGAGAGCGACATGAATCCTCAGAAGGTTTCGATAGCCAAGATCTCGGGGGCCCGTGAGATAGATATGGATATCCTGCTCCCCACTGCGAGATTTTCCTCGACCCCCGTCAAGGAGATACTCGACCATAACATAGACCGCATCAAGGAGTTGGTGGAGGCGCATACTACGACTCTGGTTTTTGTCAACACGAGAAACATGACCGAGACGGTGGTACAGCGACTCAAGGTCGCAGGACTAGAGGGAGTGGAAGGTCACCACGGCTCCATGGATAAGTCCATCCGACTCGACGTGGAGAACCGTCTGAAGAACGGCCTGTTGCGTGCCGTAGTATCCTCATCCAGCCTCGAGATGGGCATCGATATCGGTTCGGTGGATCTCGTTGTGCAAGTCGGTTCACCCGGCTCGATATCCACTGCCCTACAGAGAATCGGGCGAGCGGGCCACCAAGTGGGCGGGGTACCTCGTGCCCGATTCTTGCCCACCTCACCTCACGACCTGCTCGAGTTGGTAGCGGTACAGAACGGCATCTTGCAGGGCTCCATGGACAAACTGAGATTCCCTGAGAACTGCCTCGACGTTCTAGCCCAGTTCATCATAGGGCTCTCGATCATCAGAGAGTGGGACATCGACGAGGCCTACGATCTGGTGACCTCTTCGTGGCCGTATCGCTCCCTGCCCAAAGACGACTACATCGAGGTCGTTGACTTGATGGACGAGGAGCGACGAATTTGGGTTGACTGGGAGGATAACAGGTTCGGGAAACGCGGATTTGCCCAGATGATCTACTACACTAACATAGGCACGATAGCGCCCGACAACAACTACCTCGTGTTCACCTCGGACGGCACTCTAGTCGGCCAACTGTCCTCTTCATTCGTGTCCAGCCTACGCAACGGCGACGTCTTCTTGCTGGGCGGCTCCACCTATCGTGTCTCCAGCGTCATCGGCACTAGGGTCAACGTTACTTCGGCCACCGGATACCGTCCCACAATACCGTCGTGGACCGGCGAGGCTAACAGCAGGACCCTTGAACTGAGCGAGGAGGTTCTGTCGATTCTGAACCACGTCTCTGTCAGGCACCGCCTAGGCGATGGCACGAGGAAGATGATGACGGACGCCCTTGGCCTCAACAGACCTGTTGCTAATGCGCTGTCAGACTTCTTCGACGAGCACTACGCAACCACCTTCCAGGTCCCCTCAAGAGACAGGATACTAGTCGAGCAGGTCGAGGGCCCACTACCGACCTACATAGTCACCACATGCAGGGGAAGGGCGTTCAACATGGCTCTGGGATACCTGTTCGCAGGAATTGCAGAAGCGGATAACGTCATGGTCCACGAGATATCGTTCGACGAGAACGGATTCATGGTCAGGCTGAGCCATGAAGTTGAGATCTCTAGGATACCGGATGTGTTCAGGAGCGGTAGGAGTTCGGAGACGCTACAGAGGTACCTGATGGATTCACAACTGTTCGCCAAGAGGTTCCGCGAGGTCACCTCTAGGAGCATGCTGAACCCGCGTCGTATAGGTGGAGATGAAGTGAGTCCCAAGCAGTTCCAGCAGAAAGCGGAGAAGCTGATGCACCAGCATCGCAAGATGGACGACTCCGTAGTCGTCCGTGAGGTGATGAACGAGATACTGCACACGGATCTGGATCTAGAGCAGCTCGATGACTTCATTTCGAGGATGGACAGCGAGGATGTTCGCATAGTGCATCGCAGGGTCAGAATGCCCTCTCCCCTAGGGATGACGCTGTTCATGTCCTCGTTCGAGGACCTGCTCTCCCTGCGAACCCGGGCCTACCTCATCAAGGACGTCGATCCGGAGATCCTGCGCAGACTGCTAGGTGCACGCTCTTTAGCCACGGACTTAGACGAAGAAAGACTCTCTGAATATTACCAGTCGAAGGTTTCGACCCCGACCAATGCCAATGGCCTGCTGAGACTGATGGACATGGGCGGTGGCCTCGAACCCTCACTGACGAACCCACTGTACAGCGACAAGCTCAGCCACATCGAGTACGATGTGCTGCAAGGTTGGGTCCACGAACTCGCAGACAGGGGCCTCATCACCAAAATCAAGGAGACTGGGCATCACCTAATCGATGACAAGTGGTTCTCTATGAGGATGGCCGACGTGCACGGCACGCTGGGCTGTCTCGCTGTGGCTGGAGCCGCTGAGATGGACGACCTCACAGAGTTGTATACAGGGAACCTCAACTACGAGATGGCTTATGATTTCGAGTCAGGGAAGCCAGGTAGATGGAAGGAGAGCAAACTGTCGGATCCGCTTGATTGCCTGCGTTTGAAGCTGCTTGACATGCTAGGCTCCGAGGGGCCACAGACTTCCGAGACACTGTGCGAGAGGCTGCCATTCCCCCCTGCCCAGGTCGACGCAGTCCTTCAGGAGCTGGAGATGAGGAACCTAGTCTCGATTGGCTTCTTCAGGCAGACCGATGAGGGCGAGTACATCCTCAGGATGGATGAGTACAGAATCACCGGAGGCGAAATCGACGTCGTGGATTATAGGACGTTGCAGACGCTACTACTCCAGAAGTCGTTCACCAAGCACGACGAGCCAGCCGATGCGATTCGCTCGATGGTGCTGATTCAGCGCCGTGACGAGTTGCTGCAGAGGGTCCGCAACTACAGATTCAGGGACTGGAAAGATATCAAGCACGATCCGGACGTGTTCAACGGCAGACTCCTCCACAACAGGGTCGGTTACACTCTGAAGAGTCAAATCCCCATACTCACCGGTCTTCGAAGCGAGCCTTGGCTGGGGTCCCTAGAGATGGAACTGTTGGAGAAAATTCCTCAGGAAGGCCTGACTCGAGCGGAACTCTTCGACGGATATCCCAAAGGCAAGGAGAACGCACACGTCCAGAGGAGCCTGAAAGGCGCTCTGAACAACCTCGAGAGGCAACTGACCATAGCCAAGCAGTACATCGAAGTGCCGAACAGGAAACGATCGCTAGCCGTGTACCACAAGATACACGGGGTCATCGAGCCGATGCCGTTCGAGGACGCTTTGGTGGAACTAATCAACAGGATAGGTCCAATTCGCCTGCACACCCTGAGGTTCTTCGTAAGCCGCCCCGTCGAAGAACTCGCCGACGCGTTGCGCAGTCTCGAAGACGCTGAAAGAATCAGCCGAGTAGTCGCCTTGCAGCCTGATCCCACCGACTACTATTCCTCCAAGGAGGATTCGGAAGCACTCCTCTCCCCTATGCCCGAGGACAGGAAGATGAGAATACTCTCTCAGTCCGACCCGTTCTGCAGCCGGTTCATCAACGAGATACGGTTGATACTCAAGCAGGGTTGGTACCATCCCGTTTTCAAGGGTGTGGACCCGATTGGCAGGATTCTGATGTTCGTAGTCAATGACTATCTAGAGATCAAGGACATCAACATCCCGCATTCCTATCTGGACGAGTTCAAGGAGGCTTTCTCGAACCTCCTCGACAACTACAGGGACAGGCTCGTGGACGTATCGGTACTGCATGCATTCAACGGCGTCCCAGTCCACGACTGTGACGAGAACCTACAGCAGATCCTGACCGAACTGGGCTTCTCGACGATGGGAGATGGCGAGCGATACATCCGCGGCGGAGTCGTGGAGCCTCGGTCACGCAATCAGGTGAACCGACTTCTGTTCCACCATCACATGATGCACCAGGATAGCCGGCTGGAGAATGAGACCATGGCTCTAGAGCACTTGAGGGAGCTTCGGGACGACTTCGCTCTGCGTGGCAGATGCGAGATGTTCAGGGTGGATCTGCATTCTATGGCCGCAGCTCACCAGCTCCATCAGGGCACCAGCCTACGTAACCACCAAGTCTGGGCTAAACTACCACACTTCCAGCGATTGCTCACCATCCGTAATGCCCAGTCCGCTGAAGAGGACGAGGATATACTGCAGTTCTTCAGGGAGCACCACGATCCCTCGATCTACATGGAGAGGCACGCCATGAAGCGCGGCGAATTCAGGAAGCTGATTTCTCCATTGGTCCGCAGTGGCCATCTAGTTCAGGATTATCGAGGTGGATTCAAGACTGTAGAGCCGCTGAGTGGCGTCGATTTGTGGGAGGTCAAGAGGGACTACCTGAGGGAGTTGGTGAGGGACTATCCTGTGATATCCCTGCGACAGGTCGAGAGGCTGGCTGGGTCCCCGTTCTCAGCCGAGGAGATAAGCGACGTAATGCACGAGTTCGAGGAGGACGGGACTCTGATTAAGGGGTTCCTCGTCGATGACCTGCAGGACATCTGCTGGGGTAGGCAAGACCTCTTGGAAGGTCTTGAGGGACTGCGCAAATGCCGAGATCTGGTGGTCCCTCCATCGGACAATCTGATTCACTACTTCGGCGGCATACTCAGAGAGAGATTCTCGTACGGTTCTGCCTACATGGTGTTCCACAACGAGGAAGCCATAGCCGCGTTCAAGGCTAACACTAGGGACGGCACCATAGAGGTCACCGATTTCGTAGGTGATTCCGACTTAGAGAAGGAAGCCCTCAGGGTGATGAAGGAATTCGCATGGGAGCACGACACCAAGCTGACTGGTAAGCTGTATGAGAAACTCAGGTCACGTTGAACTCCGTTCTGTGGACTCCAATCCCAGTGATTTCATCACTGGACGGAGCATCCGCATGATGTTGGCATGTAACTCGGGTAAAAGGTCGAACAGAGCCAACGCCATCAGGAACATGGCGAACAGACTTGCGAACTTCGCTGCGTAACTGTGGGCGAACTCGAACATCCCCATACCGAGAAATGTCCAGTCGGTGTAGTTGTCAGTCAGCCACACTATGCCGGCGTTCCTGAACACGTTGAGGACGTGGATGGTCGGAATCGCAATCATGAGGGCCCTCAGCCTACGACCCCAATCCACGCGTCCGAGTGCCACTATCGCTCCTACGAACACTATCATCGACTGAAGCCCCGAGCAGGCGAGGATGAAGCTAACACTGACGACCGTACCATCAGAGTGCTCCAGTGGGACAAAGAAGCCGTTCTCCCCCAGGGGCTCGGCCATAATCCATCGGTTCCCTTGCCACTCCGACACCGGAACAGCTCCTCCATGCAACAAGTCCACCATCATAGGCCCCATTTGGTAGCCCCCTAGACCTGCGAACTCCAGCATGATCTCGGTGTTCCACGCCGTCGCGTGAACCACTGCCATGTTCAGTAATGGAATGCTGTACACAACGTAGTAGGGAACGACTGCCCACACGACACACCCTCTGAACCATACCAGTGCCTCGGGAATATCCTCCCAGTTCCTCACCTCCCAAACACCTAGCGCTATACCCACAGGGAGCGCGGATGCAGTCATCAGGACGAGGATAGGGTCCGATATCTCGACGTAGTGCGGCGACTGTAGGTACAGGAACAGTCCCAGTAATACCCAGCCGAACGCTGACGAGTAGGGTGCGAACCACCTCTCTCTGAGATGAAACCCTATTCCCAGACCTATCGCCCCGAGGGCGCAGATGAGTAGTTTCAGGCTGACATCAGCGATGCCAATAGAGTCCGCCAGAAGCCCCACTAGCGTCCCCAGAGGCTCTTGCATCGACCTGTTTCGACCCATCAACCCGTAAATAGGATGCCCTCACCGGCGGGTACGGGGATGTCCTTGGGCTTTGAGTTCGACGAGTTCGTAGATTCCTACATTGCGGACCTCAAGCAAGCGCTTGACGGACTCTCTAGGGAGTCCCTGAGAGAGTTCTGGTCAATGGTTGAGAGCACTCGCGTGAATGATGGTAGCGTACACTTCATCGGAAATGGAGGCAGTGCCGCCACGCCCTCGCACAGCGCTGGGGACTGGTCGAAGGAGCTCGGACTGCGTACCCTAGCACACACTGACAACGCCGCCTCCCTGACAGCATGGGCTAATGACACCGATTACTCGAATGTCTTTGTTGGCCAGTTGTCGACCTTCTTGAGGGAGGGGGACTTGGTCGTCGCATACAGCGGCTCTGGGAACTCTGTCAACGTGGCCAACGGGCTCGTCTGCGCCAAGGAGAGCGGCTGCCGCACGGTCGCCGTCACTGGTAACATGGGTGGGTCCGAAGGTGGAGAGATCGCCCAGATTGCGGACCTTGCCCTAGTCGCACCGACCTCCTCAATGGAGCGGATAGAGGATATGCAACTGGTAATCAATCACATCATCAAGGAGGCCGTGAAGGCTCACAACGGGTTGTGATGCCGTGCTTACCCCCTGCCGCGACGATGTTGAATTGTCTGCACCACTGCATCTGCCCAGTCTCCCGGGAGGTGCCCGTTGGGATGGTCGCATAGCATATCTCGACCGCGACGGTGTCATCATAGAAGGCTCGGAGAACTACGTAAATAGCGTGGACGAGGTTGTGTTACTGCATAACTCGGCCAAGTGCGTTGGTGACCTGAGGAGGGCCGGATACAGGATCTGCGTGGTCACGAACCAATCTCCCATCAACAGAGGGCTTTGGACCAGCAGCAATCTTTCGATGATTCATGACAGGATGCGCCAGTTACTCCTGCAGAGCGACTCGGATGCACATCTGGACCTAGTTCTGCACAGCCCCTATGCTCCTTGGGAGGGGGCATGGGCGCGCAAGCCGTTCCCCGGCATGCTTGAAGCAGGTAGACAGCTGATGGACGCGGCCTCGTTAGATCCCTCAATGGACGGGCAGATTATTCAGTTCGGCGATGAATGGACCGACAGACCGGACGAGAGCGCATCGATAATGGTGGGAGACAGGGGCGTAGACATGTCCGCTGCGGTACGATTCGGCGTCAGGGGGGTATTGTGCGACTCGAACAGGGGAATCTCGGAAGTGATGGGTGAAATACTGGGGGGCTCGGATTGAGCCTAGAGGGCTCTTTGGTTCTGCGAATCGGACTAGATGACACCGATCACCCCCTCTCAGGATGCACCACCTCGACCTTCGACAATCTCATCAATCTACTTCTCGAACGAATCCCTGATTCCGAGGTCAATGAGAGAACACTCGTCAGGCTGTGGCCTTTCGCGGAACGCAGAACGCGCGGAAACGGCGCTCTGAGCGCCCAGATAACCATTGATGGAGGCCAAATCGGAGAATTCAGACAGTCATGCCAGGAATGGTTTGATGGAGTGCTCGCCGAAGTCTCCGACCATCCTCCTTCAATGGTGCCTGCAGCACCCGTCCTCGTGGTTTCTGAGGGGCCTGTGCCCGAGGAGTGGTACTGGGAAACCGTTTCGGGTCATGTGGATCTGGAACCCCGTCTGGAGCAGGTACGCGCCGAGGGGTGCTGGGTGCTGTCAGGTGAGCGGCTGTGGGGAGTGGTAGGTGCTAGCGCTGCTATGGCTTGGGTTCCTAACCAGAACTCGACATGGGAGTTGATTGCTTGGAGAGAGCCGGGGATGATCGGGCTTCCTAGGCAAATCACGTCCGAGTCAGTCAGGCTGATGGAGCGGAGCAACCCGATGACCTTCGTGAACAGGGATCCAACAGCGGGTCGTGGACTGATCGCCCCTAGGACCCCGTGCCCAGTGCTGTACGGCATCAGGGGGGCGACTTCGGAGAGCGTGTCCGAGGCTCATCGCTGGATGCAGGCGCGAACCGATGTGGAAAGGGCCAATAGTTGGGCGGTTCACAGGACAAACCAACTCTCGGACGACCATCTTGGCACTGTGTCGTATGGTACCGTAATCAACCGCCCGAAGGAGACCAAGGGCGCGCATTCTAACGTGGCGGTGGCATCAAATGGGAATAGGACCAGCCTCGTGGCATTCTCCGAGGGAGGGCCTGTCAACAGATTGCTCAGGAGGCTGCAAGTCGGTGACCAAGTAGCTTGGATGGGGTTAACCGCTCCGGATGGGGCCATTCACCTTGAGCGCCTCTCACTGCTTAATCCGACTCCTAGGGTCGCAGGCAGGCCTCAGTGCTGTGGAAAGTCGATGCGCAGTGGAGGGGCCGGACAGCAACTCAGGTGCCGTGAGTGTAGCAGCAAGGCCGTCAGGGAGTGGGTGAGTACGGACGCAGACGTCAGCGATATCGAGACTGTGGCGAACTGGTCGGAACCCACTCCGTCGAATCGCAGGCACCTGTCGCGGCCGCTTGAACTGGGACTCCCGGGGGCATGAGGGCATGCAATCCTCTGAAATCATCGCAATAGTGCTCTCTGTGTCCGCTGTGCTGCTGCTTTGGGAGTTGCTGCGCCGAATGCGCCTGAAGGGAAGTGCTGAGCACGAATCCGAATATTCAGGATCAGCAAGAGATCCGGATGGGCTGATGACCGCCGACGAGCAAGCACTCGAGGAGCTGGACGGCCTGCTTAGAGAACACGGCACGAATATGGATGAGTAAATGGTGCCTATTGCCCCTGTTTTCAGCGAGAATGCTATACAATGACTCAGCGACGCGCAGCCGTGACACAGACGGCCGAGAGGATTCCCCGGCGACCGCCACCCGAGTTTGAAGAGTCCGATGACGGGATGATGGCCGCCATAACCGGTCGAGGGTTCGTCGACGTGGCGCTCAATGACACTAACCAGTACGGTCCTCATGCGATGGTGATGCTGCTCGGCGTATTCGCAACTCTGACAGGACTCTTCCTGCTGCTCCTAATGGCACTCTAGCCAAGCATTTCGCGTGCTCTGGTTACCGCCTCATCGACGATTCGTCCGCTGTGGCCAAGGTGATTCTCCGGTAGAAACTGCTCCGCGAGCTCAGTTGAGTCAAATACCTCAGAAATCGCTCCGTCCCTCGAGCAGACCTCCTCAAGCGTATCGCCACTTGAAAGCGCCTCCATTGACGCCGCCCTCAGCATCTCGTGCGCCTCGTCCCTAGGCACTCCTTTGTCGACTAGGGCTAGCATCACCCTCTCCGCCATGACGAGCCCCCTTTGTGCATCTATGTTTTCACGCATCCTGTTCGCGTCTATGACTAGGTTCGACAGCACTCTATCGGTCTTGTCGAGGATGTCGTCGAGCAGAATCATAGAATGTGAAAGGGTGAACCTCTCCGCGGACGAGTTGGCGAGATCCCTCTCGTGCCACAGCAGGGCGTTCTCGTATGACGGGATAATCATGGAACGCACAATCCTGGCCAATCCGCAAGCATTCTCAGCGGTGATGGGGTTGCGCTTGTGGGCCATTGTGGAGGATCCTACCTGCTTGTCCGCGTCGAAGGCCTCTGCTACTTCCGAGATCTCGCTTCTCTGTAGGTTCCTGACCTCTTGGAGTACCTTCTCTACGCTTGTGGCGACATTCGCCATCCACCCTACCCATTCGATGTAACGGTCCCGACCGACCACTTGCGTGGTTGCTACGGGAGTTGCAAGCCCCAACTCTCCCATAATCAGGCTCTGCAACTCGAATGCATTTTCGCCCTGTGCAGCGCCGGTTCCGACAGCCCCTAGGAACTTCCCCGTGGTGGCACGCGGAGTAAGTTCACCGAGCCTCTCTAGGTGCCTTGCGAACTCATCGACCCAAACCGCCACCTTCAGGCCAAACGTGATTGGAACTGCGGCCTGCCCATGCGTCCTGCCGAGCATTACAGTGTCTCTGTCCCGCTCCGCCATCTCGCACATGGTGCGGATGACCTTCTCGAGAGACTCCTGCTGCAATGCGATACTGTCCTTGATTTGGATAGCTACGGCTGAATCCACTATGTCATTGCTAGTTGCTCCTAGGTGAATGCACCACCCAGCTTCGCCTGCCGTCTCTGCCATAGCCTTGGTCAGTGCCATGATGTCATGCTTCGTCTCAGCCTCAATTTCGTCGACCCTGTCTGCCGTGACGATTCCGGGGTCGGCGATGTCTGCTATGGCATCGTAGTCTTCGACACTCACTCGTCCGAGCTGGCAGTGGGCCCATACCAAGGCCCGCTCGACCTCCAGCTGTCGGGCGTGACGGCCCTCTCTGGACCAGATGTGCTTGGCCTCTTCACGACCGTATCGATAGTCCAATGGCGATACTGACACGGCCTTCCCCGTGAGCAGCCGACCCTAGACCCCTGTTTGAGGCTAGCGCAAGGGTCCTAAGCAGGCGAATTCCACATTCCAAACCCCTCTGGAGCCATGCCACAGGCTCTCAGCATCGCATTCTATAGGTGCACTCATGTGCGGCGCAAAGAGTACTACAGTCTCGAATTCGCCTCCTTCACCGTCTAGGTTGAACCTGTGTTTACTCGCCAGCGATTCAAGAGCATCCAACGACTCGTGGTCTATGCGCCTTCCTAGCCATTCCTCGCCCAATCCTTCGGATGACACCGATGCGATGCGAGCATCGAACCCGTGTTCTACTAGGGCTCGCATGTGTCCATCAGGAGGATGGTGCCACAGTGGGCTGTATGAGATAATGCCGATTCGCTCGCACATCCTATCTATCCTAGTCCTCTGGTAGTCTGATCGAAGGGCGCCCACAACCAGCGCATCCACCTCGGGACAGTCCACCAGAATCTCGAGTTCGTCAGGCTCGTCCCAATGTTCCGGCCAAGATTTGAGGAATGCAGTGCGCACGTCACTTTGTCCCAGTAGCGCCTCCTCGAGCTCCAGTACCTCCGACTCCTCCTCTCCCTCGCTCAGCACTGGTAGCCATGGCACGCCCATTGAAGCGGCTTGGAGGCCTGCTAGGGCAGTGCCATTCAGTTGGTACATCATGGAATCGTCCCCGAGCACTCGGACTGTCACTAGACATTCAATCTGCCACCCCCTCATGGTAGCCCACCAAGCGGCGTACGTTGAGTCCTTGCCAGCAGATGCTAGGACGGCTACCCGCATACTCCTGCGTATGGTCTCACCATGAAGAATGCCGCGATGCGCAAGACTCCCAACGACCAAGATTCATAAGACTCCGTCATGGCTTGGTGTCGTTGACCATGCAGCCAAGCGGACGCGGATACGACCACGGTGTCTCCACCTTCTCTCCCGACGGCAGGCTGTATCAGGTAGAATACGCCCGTGAATCAGTCAAGAGGGGAACCACCACAGTGGGTCTGAAGTTCCGTGACGGAGTCATCCTAATCGTGGACAAGAGAATATCCAGCAAGTTGGTCATCGCTGACTCAATTGAGAAGATGTACCAGATCGACGATCACATCGGCATCACAACTTCAGGACTTGTCGCCGACGCTAGGCAACTTGTGGATCGTGCCCGAGTCCAGTGTCAGATAAACAGGATGACCTACGGGGACTCGATATCGGTGACCTCTCTGGTGAAGAAGATGTGCGACCACAAGCAGTCATTCACCCAGTACGGTGGCGCTCGTCCGTTTGGCACCGCTCTCCTGATAGCCGGAATCGATGACGAAGGGATTCACCTGTACGAAACCGACCCTTCCGGGGCGTACCAGTCGTACCAGGCAGGGGCCATTGGAAGAGGCCGTTCTGCGGTGATTGACTACTTCGAGGGCAGTTGGAAGCAAAACATGACGCTGAATGCAGCCATCAAACTTGGTCTAGAGGCGTTGAGAGATTCGTTGGAGGACGATCTAAACACCGACACTGTCGAGATTGCTGTGGTGACCTCGGACGGCTACCACAAACTGGATCAGGAATCCACCACTAAGCACCTCGACAAGATGTCTTGATGCCATCCCTCTAAGGGGCACTACCCTATCCCCGGCCATGGTAAGCCTCGACGACGCGGTTCTAGCCCGGCTTGAGAGGGGTGGCTCGAGGTACGAGATTCTGGTGGACCCGGTTCTGGTAGATACTTGGAAGGAGGATCCCGATTCAGTACCTCTTAGCGATCTGCTGGCAGTGGATGAGGTGTGGTCGGATGCCAGAACCGGTGACCGTCCGACCTCTGACGCCCTTGAGGGGGCATTCGGAAGCACCGATCTTGCGACATGCGTTGACAGGATACTAAGGGACGGCTCCATTCAACTCACTACCGCCCAGAGGAAGCAGATCGTAGACGACAGGCTGAAGCAAATAGTGAGCGAGATCGCGATGACTGCAACCGATCCCAAGACCAAACTGCCACATCCACAGACACGAATAGAGAATGCTCTGAAGGAAGCTAGATTCAAGCCCGACCCATTCCTTTCAGTGGAACGTCAGGTGCAAGACGCGGTTAACATCCTCAAACCTGTCATCCCACTACAGTTCATCACTGTCAGGCTGGCATTCAAAGTTCCAGGCAAGGACTACGGCGGAGTAAGCAACCTGCTACGTGACTCGATGCAGCGCGAGCAGTGGCTGGAAGATGGCTCGTGGGCTTGCGTAGTCGAGGTCCCTGGAGGCATGAAGAACGAAATAATCAGCCGGGTTGCCAATCGCTCGTCAGGGGTAGAGGTCAAGGAATTAGACTGAAGCGGCACCGTAGGTGCCTGCATCACGGTTATGAAGGATGGGCGGGTCGCGCGGCCAGATAACATGAGTGTTAGCAACGACGCGGACGGACCGCGAGACAACGGACGAGCCTCCCTGCTCGTCGCTCCGGGGGATGACCTCGGAGTATCGGAGGGCCACGAAGCCGGACATGGAGTCCTGATGATGGACGGAAGGCTACGTGCGACGAAGCATGGAAGAGTGAACGAGAAGGGCGGTGAGGTGGCGATAGAGCCGTTTCGAACCGCCTACATCCCACGACCGAGCGACATGGTCATCGGATACGTGGAGGGATGCACCAACAACATATGGTTCATAGATATCGGAGCTCCATTCAACGCGATTCTGCCGATGAGCCTCGGACCGGGTAAAGCCGCGTTCGGAGGCACTAGGAGCATCCTCGATATCGGTGAGGCAGTGCTATGCAGGGTACAGGAGGTCGAAGAGACCCATTCCAGCGTAGTTACGATGAAGGGTCTCGGCCTTCGTAAGATTCGCTCTGGTAACATCGAGCAGGTGGATCCGCACCTGCTAGGACGACTCATAGGCAAGGGAGGAAAGGCCCTGAGCCAACTCAAGGAGGACACAGGCTGCAGAATCATAGTGGCTGACAACGGTAGGGTCTGGGTCGATGGAGAGTTCGACAGTATAATCACCGTTCGTGACCGGCTCCAAGCCATGTCAGATGATGCCAAATCAACAGGAGTTGATGCTTGATGGGCGGCTATGGTGACGTTCAGATGATCGACGAGAACGGCCTCCGGGTGGACGGTCGTGGGCCCGCCGACCTTAGGCCAGTATCTATTGAGACCGGCGTGATTCCGGTTGCAGATGGATCGGCTCGTGTGACTTGGGGCTCTAACCACGCTGTAGCAGCGGTCTATGGCCCTATGGAGGCTCATCCTAGGAAGATTCAGCGTCAGGACCGAGCGGTTCTCGACGTGCGCTACAACATGGCACCATTCTCCACCACCGACCGAATGAGGCCCGGCTTCAACAGACGCAGCCGAGAGATTAGCAAGGTCACAGCAGATGCACTAGAGAGCGTCGTACTCCTCGAAATGTACCCTCGGTCGAAGATTCGGATTGAGATAGAGATACTAACCGCAGAAGCAGGTACTAGGTGTGTCGGCTTAACTGCAGCATCTGTCGCTCTCGCACATGCAGGGATTCCCATGACTGACATGGTTGTCTCCGTCGCTTCTGGTAAGATCAACGATGTCGTTGTTTGCGACCTGAACAAGGAGGAGGATAACTACGGCGAGGCGGATTTGCCCATGGGCATACTACCAAACACCGGAGAACTCGTGTTCCTGCAGATGGATGGCGATCTCTCGCCAGCTGAATTCCAAGAGGCCTGGGATTACAATATGGAAGCAGCGTTGGTGGTACATCAGATAATGGTCGACGCGCTAAAAGGAGGTGATGCGTGATGGCAATCCCACTCGTTCCACAACTTTTGCGCGCTCATTTGGCCGAGTTGGCTGAGAATGATCAGAGGCACGATGGCCGTGCTCGATGGGATTCCAGAGAAACCGAACTCGAACTCGGTGTACTTCAGAATGCCGAAGGATCGGCTAAGGTGAGGATGGGCGACACCATCGTGTACGCCGGTGTCAAGTTCCAAATTATGACCCCTTACCCCGATCGCCCAAATCAGGGTGGTTTGATGTGCAGTGCTGAGATAAGGCCAGTGGCAGGTCGTAACTGGGAACCCGGTCCACCCAGTCCCGAGTCGATAGAGCTCGGTAGGGTCGTAGATCGAGGAATCCGGGAGTCGGGATGCATAGACGTTGACGACCTCTGTATCATTCCAGGGGAAAAGGCTTGGCAAGTTATTCTGGATCTGTTCGCGATTTCTGATGATGGTAATCTGTTCGATGCATTTGCTTTAGCTGGAATTGCGGCATTGAAGACCGCAATGCTACCTGAGGTCAAGTTCGAGATGAGCGACGCTGACAGACCGCTGCCTGTATCTAAGACTCCCACGATGTGCTCTTACCACAAGGTCGGCGGCCGCTTCGTGTACGATGCTGATGGAAAGGAGGAACTCGGAGGCGATGAGCGCATACACATCACACTCGGCGACGATGGGCACGTTCATTCACTCCAGAAGGGACTAAAGGGCATATTCACGGCGGACGAGTTCGCCGAAATCATGGAGCATGCGCAGGGTAGATGCGAAGAACTGCGGCAGATGATATTGAGAGCAGAGGGTTGATTTCATGGCGAAGAGAACTCAGAAGTCTGGAAGCACCGCTCGTTTCGGTGCCAGATACGGTGTCAGCGTGCGCAGGAGGGCCGGTTCTGCACTCAAGAAGAAGTCCAGACACTACACCTGCCCAGTGTGCCATTATCAGAAGGTGCGCAGGAAGGCTGCAGGCATCTGGGAGTGTAGAAAGTGCAATCATACCTTTACAGGTGGTGTCTGGGAACCATTCACTAGGGCCACTGATTCCAATAACAGGATTATTCGCCGTTCTATGGAGGGAGCTACGGCGACCGACATGACAGTGATTGCGCAGCAGGCGGCGCTTGATTACGAGAGAAAACTATCCGAGGCTGAGTTCGATGACTCCGAGGAAGAGTGAGCCCCGAATAGTGCTTAGGCTGACGCACGAGGACGCGGAGGCTCTCGCAGCTGCCTTGACTACCGAGGCCGACTTCAGTATCACTGACAACACACTAGAGGTCATAGAGAGCGCTGGTAGCCTAGTCGACCTCAGGGCCCGGTGGAACACCCTAATGCGTGGGTTAATCGCATCCGAGCTTGTCCTAGGAGTCGCAGGTGATGCCGAATGACGGATGAAGAGGTCTCAGTGCAGGATCTGCAAGGCGTCGCGCAGGAGCTGCAACTCGTACGCTCACAGCTACAAGCGGTCACCGCACAGGTTAACGAGATATCTTTGACAATCGAGGCCTTGGGTACCCAGGACCCCTCCAGACCTGTATACAGGGCGGTTGGCAACCTGCTCCTCGAGGTCGAAGACAGAGAGACTCTCGCCAAGGAGTTGGGAGAATCGAAGTCGGCGTTCGACAGCCACGCAGGAAGGCTGGCAGATAGGGAATCTGCATTGGTCTCGAATTATGAGGAGATGGCGAAGTCATTCGAGTCCCAATGAGGCCTAGTATGGACGGCGCGAGCTCGGCCGAATCGCGCCTACAACGGGATTTCCTCAAGCTCAAGCAATCCATATCAAAGGGAGACATCGTGGATGCGATGCTTGAATCCATCAGTATTCTTGAACGCTCGAGGTCCAAAGAGGAGAGGGATCCGATCATCGAGGCACTGGTTCGCATGGAGCGTGCACTGCACGGAACCGGTGATCCGGCTTTCGTCGGCACTGAGCTGAGGTGGTGCGTAGACAGGCTGAATGCAGCGTCCCCAGGTTCGGCCAATCATGGAATCTGCCTACTCAACCTCGCAGCTTGGCACAGGAACCGCGGGGAGACTATGATGTCCCTGTCCACGCACTCGGACATCTCTCTTTCACATGGCCATCCCAACGAGGTTGTAGGACTATCCCGGTTGGAGGTGTCGAGGATTATGGCTAATTTAGGTGACCTTGACCCTGCGATGAGGCACCTCTGGTCAGCGAGGCAGTGCCTTTCGGACTCTGGAATGTTACCTGAGGCCCTTTCCGCATCGCTCGAGTGGCTAGACCTAGCGCTTGAGGAGGTCGACAGTGAATCTCCGAGAATGTCTACTCGTATCGTGGAGGCAGTCCCAAGGAGCGACCCCGGAAGATCTTGGGTGGCTTCAAACCCCGATGATGTGAGGGAGATTGTCGAGTCGTTGATGCCCGTGCTACTGTCGGATGTCTCAGGCAAGGAGCGTAGGGACATCGGGCTACTGCTGGATGCGGCCGAGGCATTGGGAGAGGAGTCGTGGTCGAAGGAGGTCTCGCGCCTGTCAGCAGAGATTCAGGATCCAAGAGTTTTGGATGCGCTCCAGTCGTGACTCAGCAATCCCTCGATCTCCCCGGCTCCCCAACCGACGTCTCGCGGGATCTGCATGCACCAACCTACTTCCTCAATCCTAGGATCATTTGACTGCCAGGGCTCAGGTTCTGGCTTATCATCGACTTCAACCCAAACCACGTGACCACCTTCTACGATGTCGGAATCGTAAGCCTTCGCCGTCCCGAGTAAACCTGTTTCTTCGAACAGCTCCCTCAGGGCGCCTTCCTCGATTGCCTCGCCCTCCTCGAGCTTGCCGCCGGGCAATTCCCATCCTCTTTGAGAATCGCGTACCATTACCCAGCAAGCTCCCTCGTGCTCGGTGGCCGTAGTGGTCCACGCTAGGACGAATGTTCCAGTCAAGCTAGCTCCTCCTTGATTGTCTCCGCCAGATCGAACGCCCCCTGAACTCCCTCGGCAGCCATCCTCCTAGCGAGGAAGAAGGCTTCGGACAGACGCCCTTCGGCATGAAGCAGGTGAACTTGCTCCAATGGGTCCGTGACTTCCTCCTCCTCGATATCCTCCTCATCTGAAACATCACCCAAGTCAGGCATGGCTAGTGATTGCATGCGCCTCAGGAAATCGATGCGATTGTTCACCTCAGGCTCCTTCCAAGGCTGTGATTCAAGCCCGTCCATCTTCGACTCCATCCTGTCTTTGAATCGGTCTCGCACCTCAATCTCCGGGAAGTGAGTCTGGGCTTGGTCGTAGCACATCCAAGCCTGATCAAACTCCCCTCTCCTTTCGTGCATCCTTCCTAACTCAGTCCACGCCTCGTGGTTACTGGGTCTCTGGGCTAGGATTATTCTGGACAGTTCTAGGTACTCATCCTCTCGACCACTGTCTCTCACTCGTTCCAATCTACGGGAGAACAGCACGTTGGCCCTAGGGTCCGTCAGGTCCAGCTTCCCCAATCTCTCGACGAAGCCGCCGAACTCCTCCTCTGAACCTGATGTGGAAACCCACCATTCATCGGCATCGAGGGGGTCGGCTGCCAGACTTGCCTCGAGAATCGCAGGTCCCGAGTGTACCATGCTGATACCATCGAGTTGCGAGAGGGCCTCGGCATCACGTCCGAGAATCGTGAACAGTTCGTTAAGGACAGCCCTGATGCCTGACTCATCGCCCAACTTGAGCTTCACTTGCACTAGGGTCCTCCAGTTCTGGGGGTTGGTGAAGTCGTGTAGGACCGCTTGCCTGGCGCTCTGTTCCGCCCAATCGAGATTCTGTGGGTCCGCGCTAGTCAGCGAGAGGAACTTCTCGGCTTGACTCCTATGTCTGTTCCCGAGGCTGCGCCGGGGGTGCTGCAGTCGTGCAGACATGTCATCGGTCTTCTCAGCCATCCGCCCCTCACAGGACCGATTCGTACGGTCCACGATCCGCTCCCAGAGGTAATGTCGCATCCATCCCAATCTTACTGGTCGCACCGTCCTCGCCCCTACTTGGATCGAGTGATGAGCCCTTCTGGCCTGAGAGGACCACAGTGTCGGTGTCGGGCTGCCACCTCGTCATCAATGCCCATTCCACTCTAGTAGGGTCTGCTATGTCGATATCATCGTCCACAATCACGACCTGTTTCATGGAGCGGTGGCCATCGAGCGCTGCGTGAATCGCCTTAATGCCATCTTCATCGGTCCGGGGTCTGATTTGCACGACCGACGAGAGCCAGCCACATCCCCCATCTGTCATGTAGACGTCGGTGCAATCAGTCACCTCGGACACTGCCGCCTTTATCGTCGGAGCCCGCGGCATCCCCATCAGAGTGCGATGCTCTGCCCCAGCTGATATCAGCGCATGAAATATCGGATCGGATCGATGGTAGACGGAGTCGTACTCAATGACAGGCTCCTGCCTGATCCCATCAACAGTCCCTGTGATGTCGACGTAAGGCCCCTCGTCACCCAGCTTGAGAGTAATCCTCGCCTCCATGGCGTACTCAGAATCTGCAGGAACTGAAATCCCATTCGGCAGGCGTACCATTCGCAAAGGCTCTCCATACAATTTCCTGTGAAGGGCTGCGGCGACCGTGAGCTCATCGAGGTCCTCGTCGAACGACATTGCAGCCGCTAGAAGGACCGTGGCATCAGCCCCATTGACAACGGCGATCGGCACTTCGTCCCCTTTTGATAGCGCTTTCTCGTACATTGTCCTGAGGTGCCTAGGCACCAATCTCGCCACACAATGACGATCTCCCACTAACAGTTGACGGTGGTAGGACATGTTCCTGACACCTTCGTACTCGGCGATTATCACCGAGGCCGATTGGTACCTGCCAGCATCCTCCTCGTAGTGTCTAGGAATCGGAATACTACTGAGATCGACTTCCTCCTGTTTGGTCTGCAGCACCTCGGCTTCTGACGACTCGACCACGACAGGAGCCTCAGGATTAGCCATCGCCCATGCCAGCACGTCAATCAGTTCACCTGGACTTACAGAGAAGAGATTGCACAGGCGATCTCTCACTAGCAGATCCAAAGCGGCCTTGTGTCCAGGGGCCTCAATTACATGCTCGAACAGCAAACCCCCCTCCGGTGAGGCAGCGGCCCTCTGAAACATCTCTAAATCCACGCTGACGGGCTCAGCGTCACAGTGGACCCCATCCAGCATGTCACGGAACGCCATGGTTCGTGGCTGGGACTAGTCGGTTTGAATGTTAGCAACGACTACGCACTCTGGAGGGCACTCACCTACGGTGAGCCCGTCACGCTCTTATACCATCGGCGGGTCGGCGGGGCGTCATTTCTGAGGTGCGCACTTGGGTCGTGGATTATTCTCTGGACCAAAGATGAAGAGTGATCGCAAGAAGTACCGCTGGAAGGAGCGGAAGTACAGGGATCGCCAGTTCAAGCGTATAGGAGGGGGCGTCCTCAAGCACGATCCACTGCGTGGAAGTACTCAAGCCAAAGGGATCGTAATAGAGAAGGTTGGCTTCGAGGCCAAGCAGCCAAATTCTGGAATACGTAAGGCAGTCAAGATTAGTTTAATCAGAACTGGTAACAAGTTGACCGCCTTCGCTCCCGGTGACGGCGCCATATCCTTCATCGATGAGCATGATGAAGTTCTCGTTGAGGGAATAGGTGGGAGTATGGGACGCTCGTATGGAGACCTGCCTGGAGTTCGATTCAAAGTAATCAAAGTCAATGGTGTGTCTCTGGATGAGATGGTCCGTGGTCGCAAGGAGAAGCCAATAAGGTAGGTATTCGAATGTCCGAGGAAGCACAAGCAGAGCAAGAGGCACCGATTGCTGGCATTGGGACTATGGTGTTCGGTAAGTGGGACGCCTCAGAAGTTATCTGCGACGATCCCGGCTTGGCCCCCTACATCAACCTCACAACGATAGGAACTCCTCATTCGGGAGGTAGGCATGCCAACGCATGGTTCGGAAAATCAAAGCTCTCTGTTATCGAGCGCTTCATTAACAATCTAATGCGAACTGGTAAGTTCTCTGGGAAGAAACAGCACTGCGCCAAGGCTTACGAAGAGGCCTTGGACAGGATAGCATCAACCAGTGGAGAAAACCCTCTACAGAAGTTCATAGATGCAATAGTCGAAGCTGCTCCTTGCGAGGAGATTACTCGCATCAAGGTGGGCGCTGTCAGTCAACCGAAGGCAGTAGATTCTTCGCCCAGTCGTAGGTTGGACGTAGCCTTGCGCAACATAGCAATCGGCGCCGCTTCCGCTACTGCCAAGAGTCGACGTACCTTGACCGAGGGCATAGTGTCGGAACTCTCCAAGGCGGCCGATGGTGACGTAGCCTCATACTCGGTCGGCAAGCGTGAGGAGATCGAGAGGATCGCTGCATCCGCGCGATGATTCCGAACTCCTACAAACAGGGCTACTGAGAGTCCACCGAGTCGGCTCTGCAATCGGCTTTATGAACCGTTGTCAGGTCGCCGCACCATCCAGAGGTCTAGTCATGGGTCGTAAGGAAGACAACATCAATCGCGCAACCGAGGTCATGCATGACCGGGATAGGATACGCAACCTCGCAATTGCAGCTCATATAGACCACGGGAAGACCACACTCTCGGACAATCTGATTGCCGGCGCGGGAATGATGTCGGAGGACCTAGCCGGTAAGTCTCGAGTCCTCGACTTCGACGACCAGGAGAGCGCCAGAGGCATCACAATCAACGCTGCGAGCGCCTCAATGGTGCACAGTGTAGGTGGTGATGATTATCTAATCAACCTCATTGACACACCCGGTCACGTTGACTTCGGCGGAGACGTCACAAGAGCGATGCGCGCTGTAGATGGATGTATCATTCTGACTTGTGCTGTCGAAGGGGCCATGCCTCAGACTGAAACAGTAGTTAGGCAGGCACTCAAGGAGAAGGTGAAGCCTGTACTGTTCATCAACAAGGTCGACCGACTAATCAACGAGTTGCAAGTCACTCCAGAAGACATGATGGGCAGATTCGAACAGCAGATCACCAGAGTCAATACTCTGATTCGGCAATTCGCTCCAGAGGAGCATCGCAAAGACTGGCAAGTCAGTGTCACGGATGGAACTGTTGCATTCGGGTCTGCGTACCATAATTGGGGAATTACAGTACCCTACATGCAGAAGTCAGGAGTCAACTTCACTCAAATCTTCGAGTACTGTCACAATGAACAACAGAAGGAGCTCGCAAAGAAGGCGCCAGTTCATGAGGTTCTCCTTGATATGGCAGTGGAAGAGCTTCCTTCGCCCATGGTCGCTCAGAAGTACAGAATACCCAACATCTGGCAGGGGGATCTCGAGTCTGAAACTGGCACCTCTATGTTAGGTTGCGACGCCAACGGACCACTTTCACTGATGATTACCAAGATATGGATGGACCCACATGCGGGCGAGGTGGCTGTCGGCAGGATATACTCTGGCACGATCAAGCACGGGGAGTCGGTATGGGCATTAGGTGCTGCCAAACCGGAGAGGGTACAGCAGGTGAGTATGATGGTCGGCAGTGACCGCATACAGGTGCCTGAGGTATCCTCGGGCAACATTGTGGCACTCACGGGAGTGCGCAGTGCAGCTGCTGGTGTCACGATCACTCGCGATGAGGACTCAACACCGTTCGAAGCGATACGTCACTACTCCGAACCTGTTGTGACAGTGGCAGTTGAGCCCAAGTCGATGAAGGACCTACCGAAGTTCATCGATGCTCTGAGAACTCTAGGTAAGGCGGACGCCTCGTTACAGGTCTTTACGAACCAGGAGACGGGCGAGGCTCTACTGGCTGGTATGGGCGAATTACACTTGGAGATTACAGTTTACAGGCTGGAGGAAGAGCAGGGCATCAAGGTCACAGTAAGCGAGCCCATCGTAGTCTATCGGGAATCAATCTCTTCTGATAACAATGGGCGCCCATTTGAGGGCAAGTCACCCAATCGACACAACAGATTCTATATTGAGACTGAGCCGTTGCCAGATGACGTGACCAACGCGCTTCGTGAAGGTACATTCGGAGACGGTCCAGTCAGGCTCAAAGACGCCAAGGAGATCGGAGATAGGTTCTCTGAGTTCGGCATGGATAAGGATCTGATGAGGAAAATCTATGCTATCAACGGAACCAACGTCATGGTGAACGACACGAAAGGAATACAAAATCTGCACGAGACTCGTGAATTGATAATTGAGGGCTTCAACGACGTCTGCAAGAAGGGTCCGGTGGCCGAAGAGCCGCTGATGGGAGTCATGGTCCGTCTGGTGGATGCGAAGTTACACGAAGACGCGATTCACAGGGGCCCCGCGCAGACGATACCAGCTGTTCGCAATGCCATCAAGGGAGCGCTGTTGCGATCCAAGTCAGTAATATTTGAACCGATACAGAAGATTCGGATAGACGCGCCCAATGACGTGATTGGCGGCGTAACAAGGGAAGTAACGACGAGAAGGGGAGTCATCGAGGACATGCCAGTCGATGGAAACACAGCCAGTGTAATTGGCACTATGCCCGTAGCCGAATCATTTGGATTCTCGAACGATATCAGGGCCGCTACACAAGGTCGAGCCGTTTGGAACACGGAGAATGCTGGTTACATCCACCTTCCCCCTAGCCTGTTCGGAAAAGTCACGGCAGAGATTAGGGAGCGCAAGGGCTTGAAGCAGGAGATACCTGGCGAGGCCCACTACACTGATTGATTAGTTGATACGAATCAACTGGAAGTCCGTCAACTCCCTTAGAACGTCTACTGCTGGTCCTTCTCCCAACTTGTCTAGGCAAGCATGAGCTATGGAGTGGTGATGCATAGCCCTCTGTTTAGCGTAATCGATTGAACCGCTCGATCGCAACTCCTCAACAGCCATGGAAAGTTCCTCCTCACTACAATCTCCCGATCCGAATACCTTGGAAAACATCGGCAACTCTAGATCGTTGCTCGTCGCGTGGATAGCTATCAGGGTCCTCTTGCCCTGAACGATGTCCGAGCCAGCCGGCTTACCAAGTGTCTCAGTGTCTCCAGTAATGTCGATTAGATCATCCATCATCTGGAAACATAAACCGAGATTCATCCCCCAATTGGCCATGTTCTCGACTACCGAGTCATCTGCGCCTGCTAGCTTGGCCCCGGTCATAGCACAGGTCTCAAACATAGCTGAAGTCTTGCCCGCAATCATCGCGATGTAATCCTCTTCACTCACTTCATCCCGATTCTCAAACTCAATGTCAACCATCTGGCCCTCGGCCACTCTCCGCACCATCTCTCCAATCGACTTGACTAGGAATGCTAGACTCTCGTGCTCGATGTGCGGGGTCTCTGCCAAGATCTCAAAACCAACGGCCAGCATAGCATCGCCAGCGTTTATCGCAGTCGCATCGTCATATGCTACGTGGACCGCTTCCAATCCTCTACGAATGGGGTCCTGGTCCATGATATCGTCGTGAACTAGTGTGAAGTTGTGGATTATCTCAATACAGGCACCAAGGGTGTAGTGCCCATCATGCCCCTCACCTACAGCATCACCGACTAAGCGAGGCAGTATCGCTCTGAGCCTCTTCCCTCCTCCTGCGAAAAGATGAGTCATAGCACCGTGCAACCTCTCTTGCTCCATTTTGCCTAGGCTGCTCATGATGACCTCCTCGACAATATCACGATGGCTGCTCAGCGCGTCCAAAAGTGACTGACCTGGAGTGTTTAGTTCCATTCGAAGTTCCCCCACCGAGCAGTTTTTTGCTATTTTGTCTGAGCATTCCAATGTTTCATCAAAATTTTCCATAATGTAGAGATTATGGATCGCTCTGAACCAAGGCGCTATGACCATATCATCTGATACTTGCCCATCCATGATTTGATCTAGCAACTCCAACCCTACCCATTTAACATCGGAAATTTCGTTTGGATTCGGAGCGACTTCCACGTCAGCCTTGACTACCAACACATGGTCAATTTCGTGTTCTACCCAATTTTCATCCCACCTACACCTATACTGAAATGAACCGATGTGTATGAAATCCCACTCTGATGTTACGCTAAGAGGTATTCCGAGTTCCTGATCCAATTTTCTCTTCGCCGCGGATATCACACCAGCAACTGCATCTCCATTCTCTCCTTCAATATCCAGGGGGTGACTGCAACATGAATTGGCCCAAACTCCAGGAAATGTGATCTTATCAAGCGACCTTCTC
Source organism: Candidatus Thalassarchaeum sp. (assembly GCA_030748335.1). Classification (GTDB taxonomy): domain Archaea; phylum Thermoplasmatota; class Poseidoniia; order Poseidoniales; family Thalassarchaeaceae; genus Thalassarchaeum. The sequence continues at coordinate 3,825 of JASMMD010000007.1, read as the reverse complement.
TGCAATAGCAGCCTATCATTTGTATCAAAGAGTAGGACACTGAATGCCCTATGCCTTAATCCCTCACCACTGTGGCATTCCATCTTACTCGCAGAGCCAATGGCATGGTCATCGGCATTGACTAGGATGCAATTCTCAGACATGAAATCCGATTGCGACCTGTCATGGCCATCTAGGACGTCGGGTTTTACCTGCGCAGCCATGTGTATCGGCCGAGAATACGCTCGCATATAATCGGAATGCAACGCTCGTGCACAGACGCGGTAACCAGTCAGTGCAGTATCCTAGTGCCGACGACGTCACTGTGGGACACCACACCTAGGACCCTCCTCGGTACAGCTCCGTTGAGGAGCCACACCTGCTCGACACATCTGGCAATCTCTGAGGCACAGCCTGCCTTCAATAGAATCCCGCCGGTGACATCATGGTCTAAGTCATGAGATCCCGAGAAACCCTGTTCGGAACTCCACGTTCGTAATAGTGTGGAATCTAACTCTCCAGGGGGTTTGTCCATCAGGCCATCAACATCTCCCAACAAGAAAGCACATGCAGTGACATCGGGCATCTCGCACCCCAGTCGAACCATGATGTGATCTCCCGAAAGTATCCCGAATTTGGAGCCGTCAGATGTGTCCACTACATCCCCGAAGGTGACCGGGATTGGCTCGTCAGGATCTCGAACGAATCCACCTAGATCGCCTTCAAATTCCGTACCCACGCCGATGGCCCAGTCCCTCGGTGGCAATGTTTCACAATCGACCCCGGCACGACTCAGCGATTCGATAACAGCCCTGTTCAGGTCATCCATGTCTGCGCGAACCCTCGATATGGCTCGAATCTGGGATTCATGCGACTCGTCGTCTATACCGTCCGCCAGCCCCCACTTCCGGGCCTCGAGGTGTCCGAAAGAACCAGCACCGTGGACCAAAACCACTGACTGACCAGAGTCCCTCAATTCTCGGACCACACTCGACACGGCATCAATTCTGTCCGTTCTGACATGTCGGTATCGAGACTTGTCGGTGATTAGTCCACCGCCTAACTTCAATACGACTCTGGACATCCTGCTCGATATTGCCACGGGGTGCATGACTTAGCCTCTACCGTAGTTTATTGGTAGCGACCCCGTGGGGGACGCGTGGTAGATGAAGAGGGCATCGAACAGTTCCAGAGATGGCTGCAGGCAAGGCTACCCATTGCAGAGCAGATAGAAGACCCGGCAGAGAGGAACAGAACCCTTCAGCAGATTGAGTCTGCCATACAGCTAGCAATTCAATACGGAATGTTACTGGGGGAAGCCGAAGAGGAAGTCCCATCTCCGTTCGTAGAAAGGGACTCTCCAGTCAGGGTGGTCGAGGACGCGAGCGTCACCAGTAAAGACGAGTATGACGAGTCAGTGTGTAGGAGCTGTGAGGCGGATATGAGCGGGGACCTCGATTTCTGTCCGGCCTGCGGTGAATTCCGCTGATTACTCCTCTTCGTCCCAGTGCACCCTCGCCAACTCGTATTCCGGATGGTCGTTTGGGACCACTGAGATGTACGACGCCGGTACATTGTCTGCAAGATATACGGTTACTCCTGCATGCCAAATTGTATCTCCGGCAGCCACCATCCTAGCCGTATCTACTTCGAGCAGCGTAGGCAGTGTGTGATGCACATGCCCGGCTTCTGCAGCAGATCTGATGTTCGCCGACAAGTGGACGTGAGACCTACCGCTGGGACTCAAACCCAGTTCGAGCAGGTTATCGCACTCATCTGGCGAGCAGGGATAGTATAGCGCATCCGGGATGTTGTCGGTCGGCAGGTCCAATTCGATTTCAACGGTGTGGGCGTAGGTGGCCCTCATCATGTTCCCCCTTACCTCGTACCTACCCTTCTTATCCGTCTCTGAGATGGCTCGGAAGTGATGTGGCCTGAGCCAGTGGTACCTCCTCTCGTCCGACCCCTTGAACTTCTTGATGATGTCCTTGACGTCGATCCAACCGTTGATGTCCATCTCAAGATCGAACTTCTCAGGAGCGTGTCTGAGGACCAAGGCTAATCGTCTACCCAGACTGTCCCTTTCACCTGTCCTCATAATGAATTTACCCTCGGAATTGCATGCTGGGCACAGGTGGTCATCTGCGTAGTAACCGTGGTTGGAACACTCTCGAATCATCGTATCACACCTTCGAGTGTAATACCTTTCATGAACCCCTCGGTCTATTCTCCCAAGCGTCTGATGTGGTCAATGGTTATCCGTGAACACTTAGCCGTATGGATGTGAAAGCGGTTGTCGTAGATTGGGCCCGCTCACCGTTCCACAGGGCACACAAGGGCAGCTTGAGAGGAATACGTCCTGATGACCTAGCAGCCCAGGTCATCAGGGGGCTGATTACAAGGAACGACATCGAGACATCGGACTTCGATGATGTGCTGATGGGTTGTGGGTACCCCGAAGCAGAGCAGGGGTACAACATAGGTAGGCTGGTATCCTTCCTAGCGGGATTCCCGGACAACGTCCCGGGTGTGACGATCAACAGGCTATGTGGGTCCTCTATGCATGCAGTGCTAACTGCAGCTGCCTACATAGAGTCGGGATGGGGCGATTGCTACCTGTGTGCGGGAGTCGAATCGATGAGCAGGGTAAAGCGCAGGGGATTCAACTGGTCGCCCCATCCAGGTCTCGAACTAGACTGGCCGGAGGCCTATGTCACCATGGGGCAGACCGCAGAAAACATCGCCGATGATTGGGGGGTTAGTCGCGCCGACCAGGAAGCATTCGCACTGGATTCCCACTCCAAGGCCAGCGCAGCACTGGACGCAGGTGCGTTTGAGGACGAGATTATTCCAGTAGTCGACGGACAGGAGACTATCGATTTCGATGGTTGCATCAGACCGGACTCCACACTTGAGAGCATGGCTACGCTGAAACCAGTGTTCTCGGAGAATGGCACTGTGACAGCCGCAACGTCTTCACCACTAACCGACGGGGCCGTTGCTATGATCGTGTGCAGCGAGAAGTTCGCGGCTGACAGGGGGCTTGATGCGATGGCCACCATCTGCGGAGGGGCCGTCAGCGGATGTCCCCCCGGGATTATGGGTATAGGCCCGGTGGAGGCGACTAGAAAGGTGCTTGACAGGGTCGACTGGAATCTAGACTCAGTAGACGTGGTGGAATTAAACGAGGCATTTTCCTCTCAGAGCCTCGCAGTCATATCTGATCTGGGCCTAGACAGAGACAAGGTCAACATCGACGGCGGTGCAATAGCGATGGGACACCCTCTCGGGGCCTCCGGTGCTAGAATAACGGGCAAAGCTGCTTCCTTACTCGCTCGCACTGGTAGCAAGAGGGCGGTGGCAACAATGTGCATCGGAGGAGGTATGGGCATAGCCATAGCTCTCGAGAGGAGATAATCATTCATCTTCTGAGAGCACCAGCGCCATTCTGCAGTTCGGGCACCTGTCAGACGAAGATAGAGCGTCTGGAATTATGGCTAGGATGCTGTGGCAGGTGGGGCAAGTGGCCAATACCTCGTGGTCTGCCACTGCAGCGGCAACCCCTTCCTCATATTGACTCCCATACCAAGCCATGTATGACGGGTTCTTCATAGTCGGTATCTTCCTCAGCGTTGAGACTCCGAGAAGCGTTAGGAGCACCGGAAAGAGGATTGACTCGCTGCTATCCGTGAAGTATCCGATTACGCCCCAACCACCGATTAACAGGAACGCTGACCCTGTAAGCCCAAGACACGCTATTCCGAGGCTGATGCCATATGGTCGCCTTCTAATCATGAATGCTAGACAAATCACACCTAGTGGAACCAGCATCAGTATTACGATGAG
>JASMMD010000006.1 GCA_030748335.1 Candidatus Thalassarchaeum sp. | reverse complement strand
CTCGTCGACCGCGTCAACGAGGTTCTGACCGGCCCCGCTGCCTTTGCCGTGGATGAGGTTGATGACGCCATCGGGCAGACCAGCCTCGTGCATGATTCGAGTCAGCATGAATGAGAGCAGCGGCGAGTCCTGAGGCGACTTCCAGACGCAGGTGTTGCCACACATGATGGCCGGTATCATCTTCCAGAAAGGCACTGCTGCGGGGAAGTTGCAGGCGTTGATGATGCCGCATACGCCTAGCGGTCTGCGGTAGGTGAAGAGTTCCTTGTCAGGCAGCTCCGAGTTGACCGTCTGACCATACAACCTGCGACCCTCCGATTGGAAGAACAGACAGGTGTCGATGGCCTCCTGAACGGAGCCTGCCGACTCCTTCAGCGTCTTGCCGATTTCACGGGTCTCCACCCGGACTATGTCGTCTTTGTACTGCATCAGGAGCCGACCCATGTTGCCGATTATCTGCCCGCGCGTGGGCGCGGGGGTAGCCGCCCACCCCGGAAATGCAGCCCGAGCGGCATGCAGCGCCGCGTGAACATCCTCCTTCGTGGAGAGGGGAAACTCCCCTAGGCAGTCGTCGAGCCAGGCAGGGTTGTGACTCTCGAAGGTGCCACCGTCCTTGGCTTCGGTCAGTTGCCCATTCACGATGTTGTAGCCACGAATCTTAGGGCTTCCGTTCGGATTGTCCCCCTCCATCACTTCGAAACCGGTCTCGAGCACATGGGTCATGGCCCACGCGAATCACCCTTACGCCATGAATCCTACTCATCCGCCTCCTTCGTTCCGATAACCGTTCCAGTCTTACGGACACCTCGATGTTGGTAGGTTTAACTAACCTCACAACCGAAGAGTGTCTGCTAGGGGTGCGCCGTTGTGTCAGAAGACTCGTCTGAATCACTAACTCTCAGGGTGGCCAAGGCCATCCCGAGTGACGTCGGTCACGGGCGTGCACGGGTTCCATTCGACAACGAACTCAACCTCAAGCCAGGCGATATCGTCGAAATCACCGGCGAGTCCCGCACGGCCGCCATCGTATGGCGCTGTCGTCCTGAGGACGCTAATCTAGGTGTTATCAGAATCGACGGAATCATCAGGAAGAACGCCGGAGTGAGTCTCGGTGACAGGGTCAGCATCACCAAGGTCGAGACCCAGCCCTGCCAGCGCCTAGTGCTCAGTCCGGTGATGGCTAAGCAGCAGAAGGTCCGCTTCGGACCCGGCATCGAGGGCTTCGCTAGGCGCGGCCTGAACAAACGCCCTGTGGTTGCTGGTGATCGCATTTTCATCCCCGGTATGACGCTGTTCGCTGAGGCCTTGCCATTCGCAATAGTCCAGACCAACCCGAAGGGCATCGTCCAGGTCCTGCCTGACACTGAGATCATAATCAAGGAGGAGCCAATCGATGAGGAGGAGTCAGGACAGGTCCAGACCATCTCCTACGAGGACATAGGCGGCTTGGGAGACCAGCTCCGGAACATCCGGGAGATGATTGAGCTGCCGCTGAAGCACCCAATCCTGTTTAGGCGACTAGGCATTGACCCACCTAAGGGCGTGCTTCTGCATGGCCCTCCCGGCACTGGCAAGACCCTGCTCGCGAAGGCGGTCGCATCCGAAACCAACGCCCACTTCACCTCAATCAACGGCCCCGAGATCATCAGCAAGTACTACGGCGAGAGCGAGAAGCAACTTAGGGAAATATTCGACGAGGCCGCCGCCAACGCCCCAGCCATCATTTTCATCGACGAACTCGACAGCATTGCCCCGAAGCGTGAGGACGTCACCGGTGAGGTGGAGCGCAGGGTCGTTGCTCAGCTGTTGACCCTGCTCGATGGGATGCAGGGCCGCGACAACGTCGTCGTCATCGGCGCCACCAACCGTCGCGACGCCATCGACCCCGCTCTGCGGCGCCCCGGCCGCTTCGACCGTGAACTTGAGATCAGCGTCCCCGACAAGAATGGGCGTGCCGAGATCATCAACATCCACACTCGTGGCATGCCCATCAGCGACGACTTCGAGATCGATTGGTTGCTGGATAACTCCTATGGTTTCGTGGGCGCTGACATCTCAGCGCTTGTCCGCGAGTCAGCGATGAAGGCACTGCGTCGGTATCTACCCGAGATTGACTTGGACGAGGAGCAGATTCCTCCAGAGGTGCTTGAGAAAATGGAGGTTAGAATGTCTGACTTCCGCCAGGCCATTAAGGAGATTGAGCCCAGCGCACTGCGCGAGATTTACCTCGAGGTGCCCGAGGTCTCATGGGAACAGGTAGGCGGGCTGGAGGAGGTCAAGGAGAGGCTGAAGGAGAGCATCGAGTGGCCCCTTACCAAGCCCGAGATGTTCGAGCACTTCGGAATCAACCCTCCTAGGGGAATCGTGCTCTTCGGGGCACCCGGCACGGGCAAGACGCTGATAGCCAAGGCAATCGCCAACGAGGCTAAGGCTAATTTCATCACCATCAAGGGTCCTGAACTGATTTCGAAGTGGGTCGGCCAATCTGAGAAGGCTGTGCGAGAGGTCTTCAAGAAGGCCAAGCAGTCAAGCCCTTCAATCGTGTTCCTTGACGAGTTCGAGAGCATAGCAGGGATGCGACGGACTAGCGACGGTTCCGGCTCCGACGTGATGAACCGTGTCGTCAACCAACTGCTCAGCAGCATGGACGGCGTGGAGGGCATGGAGGGCGTCATCGTCGTGGCTGCCACGAATCGCCCGGAGATGATCGACCCGGCACTGCTGCGCAGTGGCAGGTTCGAGCGAGTGCTGCACATCCCGCCGCCAGATACCGCATCAATAAAGGAGATTCTCAAGATCCACACTGCGGATATGCCCCTAGGCAAGTTCAAACTGCTCGATCTGGCTTCAAGTCTACAGAACTACACTGGTGCGGACATCGAAGCGATATGCAGGGAGGCCGCGCTCATCGCAATGAGGGCCGAGCGCAAGACCGTCTCGAAGAAGCACTTCGAGGAGGCAATCGGGCGCGTGCGCCCGACGGTGACCGATGAGATGATGCAGTACTACGGTCGCATGGAGTCCATGCTGACAAGCGGCCTAGAGTCCGTACGGCGTGGCTCTGATGGACTCTCTGGCATCGAATCAGTATGAGGTGGAAGAATGCCGACGACCTTCGGCCGTGAGATTCTAGGGCGGGAGGTCTTGGACGGATCCGGGGACCGCCTAGGTCACATGGCGGACTTCCGACTGGACACCGACACCGGCAGCATCGTCTCCCTGCTGGTTTCGATCGAACCGGATATCGACCCCACTATGCTGCCATGGCCCACGGTTGACGGACTCATCTCGGTGCCCGTCGAGGAAGTGGCTAACGTCGGGGCGAGCGTGCAACTGTCGCGTTGACACTGATGCACGACCCGTTCATCTCCACATAATGGTCTTAAGACGAAGTTCGGGCTCGTCAACCGTTCCTACGGAACGGAGGCTCTCAGCGTGGCAGATTGGCGGGATACTGTGAACTTCCTCAAGACCCGTCGCGCCCGTCGCGGCACACTCATTTTCGCGTTCTGGACGCTGCTTCTGATTCTGGTCTCCACGGTAGCCATGACCTACATCGTCCCGGGTCAGACCCACCAGTCGGCATACGGTGACGACTGGGACGATCTAGGGGCATTCAGGGCCGACATAAACGGCATGGGTGTCGAGACCACGGCGCTCGTATCCAGTCCTCTGCTGCTCAGCGAGATCGACCACCCAGAGGAAGCGATATTCATCGTATCGGGGGTCGAGCGGGATACCATCTCCTTGCCTCGCTTCACCGGTGATGAGAGCGTGATAGAGTTCTCTGAGGGCGAGGGGTACACCACCTCAGAAATCCTAGCTATCGAGGCCTTCGTCGCTAATGGAGGCACAGTTCTGCTGATGGACGACTTCGGCTACTCCAGCAACCTCGCCGACCAATTCGGGCTACAGTACTCCGGGCATAGGCTGTACGACGAAGGATCCTACGCTGCTGAGCTCGGTGCCGACTACGTCTGGCTCAACACCGGATCGGCGTTCAACTTCACCACCAACTCTGGATCTCTGGCCAACATACACCCCTGCCTGAAGGACCTCGATGACGATGGCGTCATCGACATACTGGATCCCGAGCCCCTCGACCCTGCCATCTCCGCCTTCGTGACCGAGGCAGACGCTGGCCTGTGTGCGCACAGGCACTCGAGCGACGGCTGGGACTTCTCCGAGAACTACCACCTGCTCACCAACTCCCCCTCCGCCTTCGAGAAGGCCACTTCGTACAATCCGGTGGAGAACCGCTACGCCATAGCCAAGTCTACCCTCGACTCCTATCTCGATACCAACGACGACGGCAACCTGACCGTGGGCTTCGAGTCGCTCGGAATCGAGGGCGACGAGCAGGGTCCGTTCGCAGTCTACGTCAGGCACTGCGAGGACAGGCTCTGCATAGACCCCGACTCAGGCAGGGTACACTTCGTTGCCGACGGTTCGATTCTGATCAACTCGCTGTACGATCCCGAATCAATGGGCTTCTTCGCCGCCGGTGGCGGCTCCACCCAGTCGATATCCATTCCAGATACCGACAATCGCAAGTGGGCCCTCGACATCATTGCCGAGGCCCTGTTGGTCAACCCCAATTCCACCCAGGCCAGCTCGAACGCCATCGTCATCTTCGACGAGAGCCGTCACCAGCAGCCCACTCTGTTCGGCGACACCTACAACCTGCTATACTACCTGCTGATCTATTTCACCAACGATTGGATGGCAATGCTACTACTCTTCCTGACGTTGTTCATCGTCCTTGAGGCGGTCCTTATTCGCAAGGAGGATCCAGAGGATTGGCGACACGTCTTCCGCATCATCTACTACGGCTTCGGGGACGCGAGGCGATACGAGTACTACCAGCGGCCCGAAAAGATCCGTCAGGTGTTGCTCTCACGCGTCAGGAACCTGAACACGCTGTCACGTGAGGAGTTCGACGCACTGCCCGCAGTGGAGCTGCAACGCATGATCGAGGACCCCGTGCTGGTGAACTTCATCTTCGAGGACAGGCGCTACAAGACGGATGAGTTGGTTGGCATAATCAAACGGGTCAAGGAGTGGGGAAGGACCGATTCGGAGGCTGAGACATAGATGTGGACACGCAAAGCGTCCCTGATGGTGACGAGCGGCATCAGCCTGATTCTGATTGGAATGATGATATCCAACTTCCAGCTGATGATAGTCGGCCTGACCTTCATCTCGTTCCTCGCCATCAACGGCTGGGTATCGGGACACTCCGAGCTCGAAATCACCCGGACCATCAATGGTACTCAGACCAACGACATCAACGTCTACAAGGGCGATGACGTCGTGGTCGAATTAACTGTCACGAACAATTCCTACAGGAGGACTCAGCAGTTAGAGGTCTTCGACAATGTGCCGCACGAGATGAAGATGCGCAGGGGCATCAACCAGATGCGCATGAACCTCGGACCCGGTCAGACTGCCCGCATCAAGTACAGGGTCCGCTGCCCGCTGCGCGGGCACTACACAATCGGTCCGATATCGGTCCGCTATCGAAATTCGTTCAACCTCTACGTTAACGAGTCCCAAATAGAGGATCGCACGGATGTCACGGTGTTCCCTCAGGTGCGAGAGATTGAGGAGGCGCTGCTGCGCTCCGACGTACCCAAAATGTACACCGGGGCGACCACACTCAAGACCCCTGGGCAGGGCATGGAGTTCTACTCGCTGCGCGAGTACCTGCCCGGCGACGCCTTCCGATCAATCAACTGGAAGGCCTACGCCAAGACCGGCGATTTGATGGTCAACGAGAAGACCAGAGATGCGGTAACCGACGTCTTCATCTTCCTCGACACTAGGGACGTCTCGAGGATAGGCACCGTCCTCAAGAACCCACTCGAGATGGGAACCGTCGCCGCCGCCTCGGTCTCGAACTACTTCATCAGAAGGCGTGACTCGGTTGCTCTGGTCACCTACGGAGAGAAGATGGAGTTCCTAACTCCAGAGACCGGTGACAAGCAGGACTACAAGATTCTGAGCAGACTAGCGGCGGTCGAGGCCAAGGGTTCGATGCCCCTGCAAGCGGTGACCAACGCGATGTCCGCGAGGATGAGCAGGGGCTCGCCGGTTTTCATCATCAGCAGCCTCGAGGGCGACGGCACCACCCTGCCCGCCATACGCCACCTTGCAGGCAAGGGCCACGAGGTCATCGTGCTCTCGCCCAGCAGCATCGACCTCGAGCGGCTGGTCAGCCGAATCCCAAGGATGTCCTACGAGGTACTCAAGCTGGAGAGGCAGAACAGACTCACGGCGATTTCGGGTTACGGCGCCAAGGTGATTGACTGGATGCCCGACGTCGAACTCTCGCAGGCACTGCTGCAGGTGAGGTCAGTCTAGGAGGGTCAAGTATGGCGATGGAATCAGTACCCGAGTCACAGACCCTGCACATCCCCAAGCTGCGCAGGCGGTGGCAGGTTCTGGTGTTGCAGCTAATCTCAACCGCCTCGCTGTTGCTGATTATGAAGCGCATGAACAGCGTTTTCGGCTCTTGCACCGACCAGTTTATCGCCGACTCGGGAGGTCCGGAATCGATCTACTGGTGCCCTGCCTACGAGCACACCAGGGGGCTTAGGTACTGGTCTGACTCGGATGCCATCGACCTGTTCCTGCCGGACTTCCTGCATGGACTCGTCGACCTGTCCGGCAACACCCTCAGTGGGGACGCGACTTTCGTCGCCCCCGTGCTGCTCTGTTTGGCCGTGACCACGCTGTGGGTCTACCTGCTGCACCAGGCCGAGAAGGTCCAGACATGGGTCAACAGACTGGTCTCGATAGGCTTCGTCGGTTGGATGGTGTTGCCCTTCCTGCTTTCGTGGATATACGCCATGGTGTTATCCGGCCCACACCTGCCGTTCGGTCACGAGAATCCTGCTTACAACCACATAGACCACTTGTGGGATCCGTTCATGTTCATCTTTGAGATGATTTTCCTAGGCATCGTATTCGCCCCTATCCTAGCAGGCCTGATGGGCATATGGGGCCTTTCCAAGAGGATGATTACCTGGGCTGTGGGATACTTCCTGATGGTAGTAGGAATCCACGCCATGTTGACCTTCGAGGGTATCACTGACGCAGTCGACGTTGGGCTGCAGCCACTGCCAGCCCAGATCGGCGATGCCACCCTGTACGGGGGACTGGTCTCACCACTGTCACTGACGCTGATATCGATAGCCATCCTAATCATCGTCTTCATGGAGTCCGGCCTCGCAGTGATTAGCCACCTCGAGTACGCGGCAATGCTGCCCGAGGAGGCAAAGAGGAACCCCGAGTACGTGAACCAGTTCAGGAACGTGATGAACTCTCACATAGTCCACATGGTCAGTATCACTTCGGTGGTCGCCCTCACGACCGCAATCGCACTCGAGTTCGACGACTTCCTGATATCTCTCGTCGGACTGCTCGAGGGCTCACAGTGGTCTGGCCAGGTGCGCGAGTCGCTTGAACTCCAACTGACCTACGGCAAGGTAATTTCGGCGGGGTTGTTCCTTCTGGTGGTTGCCGGCATGCGCTTCGTGCTGCCTTGGCAGCGTGTCACCGGGATCATCGAGACCGGGATGAGAAAGATTCGCTCGACAGACTAGGGGAACAGCCTGAGCCGCGCGGCGACCTGCACCATGACCTCAGCGATGAGCGGAACGCAGAGCACGGCCACGACAAGCGCGACCGGCAACGGCAAGAAACCAAGCACGGGGAAGCCGAGGTAGACTGCCACTGCAGACACGATGAAGCACACCCTCTCGAGCATGGAGGAGTCCCGAGGCGCTTTGAGTGCCGGTCTGCCTGGTAGCGGCCTCGCTCCCTCCATGGCCGATTGATTACCATAGGACCCATGAATGCACCGCAAATAGACACTATCGGCGATGAGTGGGTTCAAGCCCGGCCGCACCGAGCGCGATGCATGGCCGAGGCAATAGCGGTGGAGGGCTGCAGCCGCTGCAAGTCGCCCTCAGTCATCCATCAGGCCTACAGCGGCCAGCACCTGTGTGGCAAGCACCTCTCCGCCTCCATACGCAAGCGTACCTCAAAGGAACTCAGGCAGCAGCTCAGGTTACCCAAGGACGCTAGGCACGAGGATGGCTCCCCGTACCGAATACTCGTGGCCATCTCGGGGGGAAAGGACTCGGCGGTTCTGCTGACCATGATGCACAACATCCTCGCCCCTCGCCGCGATATCGAACTGATATCGGGCTGCATAGACGAAGGCATCGACGGATACAGGGCCCCATCGCTCGAGTGCGCGAGGCAGTTGGCCGAGAGCCTCGGAGTACGGTTCGAGACCCTGAGCTACGAGGAAATGGGTTACGAGCGCATGGACGAGGTCGTCACGAGGATGCCCGCTATGGGGGCGAATCATGACGAGGCCAAGGGGCTGATGCCGTGCTCGTACTGCGGCGTGTTCCGCCGTCAGGGCCTGAACGCGCTGGCGCAGAAGCTCAACGCCGACGTTATGGCACTCGGCCACAACCTCGACGACATGGCGCAATCGATTCTGATGAACATGCAGAAGGGCGAGATTGACCGCTCAGTAAGGCTGGCCCCTCATACCGAGAACCCGATAGACGGAATCGTCCCCAGAATCGTGCCCCTGCGATGGGTTCCCGAGCAGGAGATTCACGCGCACGCGATGTGCCAGAGGCTGCCGATGTACCATGGGGACTGCCCTCACGCGCCCGGCGCCATGCGCCAGCAGAGCCGAGGCATCGTGGCTGAGATGGAATCGATTACTCCCGGTGCGCGGCATGGCTTGCTGCACTCCCTCGATGAGATACGCAGGCTGCATCGCGAGGCCAATCGGGACCTAGGCTCAGAGGTTAGAAACTGCTCGGAGTGCGGTGAGATTACCAGCCGCGAGATCTGTCAGGCCTGCACAATGAAGCAGTGGCTGGCAGAGACGGCGTAAATCATAGGGTAGGGCATGACTCGACCCACTACGCCGCTATTGAATCACTATTCCTGAGTCATAGGGGTCCTGCTTGGAACCCTGATTCAAGAGATAAACCCACGAGTATTTTTCAGATGCCGGAGCAAACTTCAAGCCCAGTAATTATGATTTGCATCTATGGAAGAGGCAGAAGACACTGAAGGTACTACCAAGGTTTTCGATGGTACATATGGAGGGGCCGGGGGTGGCGTCAGGCCAACCGTTTCCATGTCCATGGGAGATTCTGTCAGCACCTGCTTTCGAAAGGGGCTGAGCCTTGGCCTGTTCAAAGGTAGAGCCTCGCGATCAGAGTACAACTGGTTTCTATTGTTCTATGGAATCTGTACCATTGTGTTTTTCATGATGATGATTGATACGATAATGGATGACATACAATTCACTGAAATGGATGGTAGATACTACACAGAAGCCTACGAAACGCCATCTCCCATCTTCTGCTTGTTCTTACTCCCTTTCGAGATTTCGCTGTTAGGAGTACTTGTCAGGAGGCTTCACGATCTCGGAATCACGGGTTGGATAATTCTAGTAACCATAGTCCCAATGCTTGGGCAGATTGTAGCGCTAATTCTCGGCCTAATGTGTATCTTTGGAGAAGGTCAGGGCCATGAAAACAAGTACGGCCCTGTCCCTACAAACATTGTAGAGAAGCCAGACCTAGTAACAATGGAAGCAGAGTAATTCTCCCAATTCGAGACCCACTGATTACCCACTGATTCAGAGCGAATCAGAGGGTACCCACTGATTCACCCGAGGACTCTGGGGGACGAAGCGAGGACCTCCTCGCTGCAGCCGTCTGCAAACTGCTCGAAGTTCTCGATGAACATCTGGACGAGGAGATTCGCGACGTTGTCGTACCTCTTCTTGTCGTGCCAGGTGTCCCTAGGCTGCAGGATGTTGTCGGGCACGCCCTTGCAAGTGGTTGGGACCTGGAAACCGAAGCGCTCATCCTCGACAAACAGGACGTCATCGAGGTCGCCGTCCAACGCCGCGTTGAGCAGTGCTCGGGTCCAGCGGATCTTGATGCGACTGCTCGCGTCGGCCCCTCCGGCCACCCACCCGGTGTTGATTAGCCAGCACTTGGCGTCGTTGTCGCGAATCTTCTTCGACAGCAGGTCGGCGTAGACGCTAGGGTGCCGGGGCATGAACGGAGCGCCGAAGCAGGCGGAGAACGCCGGCTGTGGCTCCTTGACGCCGACTTCAGTTCCAGCAACCTTGGCAGTATAGCCCGAGATGAAGTGGTAGGCGGCCTGCTCGGGGCTCAGCTTGGATAACGGGGGCAGCACTCCGAAGGCATCGCAAGTCAGGAATACGACGTTTCTTGGATTGTCGGCCATCGAGTCGGGGGTGCGGTTCTCTATCGACTCGATGGGATACGAGCCGCGAGTGTTCTGGGTCAGTGAGCCGTTGTCGAAGTCCGGAGTGCCGTCAGCGTTGAGTACGACGTTCTCGAGTATCGATCCGGGCATACGAGTGGTGGCGTAGATGGCAGGCTCATCCTCCTCTGAGAGCCTGATGAGTTTGGCATAGCAACCACCCTCGAAGTTGAACACGCCATTGTCGGACCAGCCGTGCTCGTCATCACCCACGAGAGCCCTTCCAGGATCCGCGGACAGGGTGGTCTTGCCGGTGCCCGAGAGGCCGAAGAACAGCGCTGCGTTCTCTCCGTCCGTGTTCGCCGAGCAGTGCATGGGGAGGAGGCCTTTGGCGGGGAGGATGTGGTTCATGATGGTAAAGATGGCTTTCTTGATCTCGCCCGCATAGTGTGTCCCACCGATGATGACTAGACCCCTGTCGAGAGCTAGAATGACGAAGGCCTCCGAATTAACGCCGTCAGAGGAAGGGGTGGCGTGCAGGTCGGGGGCGTGCAGGATGGTGTACTGCGGAACGTGGGAGAGTATTTCCTCCTTCGACGCGCGCACGAACATATTGTGCATGAAGGCGGCGTGCCATGCCTTCTCGGTGACCAGCCTGACAGGCATCCTGTAATCCGGGTCGGCCCCGCAGAAGGCATCCTTGACGAACAGGTTCTCAGAGTCATTCAGATGGGTCACCGTCTTCTCCAGCAGACCCTCAAAGACCTCAGGGTTGGTGGGCCTGTTGTGGTCGCCCCACCATACGTCATCGGACAGGCCCGGCTCGTCAATGATGAACCGGTCATTTGGTGATCTTCCTGTCCTATCGCCGGTCGTGGCGAGCAGGACGTCGTGCGCAGTCAGTTTCGCCTCGCCCAGCTCGATGGCGGCCTCATGCAGACTCTCCCAACCGAGATTCCAGTGCACTGCGCCCTTGGGGTCGAGGCCATGTGAAGCCAGAGACGTTGCAAAGTTGCGGGAGTCGCCTGACATGGAGGAGGACTCCATGACGCACGACGCCGAGATTCCCCCTTCAAGCGTTGCGGCTGGCCCGAGTCGGCACATTCGCGGCGAAAGCGCGCTTCACTAGCCTCTCGGGCGGGGATGCGATTATCCGGGAGCGGCTGCGGTCAGGGAACGATGGCTGACGATGACCGGGATGAAAGAATCATCCGGGAGCACGAATTCCGTCGCTCGATTAACATCGATCTCAGTGACATCGAGATTCCCGAGAGAAAGGGCGACGAGGAGGAGCATCGTGAGCAGCTGGCGAAGGCCGTAGACGAGGCTCTCGGGGAGTTCCACGACCCGTTCGAGCAGCCAAGTGGCGACGAGCCGGGGGCGGTGCAGCGAGACGGTAGCATCCCCACCGCCCCCGAGCGGGACATCGTGACCGAGATTGCCATAGAGGGAGAGAGGCGGGTCAACTGGGCCCTGATGGTCTCGATGATACTAGTCTACAGCGCCATCGGGGTGCAAGCCGGGCTGGCGCTGTCGCCGCTGCTGGCGATCGTCGTACTGATTCTGCTGGCCGGAGTGGGTTTCGCGCTCGGGGAGCGCTGGATTCCGGATTCTCCGATGAAGCTGCTCGGAGTGACCTGGGTGATTATCTCGATGAAGGTCATGTACGGACTCACAATCGAATTGAATCGGTGGGGTTTCATCGGGATGGAGATTCTCGGTGGCCTGCTCCTGCTGCTCGTCGGCGTGAACGTGTTGGTGGCTTACAGGCATGACCACGATGCCATCGCCGCCCAATCCACGCTGGTGCTGCTAGCCATAGCCTCGACTGCTGGATCGGTGCTGGGCGAGGGTGGCGTCGCTGGGATGATTCTACTCGCCACCCTGTTGGTTCACGGACTTGCCTTGCACAGGCAATCGGGCAACCTCGCGGCTCTCGGGGTGGCAGCGTCCAACCTCTGGATAGGGATGCATGCGATTACCGGCGGGTTCGAGTTCGGCTCACTCAAGATACTGGCTCTAGATGACCCGTTGCTGCTGTTTCTACTGCTGATGACCGTGACTGGAATCAACGCGACCATGGCAGCTCGCTTCGCACGCGAGGGGAACTGGTTCTCGAAGGCCTTCGAAGCGATGGGTTTGGGCAAGCCGGGGCTCTGGGGAGTCTCGGTCTCGATGGGCATGGTGGGCGCGCTTCTGGCCGTCGCCAGCAGTCGCCAGGACACGGGTTACGCACTGGGTATGGTGGCTTTCCTAGGCGCGGCCTTCGGTGGCTCCTACCTCTCAGTGAGGGGTGTTGATGCCAAGCGGGTAGCGCTCCCGCTGGGGGCCTCTGCGCTCCCTCTGGTGGTGATGTTGGTCGTGGGGCACGACTTGGGCAATCTGATTAGCAGCCTTGGTGCCTATGACCTGTTCACTGTACTCGCCACTATCGTCACCGGCTTCGTGCTGCTGCGCGACCAGGACAGGGTCACCGACAGAGTGCTGTGGCTAGGAGCGATCGTCGTTCTCGCCCTGCTCGTCATACTGGTCCCAGTCGAGTCCACCACCGCCGGCGGAGACGGCGGGATGCTGCTGCTCGCGCTACTGGGCTCGATGCACGTCGGAACCGCGGTGCTCGCGGTGAAAAGGGAGTCGCCTTCGCTGGCGGGGGTGACGGTCCTGTTGCCTTGGAGTTGGGTGCTTCTGGAGGAAATCTTGGAGGAGACCGTCAGGACGCTGCTGGTCGCCAACGACGTTCTCGATCCGGGAAGCATGGTCGATCTCGAGCCTATTCCACTAGGGGCGTACCTAGCCGTTTCCTGCGTCCTGATGATCGTAGTCAACATCAGATTGGGAGAGACCGGTGTCAATCTGGCTGCACGGTTCCTCGGAGTCTCCGAGCTCTCTGCTTCGGTTCGCGACTCGGGGGCCCTACAGCTGTGGTCGATGGGATGGTGGTTGCCTCTATTCGCGATTCTATTCATGTCCCAGTTCGGTGGCTTCACCGCCGTCTCGCTGTTGCTTCTGCTGTTCCTGTTGACTGTTCTCCACGTCGGCTCCGAAATCGCCGGATTGAGAATCGGTGATGCAGGCACAATGAGCGCAATCCTCGCGGTCGTGGTCTTGGCCATACTATGGAGGCACGGGATGTTTGTCCCACTGACAGTCCTGCTCTGCGTGTCCTTGGTGGCCTTGATGATTACCAAGGCACCCAGCGACGAGGGGCTGTACACCAGTGGTTTGGGCCTGATGAGTCTGCCACTGCTGCTGGCCCTCTCGGGGAGGCAGCCGGTGAAGCCCCTAGAATCGACCGCTTCTCTGCCGGAAGTCGATATGGCCATAGCCGCCGTGGTCTGCTCGGCGGCGGTGCTAGCGGCCTACTTGCCACGCGCGGGGGGCATCGAAAAGCTGCTCAACCCTGCGCTGGCGGCTCTCTGGCTGCTGGTGATTACCATCGCCCTCGCCTTTGAGCTCGATAGTGGGGCGGCCGAGGTGGCTTCGATTGTGATGTTCGTGGTCAGCTCGCTGTGGCTAGTGGCTAGGGGTGAGTTGCGTGCCGAGCTGAAGTCGGTGGCTAAGCGAGATGTGCGAGTCGAGATGGCCGAACAGGTGTCAGAGTATGAAGCAGGGGGCGATGGTGGTGTTGCGACCTATGACCCGAGGTTGGCAGAGCTGGAGGCGGAACGCAAGAAGCGCAGGGAGAAGTCTGGCACCGACGAACTCGCCGAGCTCTACGTCACCGACGTCAGCCACAAGCCGGTGGTCGTACTCGCAGTGCTCTCGCTGATACTTGGGGCGGGGGTCATACTAGGTCTTCTCAACGGCACCAATCCGCTCGTACTGGTGGCAATCGGACTGTTCGCGACTGCTCTGATTGCACTTGCTAAATCACGCAGTAAGAGCCTCGATCTCGAACTCCCTCACATCATGGGCATGGAGATGCCGATAGCCATGGCAATCGGTGGACTGGTCTTCATCCACGTGGTTTCTCACATAGGCCCTGGTAGCAGCAACCGCGACCTTCTCGACATGGCAGTGGTGATCATCCTGCTGGTGGAATTGGTCGCTATTTCGATAATTGGCCGAGACAGGCTGCTGGATAGGATACCAATCGCACTTGACTGGATAGTGGTCCCACTGCTGGCTGGTAGGATGCTGGGTGCGGTGATGGTCGAAGCCCTCCCTTACCCGCTGACGATTGACCCGTTTGAGGGGGGCATGGTGGAGTGGAGGATGCCATGGATGCTGCTCGAGGTGGTACTCATGCTCGTCGTACTCACTGATGTCTGGGTTGACAGGAAGAGGAGTCAGCTCGGCAGGGAGGACTGGAAGGGTTCCTCCGGGCGCGGCGTTCGGAGCCTGTTCGTGGTTATGCTGTCATTCGGCCCGGCGGGCGTCCTAGCGGTGGTAAGCGCCGTTCAGCAGGGCTGGAGGTACCGTCAGCCATGGGCGGTCGGGGTGGCCGTCCTAGCCGGCCTGTTGGCGCTATTCGCCATAGGCAACTGGTACGAACCCGTGTCCGAGGTGGTTCCCGAGGTCACGATGGGAACAGGGCTGGTCCTGCTCGTCCTGCTGGGGCTGACCGTACCACTGAGGGGCGAGAGTTGGTCAATGATGCTGGCCGTGAACTCGCACCTGCTGATTATCGTCATCGCAGTCGCCCACCACGCCACCTCGGTGCTCCTGCCTGTGCTACTGGTTGCTCTCTCAACCACCATCTGGGTGGTGGGCATACTGCAACTGCGTCGGACCCTCAGGGTCTGGGGGCTTGTCGATCTGGTCGTCGCCATACTGAGTGCGCTAATCTTCGTGCCCGGCATCTTCCAGCCAGCAACGATGCTGGTAGCGCTCATGGTGGTGGCCGCCGAGTTGGGAGTGGTGTCATGGCTAGGCCTGCGAAACGAGGCTCAGATGGTCAAGGACTGAAGCAACAACGCGGTACTGAGAGGCTGTTATCAACCGTTGAAACGAGGTTTCTCGGATTCCCTATTGGGCCAACGTTGATGACACACGGTACTGACAAGCAATCGTGACGAGGTCGTGGATATCAGACACGCCCGACGAGGTCGAGCATCCGCCCGTGCCGTTGGGAATCAATGAGATGGCGGTTCCCAGAGTCACCCTGATGCTCTCTCTGGGCACCGCTCTGGTAATGCTTCTGTCAGCTATCTGGGTCGGCTGGGCGGCCTGGAACTTCAGCGCCGACCTCGAGGACTCTTTCGGTCCGCCCGTCGAGGCGCCTACCATCGACGGTCGATTGGCCTGGGAGGTCGACCTACTGTTCGACACCTGCTCCGCAAGAGAGGGAGACTGGGAATGGCCCGAGAACCTCTCGGGGCAGGACGACGTGTTCCTTTACCCCGGGGAACTTCGATGTGACTGGGGGCACCAAGGAGACGGCGATCGCGCCAGCTTGGTAGTCTACAACCGCGGCAACACGACCGTCGACTTGGTGCTTGAGATAAGGGGGGCCGGGGTGCTGTTCTCTGACTCGGACGACACCAGCGACCTGATGACGCTGGATGGGAACCAGAGCGGTTTCGCCGAGCTTGAGCTCACCGATGACATCACCGAAGGTAGCTTCACGGTGGTGGTCAGCCACCTCACGGTGGTCGATGCCGAGGTGCTGCTCGACGTGAACGTGTTCAAGGGCACCGAAGAGAGAGAGATGCACATCAACGACAACGACAGGATTGAGGTCCACTACGTGGTCTGGGATGCCGACACAGGGGAGCAGCTGGACGAGGGGGACCTTCTGGTCACTGCAGGGGACGACCCGGCCTATATCGATGGTTTCGGCTGGTCAGCCATTGGCCTAGACATAGATGGCGACAGGGGGTTGATTCCCGGGATTGACACCGGGACCTCGCACACCACACTGCTGCCTCCGCCAATCGCATACGGCAACAGTGACGGGCACGAGCTGCAGGATTCCTGGCTGCGATTCGAGTTGAGCATCAACAGAGGTCCGATCACCTAGGACGAAAGTGACTTGACCAAGTTCTCGGAGGCGGCGACGTGGGAGAGAGTAGTCGACACACCGCGCTGAACCCTTCGGCGCAGATTGTCAAGGAGGCGAGGAAGCGGGCCAAGGCCGAGCCAGCAAGGCGTGGTGAGCCGAGTTTTCACATGACTGAGGACATGCGTAGGCTGTCTACGCCTTGGTTCGTAGCGCTCTCCCGGGCTGACAGGATAGATCCGAACGTGCTTCCGGCCGGAGTAATCCTGGATGCTGCCGCGGGCTCTGGCCTACAACTAGTCGCCTACTCGCAGGTTCTCAAGCGACCCTCGCTGGGAATCGAAATGGACGGTAACGTCGCGGTGCTGTGCGCGGCCAACATGCACATCAATTCCGAGGAGGGGGACCTGCAA
The DNA here is from genome assembly GCA_030748335.1 of Candidatus Thalassarchaeum sp. GTDB lineage: Archaea > Thermoplasmatota > Poseidoniia > Poseidoniales > Thalassarchaeaceae > Thalassarchaeum. The sequence continues at coordinate 33,246 of JASMMD010000006.1, read as the reverse complement.
CGCTCGATGGACCGCGTCGTCATCGGTGACGGGTCTGATGCAGAGGGTGCAATCACCGAGTACTGGAACAGTCTGCGTGAGGCCGGGACCCGTGCTCACCCTCCCGTCGCGATGCTACACCTCGACCCGGCCAGACCGGGTGATGCTCAGAACCACGACGTGGATGAGATGGAGCCTTCTCTGAGCTCGGTGCTGCGAGGCTGGGCCGATCACCTGCAAAGCGGGCCGAGAGGTCCGGCCATGCTTCTTGACCTGTCTCCGAGGCTCGATGAGATGCAGCAGTCCGTTGTCGAGTCCATTGTCCAAACCACTTTCCCGGGGGTGAACAGCACATGGGAGTGGCTGAGTCAGGGCGGTGGCAGAGTGGACAGGCTGTCGCTGTGGGTGGGTGCCCTTGCATCGAGTGAGGACCATCGCTGCGTCAGGATGGGTACCAAGCACGTCATCGCCTCGATAGAGGGGTCACCATCGATGTCAGACACGGTCGAGATGAGTAAACCCCCACCGTATGGAGCCCACATGACGATAGTCGACCCTGCCTTGGTCCAGAGCGGCCTCCAAGAGGTCTGGCTGGAGCGTGCGCTTCGCGAGGACTCCGGTCACTCGTGGCTGCGCTTGGAAGGCCGCAGGCCGCTACTGATCCACACCGACCCACTAATCATGTCAGAGGACGTCGAGGGCTTCGTCGTGGCGACCGGAGAGATAGTTCAGCACAGGCTCAGGCCGCCCGAGCTCCACACCATCGACCAGGTCGCGGCGTCGATGGCTAGGAACGGCATCGGCAAGGTCACTCTGCGCTGCAACCTCAACCCGGACGTCCACCCCACCCTGCAGCGTAGGCTGGACCGGGAGCTGCGTGAAATCGATGGCGCTAGGGGCTTCATGGTGGACATCGAGATCGAGAGGGACTCGGGCGGTCAAGTGCTGTATGTGGTCTGCCGGGAGTAGATCGAACCGCCCCGTAGGGGCGTCCAATCGGTTCAAATAGGGATGGTAGGTCGCCCAGATGCCCAATGGGCCACCGGGAACCGGTGAACACGGGAGAACCGTACAATGCCTGAAGATGCCGAACTCGGAGATGACTTCTCCTACATTCTGCGGATAGCCGACAGTGACATTGACGGGTTGCGACCCATTGCTATCGGCATCACCTCAATCAAGGGCGTCGGCATGAGGACATCGCAGCAGATTTGCCGCTTGGCCGATATAGACGGGAATAAGCTGGGAGGTCATCTCTCCGATGACGAGCAGGACCGTCTGCGCAACTCGATAGACGATTACGCCACCACGGTCCCGTGGTGGTTGGTCAACCGACAGCGCGACACCGGGACAAACGAGGATGCTCACATCGTCGCCACCGAGGTCAAGATGACCCGTGACGACGACATCGCACGTATCGCCGGGGTCAAGGCCTACCGCGGAATGAGGCACAGGAGTGGCCACAAGGTCCGCGGCCAGAGGCTCCGGTCTAATGGTCGCAAGGGCTCCTCGCTGGGCGTCGAGAGGAAGAAGTGAGGTGAGCAGATGGGTGACCCGAAGTTCGCTAGGCCCAAGACTCGCACCCCCACTCACCCGTGGAAGCAGGCCAGAATCGACGAGGAGCATGCGCTCAAGGAGAAGTACGGTCTCAAGAAGGTCGGCGGCATGAAGGAGATTTGGCGCGAGAAGTCAGCTCTTCGCCGTCACAGGAACCAAGCGATGAAGCTGATTGGGAGGGTCGATACCTCAGAGGGACACTTCGCTCGAGAGAAGGCCGACTTGGTGGATTCCCTCCACCGCAGGGGCCTGCTTCCGGAGGGCGCCGGAATAGACGATGTGCTACAGATTAACGTCGAGCACATGCTATCGAGGAGGTTGCAATCAGTCGTCTACTACAAGGGACTGGCACCAACAATGCGCTCATCCAGAAATCTCATCGTCCACGGCCACATCAGCATAGGCGACCAGAGGATGACTGTCCCCGGGTACCACGTCCTGAAGGAGGAGGAGGAGATAATCCAGTACTCAACTAACTCGCCGTTCGAAGATTCCGAACACCAGTTTCGCAAGGACATGGAGGTAGTGCTGCAGGCGCGTGTGTCAGACGAGGACGACGTCGCGCCGGTTCGAGTCGTGGATCCAGAGTTCGTCGATCAGGTCAAGGCTGACGCCGCGGCCGCGCCCGTGACTGAAGACACTGTTCCTGAGGAAACCGGGTCGACTGAGGAGGGCGAGAATTGATGTCGAGGAAGGCTATTCTGCACATATTCACCACGCACAACAACGTGCTGATGACAGCCACCGACCAGACCGGGGCAGAGACCATTTGCAAGGTCTCGGGTGGCATGGTGACCAAGGGCGGCAGCGACTCTGGCGGTCAGTTCGCCTCAACTAGGGCGGCCGAGAGGATGGCCGAGATGCTTGCTGAGAAGGAGTTCACTCAAGTTATCGTGAAATACCGGGGTGCCGGTGGGAATCGCTCCCACAGCGCTCCGGGCGCGACCTCAGCGATCCGTGCGCTGACCCGCGCCGGAGTGTCAATAACCCGAATCGAGGACGTGACCCCAGTCGCCACTGACGGGACGAAGAGCAAAGGAGGGCGCCGAGGGCGCCGAGTGTGAGGTGAATTCATGGTCAAGACAAAGGTGATTGAAGAGAGCGAAGAGACAATCTCGATACTGTTTAGCGGCACGGACCGCTCCTTTGTCAACGCCATCAGGCGCTCACTGATTGCTGACACACCGAAGATGGCTATCGACACCGTACGCTTCGAGATGGGTACCATCGAGCAGGACGACGAGGTGTGGGAGACGGACGGCCCGCTGCCCGACGAGGTCGTGGCTCAGCGTCTGGCCATGATCCCCATCCCGACCAAGCACGACGAATTCCACTTTCAGGACAGTTGCCCTTCCTGCGCCGAACTGGTCGTCGAGGACAGGGGATGCCCGCAGTGCACGATGATCTATACCTGCAAGGAGTTCGGCAGCGAGGGTGGTCGGACTGTGACCGCTGGCGACATGAGTTTTCTCGGGGCCGGGGGCAGCATAGCTGAGAAGTACCACAGCATCCCAATCACCAAATTGTATCGCGGTCAGATGATTGAGTTCTACGCTACTGCGATTATGGGACGCGGTCGCGACCACGCGAAGTGGTCCCCTGTCTGCGGGGTGTCATTCGTCCAGCGCAAGATCGGGGTCATCAACAAGCCGAGGAAGGCGAAGATACTGTGGGACCTCAATCTCAACATCACGGCGAAGGACTTCGACAGCAACAAGCGCTTGGAGGATATCGGCATGGTGACCCAGCTGATTGACGACTTGCATCACGTAGGTGATGGTACAGAGGAAGCATCGGATTTCGATGATGCAATCACCCTTGAGGACGTTCCCGGCGAATTCATTCTGTCATTCGAGACCGACGGGTCGATGACTGCCAGAGTCGCCTTCGAGATGGCGATCAGGGAACTCTCAGGCCGATTTGGCGAGCTCGATGAAGACCTTGCAACGGTAATGTGAGGCTGCCGATGATTATTGGCCGGAAGGCCACCGGATGAACCGCATGTCGGCGTTTCTCGGTCGCGGCGAGTGCGGCGGACACGTCACTCTGCTCTTCACTGTGAGCGACGAGATCGAGGACCCGGTCGAGCAAGGTAGCCTCGGGGCGGGACTCTGCGTGGAAGACGGGGTTGAGGTCGTGGCCTTTGGCGAGCCGGGCGAGTTCGGACTGAAGATTACCTTCGAGACCGTACAGGGAGATCGGGGGCTGTACGAGACCGTGCTCGACACCCTAGTCGAAGAGATACCCGATGCGGGAGACATAGCATGGGAGATTGGCGTGAGGTTGGCTCTCCCGGTCTCGCAGGGTTTCGGGATGTCCGCCTCAGGGGCGGTGGCCGCTGCGCTTGCCTTCCAAAGAGCGATGGGTTTGCCCCATGAAGAAAGCCTGAGGCGTTCCTACTCGATAGCGCATCGAGTCGAGCGTCGGCGCTCAACCGGACTGGGCGATGTAACCGCGCTGGCCGCAGGAGGCGTCGAGCGTAGGCTTGAGGCGGGGGCGCCGTACCACGGTCCTCTGTTGCGCAGAGGGCCGGGGCGGGCAGAAGGGTGGAGCTGTGCGACACCGATCGTGCTGGCATGGCGTCCCGATGCGGGTAAGCACACCTCTGGGTACATCGATAACCCAGGATGGAAGGAGGCAATCAGCCAAGCGGGTTCCAAGCAGATGTCGACACTGTCCGAGGGAGAATGGGGTTTCACCAGATGGGGAGACCTACTCGATGCGGCGAACGAATTTGCGAGGGATAGTGGGCTGCAGGGAGACTCATCGCGCGCCGAGCTGTTATCGTCGGTGCAAGCGGCGATGGGACGATGCGGTATCGCCGATGAAGCGGTGGCCATGCTCTGCATGCTGGGTGAGAGCGTCGCCATCGTCCCCCGAGATGTACGGGCCGGAGAGGATTGGTCGGGCTCGCTGGTAGTAGAGTTGGAGGGAGCGGGTCTACTGGCGGACAAAACCGTAGTTGGCCGGGTATCATGAACCGTTCCGGGCTTTCTCGTGGAACTCGTCGAGGGGACCTAGGTCCAGTGGGCTGGAGTCGAGCTGTATGGCGCCCTTGAGACGCAAGCTTCCGCAGAAGCCGTGCCGGTAGACTATGGCCCCCTGCCCATACTCGGCGACGTATCGGTCGACCTGCTTCTGGGTCTTCTTGCGCGGGAACTTAAGGTCGGCGCCGAAGAAATGCTTGGCGTCTATCCACGCGCAAGGCACGTCATTGATTCTAACGTCGTCGAGCAGAAGCAGATCTGGGGTGATGATGGCTCGTCCTTCGGTGACCTTCTGCTCCGCGAGCAGGTCCTCCTGACGTCGAAATCTCACACCGATGGAATCGAAGTAGTCGCACAGTATCTCCTCGAAGACCTCGGCTGCGCTCTGGGTATCACTCTGGTCAACCGAGCTCACCCTATCCACTGACTCAGCCAGTTCGAACTGTTCCCTGTCGCGCTTGTTCAACCTCGACGGGTTCTTGTTCAGGGTGTCCTTGATCCTAGTCTTGGTCCAACCTCTCCCAGTGAGGATGGCGCGGAAGGTGTTCACCGGTGGGGCGTCGAATCGCTTCGACAGCGCCAGCACACTCTCACCGGCGTTGTAGCGACGGCTGAGCTCGTTGGCCCTTCGCATCAGTCGGGAGTGCGAGTACACACTCTTCTCCTGATTCAAGGCACTGCGAAGAGACAGGGCCTGTTCCACGGTGATTGGGAGGTGGTCTATCTTGGTGGCAATCTCCCGGACCCTCTCTTCGGGTAAGAAGCCGAACTCACCAGGCATGCAGGCGATGTCTCCCGCCTTGCGCTGTACCTCCTTCGACACCGCGTTGGTCTTCCACGAGACCTCGACCACGCGAGGCGGTGGATCTATCTCCTTGGGAAGTCCCATGGGACGAGGCTTGACCGTGAATCGGGCCAGCGCTCGCTCGACGGGCTCTGATTCGGCCGCCGGGCCGCTCTCCTGAGGTGGTTTTCTGCCGCCTCTGGAGCGCCGGCGGCGGCGACGGCGCCCTCGCCGTCGGTTACCGCTCTTCTCGTCACTCAACGGCACGGCCAACGGAAGGGGCTCCATGAACCCACCGAGTCATGAGGTCACCTCATGCGGGCGTAGAGTTCGTAGAACAGGTCCCTGATGGGCCATGGGACGAGGAAGGCCAAGGCGCCCAACGACCAAGGTAGGCCCATCCTCGAAGCGATGCGGCAGACAGCTGCGCTCCTAGCGTGCCAGTGCCCGTCCTCAGTGACGATGAACACCGAGTCCACACCCTCCATACTCGGTGGCCTAGCAGCGAGGATCTCTCTTCCCTCCTCGGTCCCCTGCCCCAGCGTTCGGAGCCTTTCACCGGAACCGTGCCTGTCGATGAAGGCGGCCCAACCACTGCATTTACCGCAGGCATCGTCGAACAGCACAGTGGACCGAGACATGCCTAACCTACAGGAACGCGATGCCGGGTTCCAACGGGAATGCGACGCTGGCCTTGCCGGCCACATCCTCACCATCGCCGACCGGGTAGACCTCCAGCGATGTGACTCCCAATGCCGATGCGATGAAGTCGGAGTTGGCCGCGATGATTGCAGTCTCTTCGAGCTCGCCTGAGACCAGTGCCCTCTCGCCGTCGGACCAGGAGTGTACCCGTCCGCGCTTCTTCTTGCTGCCAGTAGTGAGTGCCATCCAAGTCTGGAAAATCTCCCCCCTGAGGGCCTCGTTCTCGAAAATCTTCAGCGATTGCACATGCGCCTGCCCGCCTGCCTTGAAATCGAAATCCTCGGAGTGCAGTCTGAGTGCATCACGCGCGAGTTCGGACTTCCATGACGCTGCGGTCTGGATGACGACGCGGCTGATCTCGCGCTCTGAATGGCGCTCGGCGAGCTCGCGTAGGTTGCGAGCACTATCGATAAGGCTGCGCAGGTAGGCCTCTCGAGCCAGTGCGGGGGCGTCCTGCGAGGACTCAACCAACTCGGATAGGACGTGGCTGGCAAGCATCCCGTCACCCCCCATGCGCTGCCAGAATTCCTCGGCGATGTGCGGAGTAGCGGGAGCAAGCATTGGGACCCAATGGGCGAGGTAGTCCGTGGCCGTGGCTAGGTCGCACCCACCACGGCGGCGGTACCAGTTCCAGTCGGCCAGCATCTCGAAGTGGCTGACCATCACGCCCTCGCGCAGGCTAACATCCAACATTGCCTGACGCCAAGCGCCCTGATTGACTCGCAGCCTTGCCATCAGCCACTCGTCCATGGGACTGGCTGAGTCGCCCATTTCCAAGGCGGCGTCCACAGCGTCTATGATCGAGAACATCTGACGGTGATTGGCCTCGAGAGCACTGTCGGACCAGTCCATTCCAGCCTCGGGGTTGGCGCCGAAGAGCATGAACAGCCTGACTGTGTCAGCCCCGTATCGCTCGACCATCTCTTCGGGGCTGACTGTGTTGCCCAGTGACTTGCCCATCTTCACCGAGCGTGAACCGAGCGGTTTGGCGCAGGTCGGGCAGTCCGAGTCGGCAAGATCGACGTGGTACTCGGCGTTGCAGTCGGCGCAGTACGGGGCTGGTGCGTTGAGCATGCCCTGGCAGACCAACGTGCCAAACGGCTCGCCGACCTCGTTCATGCCGGCGTCGCGGGTGGCCTTGGAGAAGAAGCGGGCGTAGAGCAGATGCATGACGGCGTGCTCGATGCCGCCGATGTAGAGGTCAACTCCTCCGTCCATCCAGTAGTCGATCGCCTCTCGGTCGAACGGGGTGGAGTCGTTGTTGGCGTCGCAGAATCGCATGAAGTACCACGACGAGTCGTAGAATGTGTCCATGGTGTCGGTTTCACGCCTGGCTACTCCTCCACAGGAGGGACATGAGGTGTTGACGAAGGCGTCGTGGGAGGCTAGCGGGTTGCCGCTCTGGTCCTCGCTGAAGGTCACGTCAAGAGGCAGCTCCACCGGCAGGTCGGAGGACGGCACGGGGACAGTGCCGCAGTCATTACAGTGAATCATCGGGATGGGCGTGCCCCAGAATCGCTGGCGGCTGAGCAGCCAGTCCTTCAGCCTGTACTCTACTGTCCCGTGGCCGGCTCCGGCTGACTCAAGTGCGGCAATCACAGCGTCCTTAGCGGCCTCGCCGGCCTGCCCGTCGAATCCTTCTACACCGGAGTTGACCATTGGCCCGTAGCCCTCGAAGGCAGCGCTCAGCGGGGTGCTCGGGTCGTCACCATCATTTTCGACTAATACCCTGCGAATCTCTATGCCGTACCTCTCGGCGAAGTCATAGTCGCGCTGGTCGTGACCGGGGACAGCCATCACAGCGCCGGTTCCGTAGGACGCGACAACGAAGTTACCCGCGTAGATTGGCACCTCCTCTCCGTTCAGTGGATTGATTGCATTGCGTCCGAGGAAGACGCCTTTCTTTTCCTTCAGCATGTTGATGCGTTCGAACTCGGACATGCGCGCGCACTCGTCGCGCAACTCGCGCCAGTCCGCCTCCCACTCGGTGCCTGCGCACAACTCCTCGCACAGGGAGTGCTCCGGCGAGAGGGTGACGAAGGTCACACCGAAGATGGTGTCTGGGCGAGTGGTGAAGGCGCCAATCACGGCGTCTGAGCCGGCGACCGGGAAGTCGATGTGCGCACCATAGGAGCGACCGATCCAGTTACGCTGCATCGCCTTGACGTTCTCTGGGAAGGCGATGTTGTCAATCTCATCGAGTAACTCGTCTGAGTATTCAGTCATGCGCACGAACCACTGCTCCATGTCGCGCTGCACGACCTCAAGGCCACAGCGCCAGCAGCGGTTGTTCTTGACCTGCTCATTGGCCAGCACAGTGTCGCAGTCAACGCACCAGTTGACAGGTGCCATCCTGCGCTCGACCAGCCCGCGCTCGTTCAGCATCAGGAACATCTCCTGATTCCAGTGGTAGTAGTCAACATCCGAGGTCGCGAGGAAGCGTCGCCAGTCGTACGAGTAACCCATCCGCTCCTGATCGGCGCGGATGCTTGCGATGTTGCGGTGGGTTACCGTGTGCGGATGCCCGCCCTCCTTCTTGGCCGCGTTCTCGGCAGGCATCCCAAACGAGTCGTAGCCCATCGGGTAGAGCACATTGCTGCCCATCAGTCGGTGGAAGCGGGCCATGGCGTCGCCAATCGAGTAGTTGCGGACGTGCCCCATGTGCATGCTGCCGGATGGGTAAGGGAACATCTCGAGGCAGTAGAACTTGGGCTTACTGTGGTCGATCTCGACTTCGAACGCTCCGGCATCGGCCCATGCCTTCTGCCAGCGGGTCTCGACTTCCTGTGCGTCGTATGCCATTTCCTCACTCCCAACGGGCTTCGTAGGGAGTCCTCAGACTCCCAGCCGAAGCAGCAGACCGGGCGCGGGCCCGCCTAGCAGGGTGTGTGTGGAGGGCATTCGTGCCACGTGCCGCGACTCGGAGGCCACGCTTTGAAGACTGCCCCGAGACAACGCCGCCGCCACACCTATGCGGCGGTTGCCGCTGCGAGTGATTGTGCTGAGTGACGGCGAGTTCCACGTCTCCGTCTGGGAGGACGGGATTGAGGTCTGGGTGACTCAGATGGGGAGTCTGATGAACATGAACACGGCATTCATCGACAGGGACAACGGAGTGGTCGCGATAATCGACCCGTTCAATGCAAAGTTGTGGACCGAGGCCCTCGAGAAAGAGGGATTGGAGCCGACCCACCTACTGTACACCCATACCCACCGCGACCATGCCGCAGGTTATCCTGGGATGATGAAGCGATTCCCCGACTTGGAGGTCTGGGGGCACGAGGACGCCAGGGTTCCGAGCCTTCTGGGCAACGTGGTGTTCAGGAAGGTCGACTTCACCAACACTTGGGAAAATGAGCCTGATGAGTGCGTGGAGTGGTCTGCCGGCTCAATCAACCTAGTCGTGACCCATTCACCCGGTCATGCACCCGGGCACGTCACCTTCCACGGGCACGGGGTGTATCACGCGGGAGACCTTCTGTTCGTCAGGAGTGCAGGTAGGGTCGATCTCCCGGGGGGAGACCCGAGCGCGCAGCAGAGGAGTCTTGTGAGAGCGAAGGAATTACTGAGTGGCCTTCCAGCTGACTGGCGATTGATTCCCGGACACAGATACGACAACTTCCGGGGCGAGGTTCCAGATTGGATTAGTCTGGGGGATGCTTTGCAGCACAACTACTTCCTAGCCCACATCACAATGCCTGAATAGGTGGATGCCGGGAAATTGGTTATACCATTTGGAGATAGTCAAGCAGTGTGGCCAAAATAGACCTGCCAGAGAACTGGGAGTCCGAAGATGACACAGTTTTCATGGAAAGTGAGCCAGGAGGACTATTCGTTGGAGTAATTCTGGTCATTTTCGCCGGGATCATTGGGTCACCCGTGCTTGAATTCCAAAGTTATCTCTCCGAAGATCCTTTCTTGGTAATTTTCATTTTGATTTTTGGGCTGATCTGTGCGATACTCACTGGATTTGGTCTGAAATCAATATGGAATTCAGGAGTGGTTTGGAGGTGGGAGATTAATCTTGCAGACAAGAGATTTATGCTGAAGAAAATTAGAGGCTCTCAGACTAAAGTCAGATGGGACAGAGACCTTGGAGGAGGGGCTGTACTGAAGATTATGGAATCGGGAGATGATAATTTCACGATTAGGTTTGAGGGTCCTGATTGGAAGGAGACATTGTGGCATCACAGTTGGGGCTACAGCAGAACCCGAGCCTTTGCTGAGTCCTTATCGGATGCCATCGGAATCGAGATAGTCGACGAAAGGAGGAGGGGGATATCCGAAGATAGTGAGACGTGGTGGGAGGAGAAGGTCGAACACGACTCGGAGCCCGAAGAAAGGATGGACATGCGGATGGCCACTAGGGACCCTGACGCCCAGATTGATGAGTCGGTGGTCGGTGGACACATACGCCTCAAGGGCAATTCCAAGATGCTGCATATGACTCTGGCTTTCGTCGTCTTCAGCATTTTCGTCGCAGGGGGGTTGTTGACTCCCCCGGAAGGGGGCTTCGGGGGAGATCTCATGTTTTGGGTCGGCTCCGGATTCTTTTCCGTTATCGTATTCAGTTCTTTGATATTTGTTGGTTACTTATTCCTGACCAGAAGCAGTGCATGGACCTCGGTGACCGTACACGATGACAAACTGGTACTCAGGAGATTGGCATCGATGAGAATTGATTCGCTCACCTACAAGGAGGTCTCGAAGTCATCGATTTCAGCGATTGGTTTGGAGAGGATTTGGCATGAGGACAATGATGATTAGAGGTGATTGAGATGAGTGGACACTGGGAGTACATCGTGCAGATTCTCGATCATGAGGGAGAGGTCATTGCCCACATCCAGGTGGAGGAGGGAGAGTGGTTTCCTTTCGCGGAGAGGCTGTCTGAGTTGACCGGGATTCCCGTCCGATACCCCGATGAATAGAGTATGATTAGTATGTCCGAAGATGTCTGCTTCGAGGCTCTCTTAGAAATATGTGCATGGATTGTTTTTTCCATCTTATTCGAGATAGGCGTAGCAGTTCTAATGTCCATGGGGTACTCTAGAATTACGGCAGAAGGTATGCTAACATCCTCAGTCTGTTTGCTTCTTCTTGTTTTGGGTGTGGTATTTGAATTACTTAGAAGGAAGAAACTCGGAAAGGCAGTAGTATTGGATACAGATGGGGACGGCGAGATATCCGAAGAAGAGTGGGCTGCTGCAGGGCAGGACATGGATGAGGATACAGACGAGGAAGAAGCGAGTGTCCCCTCGTCAGAAGATGGTGTTCTCGAGTTAGAGAAAGATGGTTCCTGGTGGGAAGAGGGAGAGGAGGGGAAGTGAGTCTATTCGCTCGTCTTGTCGTATCTCTCGCGCTCGACACCTAACTTGGCTGCCGCATCATCCACTGTGCCAGCCGGCATAGCGCCATCCTGCTCTAGGGCCGAAAGTGCAGCCAGCACGATGCTGTTGGTGTCTATCTCGAAGAACGAGCGCAGTGCATCGCGAGAGTCGGAACGACCGAAGCCATCGGTTCCGAGTACCACGTAGCGACCGCCGACCCAGCGCTGGATCATCTCTGGGATGGCTGCGATGTGGTCTGAGGATGCCACAGTGGGCATGTCATCGCCGAAGCACTGCGCTGCGTATGGCGTCTGGGCGTCCTGAGGGTGTAATCGGGCGTGACGCTCTGCTGCTAGGCCGTCTCGGCGCATCTCCCCGTAGGATGTGACTGACCAGACCTCCGGGGAGACTCCGAACTCCTCGCTCAGAATTCCAGCTGCCTCGCTGACGTACTGCAGGATTGGTCCCGAGCCGAGCAGACGTACTTTCGCGCCCTTACGCTTGGCCTCGTCGAGAAGGTACGCACCGCGCACTATTCCCTCATCTGCGCCCTCGGGCTTGGGCATCTGCTGCTGGTTCTCGTTGTACAGCATCACATAGTGGAAGACATCGAGATTCTGGCCCCACATCTCGTCGATGCCGTGTCGGATGATGGTTGCGACCTCGTAGGCATAGGCCGGGTCCCATGCTCTGCAGTACGGCACCGTCGAAGCCATCAGTAGGCTGTGGCCGTCTTGGTGCTGCAGACCCTCGCCGTTGAGCGTAGTGCGACCGGCGGTAGCTCCCATCAGGAAACCACGCGCACGCGCGTCGGCGGCGCTCCAGACCTGGTCGCCTACGCGCTGGAAGCCGAACATCGAGTAGAAGGTGTAGAACGGAAGGGTGGGAGACTGGGCATGAGAGTAGGACGTCGCGCTGGCTATCCACGATGCTATCGCTCCGGCCTCGGAGATTCCCTCCTGCAGCACCTGCCCCGACTCCGACTCCTTGTAATTCAGCAGCATAGCGTGGTCTACTGGAGTATACCTCTGCCCTTGCGAAGCGAAGATGCCGAACTCGCTGAACAGCGGATCCATCCCGAATGTCCTGCCCTCGTCTGGTATGATAGGCACGATCCTCTCACCGATATTGGACTTCATCAGGTTGCGCAGCAGTCTGACGAACGCCATCGTGGTGGATACCTCCTGGCCCTCTGGAGTGCCCTCGTCAAAGGATGCGTAGGCCTCCTCGCCCGGGAGCTCCAATTCGATGGCTGTGGGATTTCGCGACGGTAGTGGACCGCCCATCGCGGACAACCTCTGCATCATGTACTCGGCCTCATCCGACTCATCGTCGAGGCTGTAGAACGGGCTGTCCTCGAGGTCGGAGTCGGCTATGGAAAGGCCGAGTGCGTCCCTGTAGGCGATTAGGTCGTCGAGTTCCATCTTCTTCTTCTGGTGGGTCGAGTTCCGGCCTTCGAACGAGTCGATTCCCCATCCCTTCACGGTGTGAGCGAGTATCACCGCAGGTCCGTCTGCTGCTAGGGCGGCCTCGTAGGCGGCGTAGACCTTGAGTGGGTCATGGCCGCCGCGGGTGAGGTCGGCGATGTCCTCGTCGGATAGTGAGGTGCCCAGTGCCTCAAGGGCGGAGCTTCCTGCGAACAGCTCGGAGCGGAACTCGGCTGGGGTCAGGGTGCTCATCCGCTGCCAGTCGCCGTCTGCTATCTGCTCGAAGCGGGCCAACAGCTCCCCTCCAGTGTCGTTCTGTAGGACTCGGTCCCAACCCGACCCCCAGAGCACCTTGATGACGGTCCACCCGGCACCCCGGTAGAGACCCTCGAGCTCCTGGATAATCTTCGCGTTACCCCTCACCGGACCGTCGAGTCTCTGCAGGTTGCAGTTCACGACGATCACTAGGTTGTCGAGTTGCTCGCGGCCAGCAACCGCGATCGAAGCGATGGATTCGGGCTCGTCCATCTCGCCGTCACCGAGGAAGGCGAAGACTCGGCTCTCCGACGTGTCAGCGAGTCCGCGCTGCTGCAGATACTTCCAGAACCTCGCGTGCATCACCGCGGCCAGTGGTCCGAGGCCCATCGAGACGGTCGGATACTCCCAGAACTCGGGCATCAACCTCGGATGGGGGTAGGAGGACAAGCCGGCCCCATAGGCCTCCTGCCTGAAGTTGCGCAGCTGCTCCTCGCTCAGCCTACCATCTAGGAAGGCCCGGGCGTAGATGCCGGGGCTGGCGTGGCCCTGAACATAGATCGCATCGCCGATACCGTTGTGCTGTTTGCCCCTGAAGACGTGATTGAAGCCGACCTCATAGAGCGTCGAGCTAGAGGCGTAGGAGGAGATGTGTCCGCCAATGCCATCGAGGCGTCGGTTGGCGTCGGACACCGTGACCGCCGCGTTCCATAGTACCGCATTCTGTATGGCTTCCTCCAATCGCAGGTCACCGGGGTAGGGCGGTTGCTGCTCAAGGGAGATGGAATTGACGTAGGGGGTCTGCGAGGACGGTCGGATTGGGATGGACAAGGCATTCGCCTCGGCCATCAGTTCGTGCAGGAGCAGGCGGGCCCTTTCGACGCCCTGCGAGGCTACGACGGAGCGTAGCGCCTCCATCCACTCATCGGTCTCCTCCGGATCGATGTCCGGAAGGCGCTGGCGGGGTTCGGATGGCGGCATTCTCGCTCCTCCTGCCCCATTGGGGCAGAATTCCGACCCAAGGGGGTGTTTTCAATGGGTCGCACCCGATTCGAGCCTTACTCAGGTCCTAGGCCCGGACCGATTGTTACCAAGTGACACTCGTGGGGGGTTCGGACCCCAGCGACGGTGATCGCAGAGTCCCCGTCCACGCACCTCTCACCGCCCCAGTCTCGCACCGTGCGCATCACGGTGCTCCGTCCTGCTGGATTGTGGGGGTCGACTTTTAGCTCAACCGAGGTCGCCTCGGCCTCGCCCAGCCAGCCTAGGACAGCATCAATCGCCCGGCGCGCCAGACCATGCTGTTGCTCTGAACTACGAACCCAGTAGCCGAGATTCCAAGCGGCCTTCTCCGAGCGCGTCACCCGATCGAAGCCAATCAGTCCGAGAAGGGCTCCGTCCCATGGCCTCACCATCACCCAGTGGTGTAGCAGGCCGGCCCTGCCCATGCGCTCGGTCTCAGCTAGGAAATCGTCGATCTGCGTGTCGAAGGGGAGATCGGGATAAATCCACGGCATCGCCCTGCTGACCTCAGGCCAAGTCTCCTCAAAGGCCTCTAGCAAGTCAGAGTGGTGCTCGCTAGTTGCCGGTCTCAGGACCATAATATCGTCGACCCTTATGGTCGTCGTCGCCCGTCTAAGCACACCCCTGCGGCTGGGTCATGACCAATCAGGGCTACGGCCATCAGGGTCGAAGCTTCGCCTTGGCTGTAGCGATGTTGGAGTCATTCGGCAGGGCCTTCAGAGCGGAAGCCAGCAGCTTGTCAACGGCTTTCCCTCGCCCTATCCTCTGCAGCAGGGCCCCTATCGGATAGATGAGCTTAGGACGGTCTCCCAGATGGGGGCCAACCTCGTCGATCAGCACCGTCGCCTGAGCGATGTCCCTCGAGCGGGCCGCCTCCATAGCCGCCTTGACTTGCCCTGCGACCTTGCGGTCCGACCACTCTTCCTGCTGGGCCCAGGGCCAGTAATTCGGGGTCTTGGCCGGCTTCGGGATCTTGGGGATGGATGGAATGATGGGAGGAGGGGGGATCGGCATCGGCTCCTGATCTTCCTCTACCTCCGGAGGCGGAGGTGGCGTCGGAGGGGTAGGAGGTGGTGGCAGGTCGGTGGGTGACGGCGGTATCTCGACCTCGGGCTCGGGGTCGTCCTCTGCTTCGGGCTCGGTCTCCAGCAGCGTGATGATTTCCGCCTTCTTGAGCTTGGAGTAGCCCGAGAGGCCCCGCTGGTTGGCCACCGTCTTCAACTGGTCCACGGTGAGGTCGGAGAGGCCGGGTTCCATCGGCTCCGAATCGGGCTCTGGCTCCGGCTCGGGTTCGGGTTCGGGCGCGCTCTCTGGCTCTGGCTGAGGCTCGGAGCCGTTGGTTTCAGGCACCTCACTAGCTGAGGTGATTTCGACCTCCTCGGGAGCCTCCGCAGTCGGCTGGATTAGCTCTATCTGCTGGGCCTCAATGACTTCGAGAGGCGCTTCCTCGGTCTCTGGAACCTCGAACTTAGTGACGAACTCCGGCGCGTCCTCGGGCTTGAGTTCGTACTCCTCTTCCTCGGCGTCGTTGGACTCAGGGAGATCCGCGGTGAAGGCAAAGCTGGGCTTCTGCTTGGTGACTACCGCGTCGTCCTTGCCATACTGCTTGACGTCTATGGTGACGTCGTCCATCGTGAAGGCGGCGTTGGTCCAATCGATAGTTTCCTCATCATCGTCTTCCTCCATCTCTTCTAACAACTCGTCGAACAGGTCCGTGGCTACCTTCTCACCCACTGACGCTTCCTGTTGATGCGAGGCCTTCTGCAGTTGGTACGAGCAGCGCGAGCAGTTCTCGGCGTCCTCGTGGTTGCGCTCTTGGCAGAGTGGGCACTCGACGCCCTGCTCCTCTCGCTTCCGCCACGACTTGAATCGGTCGAACATCCCGGCCCCCTCGATGGCCGACCTCGCCGAAACTCTCCGTATAATATTCACCCGGGGTTGCTGCCCGCTGTCTCCAACGGCGATGGAGAATTTGGGGAACCGTGATGGGATGGCGCGTGCGCCGTCCGGCCGTGACAGACGAGGCCGAGGAGCTTCCTGCGAGGTTCAATCGCAGTCAGGATCATCACGAGGCCTACCTGAATCTAATCAGGTGGGAGTTGGATGATGAATTGTCAATCACTGAGAAGAGATTGCGTGAGTGGACCGACGGCCGTCTAGCTGCGAACGGCATAGCCTTGTTCGACCTAGTGGCGAAGACCGATGGTTGGCTATTCGGCCAGCGTATCGTCAAACTGCAACGGCGCGACCGCCAGGCCTTCGGGATGCATCGATTCAGACAGGGCGACATCGTGATGCTGAGTCGCCGGAACCCGCTCTCGGAGAAGCCTGTGGACGCGATAGTGAGTAACCGTTCTAGGCACTTCATCCGAATCGTCCTGCCCGAGGCCCCCACCGATCTGCGGAAGGACACTTGGAGAATGGACAGGGGTGCGAACAGGATTGCTCACGACAGGATGCGCGATGCCCTCAACTCGGTGTTTGAAGAGGACGGTGGGGCTCCATTGCGCGACCTTCTCCTAGGCATGGTCCACGACCCGGTCGGCACCGCCTCACTGGCTCCCGAGCTTGGAGGAGCTCGACCTCGCCCCGCCCATCTGGCCTCCGACCTCAACGAGGCGCAGAGAGAGGCCGCCAAAGCAGCCGTGGACAACCGTTTCACGCTGATACAGGGGCCGCCCGGGACTGGCAAGACACACACCGCGGTCCGGATACTGGATAACTGGGCCAAGCAGGACATTGGGACCGTGTTGGCCGTTGCCGACTCCAACGTCGCCGTGGACAATCTGCTGGAGGGGCTGCTGTCGCTCGGCGTCAGGGCGGTCCGACTCGGGCAGCCGGTCAAGGTCCGGGAGAGTCTTCGCGAAGCGACGATGGATGCTAGGATGGAGGAACACCCGCTGCGCCGCGACCTCGACCACTGGCTGGAGTCCAACGAGAAACTGTCGCGGCGCGTCAAGGGCATGAGGGGGAAGGAGAAGGGCCTAGCGCACCGCGATCTCAGCAGAGGGTGGAAGGAGGTCCGCAAGATAGAGGCGCAGATGCGCGATGACATTCTCGACCGAGCTCAGGTGCTGTGCTGCACCTGCATAGGCTCGGGTCACGAGCTGCTGGATGGTCGTAGGTTCTCCCGCGTCCTCATCGACGAGGCCACGCAGGCCACCGAGCCTGCCGCGCTGGTACCGCTGGTTAGGGGGGCGCGGCAGGTCGTCTTGGTCGGCGATCACCGGCAGTTACCGCCCACCGTCATCTCCCAGCGCGCGCAGAACGGCGGGCTGGGGCGCTCCCTGTTCGAGCGGATGGTCGAGGTCGGAATCGAGCCTTATCTGCTGCGCGTGCAGTACAGGATGCATCCCGCAATCTCGGAGTTCCCTAACGAGAGGTTCTACGAAGGCAAGCTTGAGGATGGGGTCTCTGCCTCAGATAGGCAAACCCCTGCCGGATTACTGTGGCCCGATTGGGAGTGTCCTATGGCGTTCCTGCCGATAGAGGGCGGAGAGGTGAGGTCCCCCGACGGCACCTCGAAGGAGAATCCCGCCGAAGCCGCTTGGGTAGCTCGCTTGCTTGAGGGGCTGTTGGACGGAGGTGAGTTGGAGCAGCGTGATATCGGAATCATCACACCCTACGCCGGGCAGGTCAGGGCGATTCGCGATAGCGTGCCGGGTCGGTACGATTCGGTCGAGGTCCACACGGTTGACGGATACCAAGGCAGAGAGAAGGAGGTCATACTGTTCTCGTGTGTGCGCTCGAACAGCGATGGTAACGTCGGCTTCCTCTCGGACTCGCGTCGGCTCAATGTTGCCCTGACTCGCGCCAAGCGCGGGCTGATCGTCGTCGGGGACCCGGATACGCTGCGCTGCGACGAGGACTGGTCGGCATGGTTGGAGCACGTGCGCAGTCGTAACCTTGAGGCATGGCACTTGCTCGGAATGGCCTGAGGGCGCCTATGTCGGACCATGACTCGCCAATACAGCTGAACGTCGGTGGTGGCACGCTGGCCAAGCAGATCGTCTCGTCGCAAGACGACCACTGGTCACTGCCGGACGGGGCGATTCTGGCCTCAGGGGTCAGGAGGTTAGCATCATTCACAGTTGATGTGGTGATAGTCACCACTATTCTGATGGTCATTACAGGTGGGAGAGTAATCGACGCTTGGAACCTGACTCTCTGGTCCTCAGCGGACTTCGACCACTCCCTCGCACAGGTGTTCGTCATCCTAGCTGCCCATTGGTTGTACTGGCGGCTCACTGGCGTGACGTACTCGCGCTCTCTGGGCCAGCGCATGCTGGGGCTCGCGGTGGTGGCCGAGGACGGTTCGGGGATGACCAGTCAGATGTGGGATGCTCGGGCCCTGCGCAAGCTGCTCTACCTAGTGCCGGTGCTGAACCTATACCTCGGGGCCTACGAGTTGGCTAGGATATCCCAACGACACACACATCAGACCAACGTAGACCTGAAGGTCGGCTCGATCGTCGTGCACGCCGATTCGCTGCCTCCCGCGAATAGGCGCCACATCAAGTAGGTGATGAGATGGAGGAGGCCGTTCAGCACGCCCTTGAAGGGGGTTGTATCGTCTATCCGACCACCACCCAGCCTGCCCTCGGCTGCCTACTGGAACCGACCTGCCTAGACCGGCTCTACAGATTGAAGCAACGGTCATCCGACATGCCCGTCAGCATCGGCGTGGCCAGCCTGTCTCAGGCCGAGGAGCTGGTCGAGATTCCCAATGACGTGAGGAGTCTACTAGCCGATTTTCCCGAAGGTTCGCTGACCGTCGTCCTCAGATCCCATGAGGTTCTCGACTCTCGACTCGGTAGCGACAGGGTCGCAGTCCGAATCGTCGCTCATCCGAGCGCCAAGCGCCTGCTTGAGGCCACCGGACCGCTGACAGCAACCAGCGCCAACAGGAGTGGGGAGTTGCCAGTGGAGGACTGCGAGGAGGCTGCGCGGCTGCTATCGAGCGACGGTGAGGCGATAGAATGTGTATCCGGGACCTGTCCCGGGGGGAGTCCCAGTACATTGATAGCGTGGTATTCGGTCTGTGATTCAACCGAGTCAAGCGATATCGAGGTTCTAAGAGAGGGAATAATCAGCGAGCGAGAGGTCAGATCATGGTTGACGAGGAGGATTTGAAGCACTGGCGAGATGCCGGGCACGTCGCACGAAGGACCTTGGATGGGATCAAGGGCGAGATTATCGCTGGCAAGCACTGGAACGAGGTCATAGACTCGGCGGAGCGTTTCATCAGGCGGCATGGCGGCAAGCCTGCATTCCCGGTCACGATTTCCGTTAACGACATGGCTGCACACTACACGACCAACAGCCTGTTGGAGCCCCCCGAGGGACTAGAGGGTGAGATGGTCTTCGAGAAGGGGGACTTGGTCAAACTCGACGTAGGGGTGCACATCAAGGGAGCTATCGCTGACAACGCACTAACCGTCGAGGTCGGCGGAGGTGGCAACCACACCGAGCAGATTCGTGCGGCCGAGGAGGCGCGCGACGCTGCCATTGAGAAGATGCATCCCGGCACACCCTGGCACGAGGTCGGGGGCGCCGCTGAGCAGGTTGCCAAGGACGCGGGCTTCAAGCCGATACGCAACCTGTGCGGACACCAGTTGGAGCGTTGGGACCTGCACGCCGGGACCTCGATTCCGTCATACGCTTGCGGCTCCAACAACCCGGGTTTCAAGGGGTCGCCCGAAATAGGCGAAATCTACGCCATCGAGCCGTTCAACACGACCGGTGGCTCGGGAATGGTCGAGAACGTCTCCCCTGCGGACTCGTCGAACATCCTGAGGGTCACCGGCGATGTGAGGATCCGAAAGGCTCTGGCCAAGGGCAAGTTGAAGCCGCTCGGAGCTACCATGGCCAGGTACATCGAGGAGCGCTACAGCACCCTGCCTTTCGCAGAGAGGTGGGCCTACCCTCTGTTAGAGAAGCCGTTTCCCGAAGAGAGCGAGGAATCGTTGCGCAGGAAGTGGGACGCGCTTGTCAAGAAGCTCACCTCGATCCGCTTCGTCGAAGTCTACGCCGCCTTGCGTGACGCAGATGGTGGGGATGTGGGCCAGTTCGAGCACACGGTGTTGGTCACAGAGGGTGGTCCAGAAGTACTAACTGTGCATTAACAGGCTCTCAATACGTCGTTTTTCACGAAATTGCGGCAATTTCTCACAACGATTATTTATCGTCGGTCATTATGAGCCCGCGTACAGGGACGACAGGTTCTCGCTGAGTGCATCCCATCCCCTCGCTTTTATCTCTCGCCCTGTACACCCTAATCGGCCTGCTGCGAGGCTATCCAAAGCACATGGATGGTACCTCCGGTCGGCAAAAGTTCCATTCGTGCAACCACCATCTCGCAGCGTGGAACCCATCGACGAGTGGACAGTGGGCGAGCTCAAGGCCGAGCTCAAGGAACTAGGCATGTCCAACAGTGGGAACAAGGAGGAATTGTACGAACGCCTGCTCGATGCAGAGGAAGAGTGGGGCGATGAAGAGGGTGGTTTCGACACCTCCGAGCTCATGACCTCGCTGGCCGGAGCCGTTGTGAGGTACCGTGTAGCCATAGGAGCGGTCGTCGCCGTGGCTATGCTGGTCGTGGCGGTGGTTGTTGCCGGTCCCTCCGTCCTTGAAATGATCATCCCGGCCAAAGAGGCCGAGCCCGAGGTGAGTGTGTGGGAGTTCACCATCGAGGAGCGGAATCAGACCGACATCCAGACCTTTTTTGTGAATGATGATGCCACCGAGACAGTTACCCTCAGCGTCCCGCTGCCACGCAACCTGTCGAGCGTCTACATCGGCGGCTATTGGGGCGAGGAGGACGAGCAGCCGGGAGGCATAGTCGGATGCGACAAGGTCACGATTGAGGTCTACAACTCGGCTGTCAACAAGTCGAACCAGTACTCGCTATCGAACACCGATGCGATGAGCCAGGACTGCGATGCCGACAAGACCGAGCCGTGGGACAAGATCTGGTATCAGTACACCCTCGACCTGCCCAACCTCACAGGTTTCGAAGGTACGGAGGAGGAGGCTCTCGCCCTCTGGGAGCAGTACGAAGGAATTGGTACGGGGGAGTGGCGAATCGACGTCACCGTCGACGTCTACACCCTATGGGGTACGGTGTGCGACTGTGAGGACGGAGAGGAGGTTAGGCTGACCATCTCTTACATCGAGTACAAGGTCAACATGGCTAAGGTCGCGCCGCCGGAGCCAACTGAGTGATTAGTCCGCTTCCGCGCTGCTCGTCGAGCCGTACAGCGTCACCGCGATGATTGCGGCCAGCACGAGGAAGATGCCTATCACCTGATTCTGTGAATGTCCATCTTGGTCGAGTATGACATAGCCCCAGACGAGCGTCAGGACCGGTTGCAGCAGGACTGCGAAGGAGGTATGAGCCGCGGGAAGGCGCGGTAGTGCGTGGGCGATTGCCAGCCAGCCAGCAACCTGGCAGAGCAGCGCGAGCACGATCAGCCATGCGTGTCCTGGCCATGTCGGCTGCAGCACCAGCGGCTCGATGGCGTAGCCACTCAGCGGCATCAGACCAAGCACGAACAGCCCTAGAGCGGCCCCCGCGGTTGCGTCCAACTGCACCGATGACGAGGGTGCCAGTTCCCTGTTGGAATAGCGGAACAGAATTAGGAAGGAGGAGTAAAAGAATGCGGCCATCAACCCGAAAATCACGCCCTTGACCGGATCTTCCCCATATGGCTCCGAGTCAGCGATGCCCGATATCAGAGCCAATCCAACAATTACTACTGGGAGGGAGAGTAGGATAGCGGGGTTCGGTTTCTCCCCGAACAGCTTCCATGACGCCAGAGTTACGATGATGACCTGCGAGTTGCCAATCAGCGTGGCGATGCCTATTCCGATGAATATCATCGAGCTGTGGTAAGAAAGCATGTCTGGGGCTAGAATCAAACCGGCGCCGAAGGCCATCCAACGCGTGCGTGAAGAGCGTGTGTCCGAGCTGCGGACTAGGTATGCCAGCAGAACTAGGGCCGGCAGGGCGTACAGCATCCGGAAGAACGCCCCAGTGGAGGGATTGGTGTCGGAGAAGACGTAGAACACCGGCGAGAACGAGATGGCAACGGCGCCTACTAGCGCTATCAGCATGGTTCGACGGTCCGTATCGGACGTCATAGCCGACCACTACTCTGAATCGCCGTCTGAGATCATCTGCTGTAGCTCACCGCTCTCGTACATCTCAAGGGCTATGTCGGAGCCGCCGATGAGTTCACCGTGGACGAAAATCTGTGGCATGGTGGGGAAGTCCGACCAGGCGCAGACCGAGGGAATCGCTCGGTGGTCGGCTAGGATATTCACGCTGACGAACGGCTCGCCGAGCTGCTGCAGCACCATCGAGGCCCTGTTTGAGAACCCGCACTGGGGCTGCTCGGGCGTCCCCTTCATGAACAGAACTAGCCTGTTGCTATCAACTAGCTCTTGCAATTGCTCCGGCGTCCAGTTGAACTCTGTCATGTCATCACTCCTTGTCCGACCTGCGGATGTGCACCCCAAAGAACTCCACTTCTTCACCATGCGGGTCGAATGAGGTATCCCCGCTCTCTGCCGCCTGCGTCGGGGTCATACACTTCAAATCGAGTGCATGCACGATGTTCTGCGCGATGAAGGGTTTGAAGTGGTTCAAGATGGGCCGTTGTCTCTGCAGTGGACGGACTCCTTCGTAGCTCTCTGATATGACTCTAACATGGAAGTGGTCGCCGCTGCCATGCAAGTCTGATGCCTCCACCCTAGCGTCGGGAACGACCTTGAGTACCTCTTCGACCATCCACTGCTCTGTGACCATCGAAGACCTCTCGGGGTTGGATGTTTTGAATACTCTTGGCAGCTACTTTCCGAGTGCCGCCTCAATCGCAGCAAGATTCTCGGCTATCGTGCCTCGGTCATTGATGAGTCCTGAGCCTACTACCGCGATGTCGATGCCCCACTTGGAGACCGTTGCGGCGTTGTGGTCCTTGATGCCGCCGTCGATCATCAGCTTAGTCGCACGTCCTCCGCCTCCGATCTGAGAATCGATTGCGGCCCTGAAGGAGCGCACCTTGCCCTCGACCTCGGGCATGAACGACTGGCCTCCCTTACCCGGGACCACGGACATCACTAGCACGAGGTCGAGGTCGGGGAGTAGTGGGAGTACGTCCTCTGTAGGGGTTGAGGGGTTGAGGACGCAGCCTGCTTGTACCCCAGAGGCATGCAGGTCATCGATTAGCGCTTGGAAGTCATCGACGGCTTCGATGTGGGCGATTACCATGTCAACGCCGGCGTCGACGTACTGGTTCCAAGTATCGGCGGCATTGGTGATCATCAGGTGACAGTCGATGGTGACTTCGGGGCCGAGGAGGTCGCGAACCGAGCGAATCAAGGCTGGCCCGAAAGTGATGGTGCGATTAACGACCCAATTGCCGTCCATCACGTCCATGTGAATCCATTCAATGCCTGCTGCGACTGCTTCCTCGAGGGTCTCGCCGAGTCTCGCGAAGTCAGCAGTGAGGATACTGGGCGTAATCTCCACAGAACGACGGGAGCGCCCTTCGGTTCTCAATCTCTCGGTCCGCCAATGACGATGCCGCAGACACAAATTGATAGGATGTGGATGCGGCGGTATGCCCACGGGTGAGTCAATGGGGAAAATAGTGGAAGCGAGCGACGTGGACTTCGACGTGGTGACGAGTAGCGACGAGTGGGTGCTGGTTGACTTCTGGGCCCCTTGGTGCGGGCCGTGCAGGATGATTGCGCCCATGCTCGAGCAGATTGCGGGTGAGCGCGAAATCACCATCGCGAAGGTGAACACTGACGTCAACCAGATCTCACCAGGAAGGTACGGTGTCAGGGGCATCCCGAACCTAATCCTCTTCCACAACGGCGAGGCCGTCGACAGGATGACTGGTGCCATGCCGAAGCCGGCAATGGATGACTGGTTGAACCGTCACATGACCTAGTCGGACGCCTCGCGCAACCTGCGGGCTCGCTCCTCGTGCGGCGCGCCGACCTCCCTCAGAAGTCTTGCTCTCAGAGCCTCGTGTAGCCACATACCGTCACTGAGTTCTAGCATCAGGCCTCTCTCTAACAGGTCGGCTGGAGGTGGTCCGTTTATCCCAGCTGCCTGGGCCAGCGTGGCCCACGGAACCGGACGCTCGGCCACCGCCAGCAGCGCTAACGTCTCCCTGTGACCCTCAGGAAGCACGTCGAGAATCTCTTCGTCGAGGAAGCGCAGCCAGTCCTCGTGCAAGGTCTGACCGTACAGCTCGAGCAGTTCGACTGCCAGTGGATGACCTCCGGTTGCCCGATGGATCTCCTCGGCAGGGGCATGACTTGGCAGGTCAAGCGAGTCGAGCCAAGCCGAGATTTCCTCCAGCGAGAGGCCGGAGAGGGGGAGTTCGTCTATACGCCCGCGCGTGTGAACATCGCGCCGATCGTAGAATGCAAGCTTGGTACGCGACACCAACAGCAGTCGCATCGGGGTCGCCTCGGCGACCTGCAGCAGGGCGCCGAGAAGGTGCGTGGCCTCGGAGCCAATGTTGTGGACATCGTCTAGAATCAGCAGCATCTCGTCGCTCGGGGTGGCGCAACGGCCGTCCTCGTCGAGCATGTGCGCACACAGGCGTCGGCGGTAGAGATCGAGATCGAGTCTGGCTCCGGGCTTGAGCGGCAGTGATTCGAGTATCCCATAGGGATCGGACGCGTCCCCGTCCGGGTCGATTCCGAGCTTGTGGAGCAGACTCGTTGCGATGCCCAACGGTGAATCCCAAGGCTGGCACGGGTAGTACATCACCTCCAAGTCGGGTGCACCCTCCAGCACCCCTTCTAGCCAGTGCGAGGCTAGGGTCGTCTTGCCACAACCCGCGATTCCGGATAGAACGAACATCGGGGTGGCGGACGCGTACCAGTCATCCAGACGGAGTTTCTCGGGCAGGCGTCCGTGCACGGTCCGGGTCTTGGGCGGTCGTGTGTGGTAGGTCGAATGCGCCCCGGCCAGGAGGGAGAGGGAACCAGGAGGAGGGGCGTCGTCCTCGGACCTGACGATGGCCCCGAACCGTATGTCACCGAAATTCAGCACGCCCTCGTGCTGGGCGTGCATCAGAACCTGTAGCAGCGTCAGCCCCGCCTTCAACCTCGCTGCAGCCTCGTCGGCGCGGATCTCAAGCAACCTGCCCTCGCTGCTGCGCAGGAGGATCGAGGTTGAGCGGAGTCGTTCTATTCGGTCCCTCGCCTCAGCGCGGCCCTCGTCGGTCAGTTGCCAAGTCTTCTGACGGCGGTTGTCCCCCCTCACGGTCCGGGTGTGCTCGGTGACCCATCCGTTAGACATCAGCTCACGCATCGTGCGGGAGACGTTAGGCGGGTGCAGACCGCAAATCTCTGCTATGCCCGGGCGGGTCATCCCATGGGTGACGAGGTAGTGATCGGCCTGATGGTCCTGCTCCCACAGGTGTAACAGGATTCTGTCTGACACAGCCACATTGACCTTGACGTCGTTGCGTGCCATGGGTCTTGGCGAGAGATGCAGTGCGCATCAAGCGTTCGTAAGGCTGCGCTGCATGCTGCTGCGATTGGTCATCTTCAAGAGAAGGGATTCTCAGCGAGTCCCGTGGACGAATCCTCTCGGGTCAAGCTCCTCAGCCTGCAACGCATGGAGGCGACCGAGGCGGAGGTATACCGCCGCCTCGCTAGGATGCAGTCCAATCCGGTGAATCGATCCATACTCGAGGGCATTGCCCTAGAGGAGGAGCGGCACGAGGCCGTAATCGAGAGGATGACCGGGGAGAAGGTCAAGGCAGACATGGGCAAGGTTAGGAGGCAGGTCATGCTGGCTAGGTTGTTCGGCTTCACGTTCTCTGTCAAGATGATGGAGGCGACCGAGCAGGATGCTGCTGCGGAGTATCGCGAACTCGGTCTGCACGAGATTGCTGACGAGGAGGAGGCGCACGAGGAGAATATGATTGGGATGCTTGACGAGGAGCGTCTGCGCTACTCGGGCAGCGTGGTTCTAGGGATGTCCGACGCCCTCGTCGAACTAACCGGTGCGCTGGCAGGCCTGACCTTCGCTCTGCAGGATCTTCGGCTGGTCGCTCTGGCAGGTCTGATCACTGGGATAGCCGCCGCTTTCAGCATGGGGGCATCGGAATACCTGTCCTCGAGGGCCGAGAAGAAGAGTGAATCGGCAGTGAAGGCGGCGTTCTTCACTTGGATTTCGTATCTCATCACAGTGTTCCTGCTGGTCTCGCCGTATCTGCTTCTCAGTGCGGACAGCCCCGACTATCAGGGCTTGGAGCCGCATGTCCAAGCGCTGCTCGGCACCTTCTTGATAGGGCTGCTAATAGTCGCGGTGTTCAACTTCTACGTCTCCGTGGTCGAGGAGGTCTCGTTCAGCAGCAGATTCCTTGAGATGGCGGGCATCCTCGGCGTGGTCAGCCTAATCTCCTACGCCATCGGCATACTGCTCAGAGGAGCATTGGGGATCGAGGTCTGAGGCCGGGCCGGCATCCGTAACCTATGTGTCTGGGACCTCTCTCGCGAAGTCATGGATGCCTACGACGAATTGCTTGAGAGACTGAAGGACATCGACCTAATCGGTCAGATAGGCGGCCTGATGGGCTGGGACCAGGAGGTCTTGATGCCTCCGAAGGCCGCCGTATTGAGGGCCGAGCAGTTGGCCTGGATATCCAAGACCGGCCACCAGAGGCTGACTGACCCGAGGATAGGTGAGTTGCTATCGGAGCTTGAATCGGGGGGCGGTCTCGATGACGTTCAATCAGCCAATGTGAGGCTGGCGAGGGAGTCGTACGACAAGGCAACGAAACTTCCCACCGAATTCGTGGAGGAGATGGCCAAGCACCGCTCTAGAGCGCAGATATCCTGGACCGAGGCTCGCGCCAAGGACGATTTCTCAATCTTCAGGGACGATCTCGAGAAGGCCATCGACATAGCGAGGAGAAAGGCCGACTACCTAGGCTACGACGAGTTGCGCTACGACGCTCTGCTAGATCTCTACGAGACTGGTCTGAGCGTAGCTAGGGTGGACCCTCTGTTCACAGGCTTACGCGAGAACGTGGCCCCGCTGATTAAGCGGGTGAATGAGAGCGGAGTGCGTCCCGACATGACTTGGGTCGAGGGCAGCACATGGGATCAATCCGGGCAGGAATCACTCAGCCAGGCAGTGTCGGAGGCCATAGGCTTCGACTTCTCTGCCGGCAGGAGGGATGCCTCGACCCACCCGTTCTGCGGTGGGGCCAATCCCGATGACGTTCGCTGGACCACCAGATACAACGAATCCGATCCGTTCGGCTCGTTATACGGCTCCATGCACGAGACGGGGCATGGCACCTACGAGCAGGGCAGGAGGCGCGATTTGGACTTCCAGCCGGCGGGCGAAGCCAACGGCCTCGGGGTCCACGAGAGCCAGAGCAGATTGTGGGAGAACCAGGTGGGGCGCTCGCGCGAGTTCTGCGAATGGGCGCTGCCACTCTGGCAGGAGTGTTTTCCTGAGAACATGGCGGGCATCAGCGCCGAGCAGCTCTGGCAGGCTGTCAACCTCGTCGAGCCTAGCCTAATCCGTGTCGAGGCAGACGAGGCGACCTACAACGTGCACATCATGATCCGTTACGAGCTTGAGAAGCGGCTAATCGCCGGCGATATCGAGGTCGACGACCTTCCTGAAGCTTGGGACGACATGTACGAGGAGTTCCTCGGAATCCGGGCCCCGAACCGTTCCCTCGGCGTTTTGCAGGACATCCATTGGTCGATGGGCGCGTTCGGCTATTTCCCGACCTATACTCTGGGCAATCTGTACGCAGCCCAACTGCTCGAGGCCGCGCGCGAGGATCTGCCCGACCACGACGAGCAGATTCGGCGAGGGGAATTCGGGCCTCTATTGGCCTGGATGCGCGAGCACGTCCACCAGCGAGGCAGCATCCTAGAGCCTGCGGACCTAATCGAGGAGGCTACCGGGTCGCCTCCGACACCCGACGCCTTCGTGGAGTACCTGAGGGACAAGGTGGGGCGACTTTACGGAGTCTCTACCTGACTCGTTCACGCGAAAGCCCGATAGCGGGACGCGGTGGTCTGGTGGCATGACCGTACGCTCGCTTGAGTCGGTGTCTTCGTTCGAGAGGGGGCTCGGTAGCGCCTGCACTGCTCTGAGATTTGGTAACGGTAACTTGCTGGCGGGCTCGCAGGAGGGCGCTCTAGCCTGCTGGTCGGTGGATTCCGGGGACGAGCTCTGGAGGGTCGAGGTTGACGGGCCAATCAGCGACTTAGCGCTGGGGGACAATCGCGTATACGTTACAGCGTCATCCGACCTGTATGTGTTCGATACTGGCAGCGGGAAGATCTTGTGGAGTCGTGCTCTAGAGGGTGCGAGTGATTACGTGCGAGTCCACCAGGGGGTCGTCTGGGCCTCCTCCTCGGTGTACGAGATCGAAATATCAGACTATACCGAGTCTACCGTCTGGATGTTCGACTCCAGCGGCTCGCTTCAGCAGCGATGGACCTTTCCCGAGCGCACGTGGCATCTCAGCCTGCACGATGATGGAGGGGTGCTGCTCGGATTAGGTAGGCCGCGATGCGGGTATCTCCGAATTCGCGGTGGAGAGGAGGCGGAGCATCACGGCCTGAAGAGCGGTAGTCCCGTGACCGTCGGGGTATGCGGCTCGGATGGGCGCTTCCTTATCGGTCACTCTGATGGTAGCGTCAGCGTGCTCTCGGAATCTGGGGAAGAGCCAGGCGAGGCGAGGTCGACACAAATCCGAGCCATCTGCAGCTCGGAACAGGACTGGTTCTCAGGACACCACTCCGGCGAGGTCGTATCGAGTCGTGGTTGGGTGTCCTCTGCCCGGGGTGCTGTGCAGTCCCTAGCACCTGGACCCGGGACCTCCGATGGCATCGGCATCTGGTCCTCCAGATGGGATGGCGTCGGCTCAGGTGTAGTCGTTCTAGACGTCGCAGATGGAAGCACAGCCATGGAGCTTGAGCACTCTCGCCGGATCAGGCACATCCGATCGACGGGGGATATCGTCGCCCTAGGCGATTCCGAGGGACGAATTTACCTGATTGAGAAGGGGGTTCTATCCAGACGCATGGGGGCGGAGAGGGGTTCCGACGATGATGAGCGCAGAGATCGGCTGATGGCCCGTCTCAGGCAACTCCGAGAGGGTTGAAATGCAGTGGAAATTTACTGTTTGAGACCCCTGCTTCCAGTAGACTGCGGGGTTATTTGAGATAGGTTTATGTATCCCCCCCGTCCCTGTTGACCTTGCCGCTTCTCTGGAGTGGTGTGGGGGCGCTTCGGCGCGACCTGCGGGCCACAGAAACCGAGCCGCGAGAGAGCGGCGGCGGAACCCGGAATCCGGAAGGAGGAAGGGGAAGAGTCGGAACGCCATGTGGGCGGGAAGACGACGGGAGAACCGAAGAGGACGAGAGTGGAGAGAACTGGGGAGAACTGGACGAAAGGAAGGGGAAGGAAGGGGAAGGAAGCTGGAGGAAACGGAGGAGGAAGCTGAGGAAAACGTAACCGAACCGGCAACGGGGAAAACACAACCGAGGCAGAGTACTATCCCGAGGAGATACGCGTGGAAGGGGGAGGAGAACGAACCTGGAAGCGGTGTGAGGAACGAAGTGGAGAGACCGACGGGAACCGGACGCAAGGAAGGGGAAGGAACGGGAAGGAAGCGGAGGGAAACGCGAGTGGACAAGGGCGGAGAGATCCGTGGAGGAAACTGTATCGGACCGTGGAGAGAACTGGACGAAAGGAAGGGGGAGGAAGCGGAGAACGCGAAGGGGGGGGAAACGCCCCTGGAGAGAGAAGATGAGTGAAGCGAGCAATCGTGGAGCGCGACGAAGGGGCACTAGAGGTCCCGGAGGAGTCTACCCGGGGAAACCCGGGCCGAAAGGCCCGGGGGACACCCGGACCCTGCGGAGTATGCAGGGGTGGAAGCTCCCCCATGTGCGGAAACCCCTGCTGCTCCCACCTGTAATCGGCCCTGATATTTTGTCGCGATGGTTGCGTAGCGTTTCGAAGAGTCTTGGTTCCTTATTCACGTGGCCCAATCATGTCTTCGGCCCTGACCCATAGGCTGAACTCCTCGTCGGTGAGAAGGCCGAGCTCAAGGGCACTCTCCCTCAGTGTGATTCCCCTAGTGTGCGCGTCCTTGGCTATCTTGGCAGCGTTGTCGTAGCCGATATGGGGGTTGAGGGCCGTAACCAGCATGAGTGAGTTCTCGAGGTGTGTGGCTATCCTATCCTCATTGGCCTCTAGACCCATCACGCACTTGTCGGTGAACGAGCGGCAGGTGTCAGAGAGCAGGCGCACGCTGTGCAGGAAGTTGTGGATCATCATTGGCTTGTACACATTGAGCTCGAAATTGCCCTGACTGCCTCCGACCGAGATGGCAGTGTGGTTGCCCATCACCTGACAGCACACCATCGTCATCGCCTCTGCCTGAGTGGGGTTGACCTTGCCTGGCATGATGCTCGACCCGGGCTCATTGGCGGGAAGCGAGAGTTCGCCGAAGCCGCATCTCGGGCCCGAACCCAACCACCTGATATCATTGGCTATCTTCATCAGTGAAGTCGCTAGTGTGTTCAGTGCTCCCGATGCTGCGACCAATGCATCGTGTGCCGCCAGTTGCGCAAACTTGTTCTCAGCACTTACGAAGGGCATACCGGTCTTCTCGGCGATATGCCCAGCGACCGCATCGGCAAACTCCGGGTGCGTGTTCAGACCCGTCCCTACCGCAGTTCCGCCCAGAGCCAGTTCCAACAAGTCGGTCATGGCAGCCTCGACCCGGATTACGTCGGAGTCGAGCATCGAGACGTAGCCGCCGAACTCCTGTTCAAGAGTCAGTGGCACGGCATCCATCAGATGGGTCCTGCCAATCTTAACTATGCCTGAGAACTCCTTTGACTTGGACTCCAACTCGTCTCGCAGGCGCCTGACCGGGGGCAGCAGTCGGTGGTTGACCTCCTCGGCTGCAGCGATGTGCATCGCCGTGGGGAAGGTGTCATTGCTCGATTGAGCACGGTTGACGTGGTCGTTGGGGTGTACAGGCGTCTTGCTTCCAACCGTGCCGCCGGATATCTCGATTGCTCGGTTGGCTATCACCTCATTCGCGTTCATGTTGGTCTGGGTACCAGATCCGGTCTGCCATATTCTCAGAGGGAAGTGTCCGTCTAGAGAGCCTGAGATTACCTCGTCGCAGGCGGCCGAGATGAGTGAGCCTATGTTGGAATCCATCTGACCCAGTTCGACGTTTGTCTGGGCCGCCGCCTGCTTGAGGACCCCGAAAGCACGGACCACAGAGCGGGGCATGGTGTCATCCCCGATGTCGAAGTTGACTAGAGATCGGGCTGTTTGAGCCCCGTAGTACCTGTCTGCCGGGACTTCGACTTCTCCCATCGTGTCCTTCTCAATTCTGATTGCATCGGGTCTAGCCTTGGCACTGCGGGACGGGACAGGTGGATCTGACGGTCGTTCCTCGGACTCCGCTTCAAGCGATTCGCGAATCATCCTCGCGATGGTGGCGGATCTTCCGTCCTCCCTGCCCTTGCCAACCCTCCGGTCTAGCTTGCGCGCTGTCTCCTCCGGTATGCTGATGCTGATTATCCGGCGATCACCCGCACGATGCTTGGCCATGCACTCGGCATTACTTAGTTATTAATAAAGTATATCATAGCCGGTCAGTAAGTCATTTTATTAAATTCTCTCAACCTTGATTATCTTCTGGGGGTCGTACGGCCTGTCGCCTGGTTGGGTATCGCAGTTCTCGATCTTGTAGACGTTCTCCATTCCTTCGACGACCTCCCCGAAAACCGCGTGGTTGCCATCGAGCCAAGGGGTTGGAATCGTAGTTAGGAAGAACTGCGAGCCACCGGTGTTTGGGCCTGCGTTGGCCATCGAGAAAAGGCCGGGGCGGTCGTGCCTCTTGGCTAGTGCTGAGCGCTCACAAGGAATCTTCCAACCCGGGCCTCCAGTTCCAGCTCTGCCGTTGTTGGGGTCCCTCGAGTGTGGGCATCCACCTTGGATCATGAAATCCTTGATGACCCGATGAAAGTGCAGGCCGTCATAGAATCCGTCATCCACCAACCTGAGGAAGTTCCCGGTGGTCTCAGGGCAATCCTCGGTGTAGAGTGCAATTCCTATTGGGCCGGCGCTGGTTGTCATCCTAACTACAGTTGGCATATGGGTTCGCTACGGCAAGCAGTCCAATAGTGTAACGATGGAGTTAGGCTACCATCGAGCCTGGAAGTACTCCCTCTGGGAGCTCCAGTAGCCTCACCGTGCCGTCCGGGTCCAGAGACCCGAGGACAAGAAACTGTGAGACGAAGCCAGTGGGCAGGGTCTTGTCCCCGAGATTGATTGCTCC
Organism: Candidatus Thalassarchaeum sp.; assembly: GCA_030748335.1. Lineage (GTDB taxonomy): Archaea > Thermoplasmatota > Poseidoniia > Poseidoniales > Thalassarchaeaceae > Thalassarchaeum. Next base: position 828 of record JASMMD010000006.1, on the reverse strand, counting down.
TACGACGGTGCGACCGATTAGTTGCGCCCGCGAATAGTTCGTGATTTGGGCAGAGCTCCATAGCTTGCCAATGACTGGTCCGAAGTCGACGTGGATCTTGTATGAGGGCTTGCGCATCTCCGGGAAGTCCTCGACCTCTAGAACCACGCCGGTCCTGAGGTCCATCTCAAAGTACGCAGCAGCCCCGACATACTCCTTCTTGTCGAGCTTCTCAGGATGGTACGGCTCGCCCGAGTCGATGACGTGCTCGCTCATTCACCCACCTGCGACATCCGACTTCAGAATCAGGGGCCTGAGGTCTATGCCGGCTTCCTCGAAGGCCTGGGCCCCGCCCTCTTCTCTATCGAGGATGGTAATGCAGGCGGCAACCTCGCAGCCCATCTGGCTGAGACGTGCTGCGGCCTGCAGCGCAGAGCCCCCCGTTGTAGTGACATCCTCAAGCAGTACCACCCTATCGCCCTTGAACAGACTCGATCCTTCTATTCCGGGTGGATTGCCGGTCTTGCGGCCGCCGCGGCCCTTCGGCTCCTTGCGCACGAGGAAGCCGCGCAGGCTGGACCCCCTGCCGGCCTTGGCTATGGCGATTCCAGTGAGGGGTATCGCCCCTAACTCGAGTCCGCCGACCGCGTCAACTCCGCCGATGTCATCGATCTCGGAGTGAATGAGTACTCCCAGCAGATGGGCACAGTCCGGATCCATCATCACCGGCTTCATGTCGAAGAAGTGGGCGCTCTGGCGGCCGCTGGCGAGGGTGAAAAGTTCGTCGGGAGAGTGTAGGTAGGCCAAGTCGCGGACCTCTTCCACCAGTCGCGACCTTGCTGCGTCCAC
>JASMMD010000062.1 GCA_030748335.1 Candidatus Thalassarchaeum sp. | reverse complement strand
GGAGAACTGCCAGACCCTGCTTTCAAGGTTGGACAACCCCCACCTCCACTTTCCTTCGATTCACGTGGCGGGCAGCAACGGCAAAGGATCGCTCTGCGTACAGCTCTCCGCCGCCGCTGCCGCAAGCGGGCTTACGACCGGTCTGTTCACCTCACCCCACCTCGTGACTGTAGAGGAGCGCATCAGAATTGACGGCAGGCCGATTACGCCAGATGAATTCGACAGAGCCCTAGATAGGGTGAGAGAAGCATCAGAGCAGGAACCCGAATGCAGCCCTACTTACTTTGAGACCACTTTTCTGGCATCCATGCTGATATTCAGCGAGGCCGGAGTCGAGCGAGGTATCATTGAGACAGGGATGGGAGGCAGATTGGATGCGACCAGATTGGTCGATGCCGACCTATGCTTCCTGACCACCGTGTCTATGGAGCACAGTCAGTTCCTCGGCGAGACGCTTCGTGAGATTGCCTTTGAGAAAGCATCGATTCATCGACCCGGAGTCCC
>JASMMD010000061.1 GCA_030748335.1 Candidatus Thalassarchaeum sp. | reverse complement strand
AACAACAGGATAGCCGACATATTCTACCTCCTCCACGTCTCAATCACCTTCTTCTGCGCCTTCGCTTGGCTGGGGCCCCACGAGTGGATGTGGTGGGGCGTATTCATCCTGTATGGGGCCACTGAGATACTTTGGCTGCTGAGAGATGGCTATTGCATCATCACCGATATTGAGAGATATTTCAGAGGAATCCCAAGGCCCGATTCTCATCTAGACCAGAACTTCATTCGCAGACTGATTCGTCTTATCACGAGGCGCGACATAAGACCAGAGGACGCGCGGAAGCTTACTCGTGTCTGGGGTCGAATCGGGTGGCTGGTTGCCACTATCCGGCTATTCGTAATCTGATGGCAGTGAGTTTGCTTAGCCGAAGAGGCCATGTTGGGTCGGCCCCCTCGTGGCGTTGTGTCAGACGAGCAGGGAGGGCGCTACGCGAGACATCTGACCCTTCCCGAGGTCGGCCCCGAGGGACAGAGGTTGCTCGGCAAGGCCTCGGTCCTAGTCGTCGGGGCCGGCGGCCTAGGTT
>JASMMD010000060.1 GCA_030748335.1 Candidatus Thalassarchaeum sp. | reverse complement strand
AATGTAAATGGAGTCGCAGTGGGTCGAGTCAGACCCTAGCGTTTGAAAGGGTGGAGAAGATTAGTCAGCACTAACTACGCTGGCGCAAAGCCTCTGCAGATACTATCGACATGGGGGCCTGTAGGTTGTACGAAGGGACGAAACCTGCCATTGGCACTCTGATTGTGGAGTCAGAGGCATTCAGTATAGAGTCTGAGATTCCATCGTGTTCACCACCAACAATCAGTAGCACATTCCCAGTCAAATCTTCATCCCAAGGAGTTGTATCCCCACTGTCCTCAAGCGCGACTATCCTGAACCCTGCTTCACGCGCCTGAGCGACTAGATCATCGCCATCGACCCAGTGTACTGGCATGAACCGGTGCGCCTTCATTGAGGCGCGTACCGCAGCCTTGCGCTCGTCGTGGTTGAGATCACAGTCCACGAACACGGCATCTGCCCCGCTCACCTCTGCTGTGCGAATCGTGAAGCCGATGTTTACTGGATAGCGCGCTCCAGCGAGTAGCCATGTTAGTCCACCCGTGGAAAGCACC
>JASMMD010000005.1 GCA_030748335.1 Candidatus Thalassarchaeum sp. | reverse complement strand
AGCCAGCCCACACAGAACCGCCAGACGGCGCCGCTGGCCTCCCGAAAGATGGGAGATCCGATCGGCCCGCCGGTGCTCGAGGCCCCATTCCGACAGCATCTGCGATATGGCCCCGGCATTCTGGCCCCGGCCTGAGACGGCTAGGGAGAGAAGTAGTCTCTCCTCGACGGTCTCCTCTCCGCACATCCCATCGCTTTGCAAAGTCAGGCCCATGGGAGGTGGTTCGTTCCTGCGTCCCTCCGAATCGCGCACTACTACCTCTGCCTGGCCATCGCGCCAAGTCACGCTCCCAGATGTCAGAGGCAGAATTCCCGCACAGCTCTCCAGCAGAGTGGTCTTGCCCGAGCCATTCGGGCCCTCGAGAGCCACGACCTCGCCCTCTCGAAGTTGGAAATCGACATCTCTCAGCACAGTTCGAGGACCTCGTCGCACTTCCACGCCCGCGACATGCATCAAGGTGCCTTGCTCCACGGGATTCCGAGGGCGCGCCATCGTTTGAGTAATTCCGTCGGCCAACGAAGCGCCTATGCGCTGATGCCTAGCGGCCTAGTTGGGTGACATGGGCGTCGAATGGGCTGACTTGGCCGGCACTGACCTGCTGGTACTGGGGGTCGTGTTTGCGTTAGCCGTGGGCCCGTACGTCTCGGCATACCGCGATGAGACCAGCCTGGCTCTGGCCACTGTCCTCTCCCTGATGCTAGTGGCGTTCGTTCAGTTCGCGTACTCCATACTCCAAGGCGTGCCGATGCAGTTCTCGTGGATAATCGACCTGTTCGGCATCAAGCCCGGGGTCATGGGAGATCCTGTCGAATCCTACAGGATGCTGTCTGCTGCGTGGCTGCACGCTGACTGGATTCACGTGCTGAGCAACATACTGGTGATAGCGCTGGTGGGAATTCCTCTGGAACAGAGGCTGGGAGGGCATAGATGGCTAGCGGTGTACTTCCTCGGGTTCATCGGTGGGAATCTGGCTTGGGTTCTCTCCCATCCTGATTCGTTGAACCCGGCGATAGGCGCCAGCGGGGCTGCTTTCGGTCTGCTGGGAGCCTACATGGCATGTTGGCCAGAGGACAAGGTCGAGTTTCCACTGCTGTTCTTCATCCGCGCTTGGCCGGTTTGGCTGATCGTGTTTGTGAGGTTGGGCCTCGAGGTCTGGCAGATGTACTCCTTGCAATCGGACACCGCCGGCGAGTCGGATGTGGCTCACATGGCCCACGTTGGCGGATTCTTCCTAGCCTATGTCCTCGCCAGACCGATTGCTCGAGGTGCGCCGAGCTCGCTAGACGCCATCGATGGGGCTGCTACCCAATCGCAGCGAACCCAGGCTCTGTTGTCGAAGGCCAAGCAGAGCATGGGCAGCCTCGATGACGACCCATGGTTCGCAGCCGACAAGCCGCTTGAGGGCGAGGCTGCGAGGATTCTCCTGAGGCTTCGCGAGGAGGGCGACGAGCTCGAAACAAGGAGGGCTTGGCTGGAGGAACTGTCCGAGCACACCATCTGTCCGGTCTGCGACGGCGAGATGAAAACCGAGATGAGAGGGGAGAACTGCCGAATGTGTTGCGTGGTCTCCGGTAGTCACGTGAAGTGGCCATGAACCGGTTTCGAGGACTAACCGTGACAGGTTGGGATTAAACCCCATCCGAGTTTGGCTCTCCTAGAGAGCCATGAGCAGCAGCGGGCATCTGAGACTTCCCCTCATTGTCGCAGCACTGCTCCTCGTGACCGACTTCTCGCTCGCTGCCAACGCTTTGGTGCAGGTTCCAGAGGATGTGGAAGATAGTGGAGAGGAACTCGTTGCTCCGTTGCCAAACATGCCACCTCCGTTGATGTGCGGAGATGTCGAATGCCCCAAGAAGAGTCTCCTGCCAGGCACTCGTCCAGCGGATTCAGGACAGGCCGTCGAGGAGCCTGGTTGGTGGTTAGGGTACTGGTACGACTTGGACTCGGACGGGATGGACGACAGGCTACAGAGGATAATCGCCGGACAGAGGACCTCCGTCTCCACGACCTCCATCACCGGGGCCGACGGTCTGCCTACCGTTGCCATCGTCGTCGACTACTCGTGGCATCCCGGAGCCAGTGACATAGATGCCATCAGAACGGTACTCCACGAGCACGGTTGGCAGGAAGAGGGGTCGTGGTTCGACCCACTCAGGATTCTCGATTCGATAGTCATCGACCACGTGCCAGTCAGCTCACTGATTGACATCTGGTCGCTGGACGGGGTCGTGATGATTGAAGAGCAGACCGTGATAGTGCCGCTCCTCGACAAGGCCACACGGGGTTCCAAGGTCAGGGACTCGGATATCTTTGACGAGACCATGCGAGACTTCGGCTATGATGGCTCTGGGGTTGTGATCGCCATCCTCGACACCGGTGTCGACAACGAACACTTCTCCCTCGACGACTTCTCGGATGAGAACAACGACAACGAGAAGGAACCCGACGAGCTCGCTGACCCAAAGTGGGTCGGCGGTTGCGATGCTACTTCGTGGAGCTCTCAGGACTGCGACGATGGCAGCCATGACCCGGATGACGGTGACGGGCACGGAACCCATGTCTCTGGAATAGCCCTCGGAACCGGCGACGAGCGCCGCATTAACCAGGGCTACGCTCCGGGTGCCTACCTCGTCGACGTCAAGGTCATGACAGATGCCGGTGCGACGAACTCGGCTGCTACGCTCAGGGGCATTCAGTGGGTGGTGGACAACGTCGATCACGACTGGGGCAACAATGAGTCGAGCGAGGGCATAGACGTGATGTCCATGTCATTCGGGTCTGGCTCGGACCCACAGGGGGATGACCCCGGTGACAACGGTACCAGTGCAGAGGCGAGGGCGGTCGACGAGGCAGCCGAGGCGGGCATAGTTCCCGTCGCGGCCATAGGCAACGACGGTAGGAGGAGGGTTACATCGGTCGGGTCCTCGGACAGTGCCATCACCGTCGGGGCCATAGACGACGAGAACACCATCGAGAGGGGCGATGATATGATTGCATCCTACTCTAACTCCGGTCCTAGAGAGGATGATGGGGACGATAACAAATGGGACGAGCTCAAACCCACGGTAGTGGCCCCGGGGTCCAACATCATGTCAGCTCAGAACGCTGCATCAAGCAGTAGCATCCCGGGTGCCCCCAAGCCCCTAGCCGAGGACAGTTACACCCAGATGTCTGGAACCAGTATGTCCTGCCCCGCTGTCGCGGGCTTCGTCGCAGTGATGCTACAGATAGATGACAGTTTGGAGCCTCAGGAGATAAAGGACCTGTTGCAGAACAACTCAGAGAGGCGAGGGCAGGCCTCGGAGCCCGACATCACGGACAAGTGGAACGAGCAGTACGGATTCGGTATCATCGACGGTAACCTGATTCTCGAGGCGATGCTAGGAGGTGGGGTCGACCCGGATCCCGGCAACAACAGCACCGAACCTCCTCCACCCGGCTCGGGCGACTGGGTTGTTATGGAGAACCCTGAGGAGGGTTCGTGGCTGGTCGAGGGAGAGACCTACAGCGCTAGAGGTCACATAGACGAGGATGCCGAAACCAACGGCACGATAAACGAAGTGGCAGTCAGAATCTCATACACTCACAGGCCCGAGGGTGAACCCAAGAGGGAGGTCGTCCTACTCGACTGGCACGCCGCTCAGGGGACTTCCAACTGGACGACTCCGTTCACCCTGCCCGAGTTCACCGAGGATGAGATCAACATCATCGAGGTCATCATCGAGGCACAGGCGAGGAACGAGTTCGAACAGTGGAGTGAAGTGGTCGAGCAGAAACACGAGGTCGGTCTTGTCGCCGTCACTATGGGGGGGCCCAGTGGGCAGAACCCCGTCTCCGGGAACGTCAACGTGTACGGTACCTGGGAATCAGTGAACGGAGGGGCCATGCAGTGGAGGTTAGGTACCGATCCATGGGAGGTGGCGCAGACCTTCGGAGGCAGCGGCAGCGGCGAAGGTGACTGGTCGGTCACTTGGGACACCGAAGAAGTGGACGACGGATTCTACCGCCTCTCTGCGAGGATGGTTAGCGGGGACGGAATCTACTCCGAGGAGATACGCCGGACAGTCGAAGTGGACAACTACCCTCCAGCAGCGAACTTGATGTTCAGGACCGGTCTGTCTGTTGAAGAGTACGGCATCCCACTCACTGAGACCTACGTCAACACCTTCCTCGAGATTCGCACCGAGATTCGGAACGACGGCGACCTCGGAGCATCGAACCTCGCCATAGCCCTGTACGAGGACGGTTCGCGTAAGGACGAGATGGTCCTGCCGAGCATCGACAGTGGAGACATCGTCGAGGTGGTGCTCTACTGGAATCCAACTACCGTTGGTGAGAAAACCGTGACGGTGTCCCTAGACCCATCGAACTCAATAGAAGAGTTGAACGAAGATGACAACGAACAGTCAATCACCTTCCCTGTCATCACGAGGCCTCAGGGGATCGATTTGGCCTTCCGCGATGGGGCGGTGCGGACCGAGCCCGTCATCCCACGCCCCAACGAACAGTTCCTAATCACAGCTAGGGTAGACAACCTCGGCTCCAGCGACGCCACCAGCGTCGAAGGCACGCTTGAGATCCGCAACGAACTCGGCTGGGAGTTGGTTTCATCCACTGCAATTTCGCTCGTGATGGGGCAAGGCGCATCGCAGCTCTCTTTTGCCCATAGGGCCAATCAATCAGGCCCTCTCGAAGTCAGAATCACCCTGAGTGGCTCTGGATTAGCCGACCTCGACTGGAGCAATAATCAGGTCGAGTCGACGGTCCTAGTGGATGAGTCGACCCTCTCTGGCGGACGTGCGCTGAACTTCGATGCCGGGGAGTTGCCAATCAGAGTCATCGATCTCGACGGCGAGGGCATAGTAATTACGGAGAAGGGTGGGGTGCTCTCCCTGTACCGACTGAACTCAAACAAGGGCACCACGCCCTGCACCAACGTGCTGGACGAGATGTGGGCCGGCGACATCGCGACCTGGAGCACGGAGGACGGTTGGGCCCACATAGTCTGGACTAGGAGGTTCCTAGATTCCTCCGGATACTTCCTGCAGACCCTAAGTTACTCCGCGATAGACGCGACCTGTCAGATGTCACCAATCCAGGATCTGATGGACCCAATCTCACTGTCGGATGGAAAGTACTGGGGAATCGACATCGACGTCGATGGTGAGGAGGTCCTGATTTCTGGTTACCACAGGGACATGTTCACCGGAGGCACGTTCGGCGATGAGACCAGCGTCTTCCTGCTGCACGCGGACAATCCAACCAAGTCCTCGGACTGGACGCTTACCCCGAACGTGATTGGGGAGATAGATCTCATTCCCGGAACGGCTAGTTCGCTAGATGTCGAGTTCGGAGAGGAAGAAGGGGCGCACCTCCTGTACCAGTCCACAAGGAGCGATTCGACCGGGATAGAGAGGCACGGGCTGTGGTACGCACACGGCCTCATCGAGCAGTCCTCATGGACATACAAGAAAGCGGTTGGGGACGAGGCCTCCCTCGCTGTGATGAAGGTCCACGTCATCGATGGGGATGAGAGAATTACCGCCGCATGGAGGGAGGGCGATGGTCACGAATCGGTGATGGTCGCGATGGTGGCGGACTCGTCATTCGAGCCGATTGACAACCTGACTCGTACCTATCCGTCCAGGGGTCTGAGCTCCATCATGATGAAGGAGGTCGAGAGGGGGGTGCAGGTCTTCTTCGACGTCGTCGGACCCACCGGCCCCCAAGTCAGGTACGGAATCATCGATGCCGACGCGGGCTGGCTGGGTCTATCCAACCGCCTCAACCTTGGGAACCTACACCTAATCGACCGTTCTCCCGCGAGCAGCGAAACGCTGCTCGTCCACACCTCGGCCAGTGGTTGGTTGATTAGATCGATTGTCGACGACCACGGCCCCAGCAATGGCGGCGGAATGCTCGACCAACTCAGACACGCCCTCGGTCTGGACGAGCAGAACTTCAACATCCTCCTAGGCGGAATTGCCGTCATCGTCCTGCTGCTGTGCACGGTTATACTGGCCACTATGTCCGCAAGGGGAATCAGGTGGATGAGGAAACGCAGGAGCTTCGAGGCGTCTGGCAACGTACTGCTTGAAGAGGACGTGGTCGACGTGGTCGACGAGGACGACATAGCAGTGAGTACCAGCGAAGACGAAGGTTCCAACCTAGTTGAGTTAGTGGAGCTGGACGGAGGGGGCGAATTACGCCGGGGCCGTCGCCGTAGGAGAAGTCAGGCTGCCCCGGTCCCGGAGATGCCCCCTATGCCCGTCCATCTCCCCGAGCCAAGTACAGACGCGCCTGAGACAACTCCGGATTCGGATGAGCCGCAACTGAACAAGCCAGTGGTGTGTCCGGGGTGCGATTGCAGGTTTGAAACGCTGGTGGATGTCAATGCGGCCAAGTGCCCTGTGTGCGGAGAGAACATCGCACTCTGAGGTCTCAGATGGCATCGATCCTCCTCGCTTCGGCCTCACAGCGCCGATACCTGTGGCTGAGCGAACTACTGGAAGGCAGTGGTTGCGAGGTGGAGTCGTGCGCCCTAGCCTCGCCTGAACCCAAACCACCCGGAGGCCTAGGCGTGGGAATGCAGGCCGAGGTCACATGCGTTGCGAAGGCAGAGTCGGCGGCAAGCGAGATGGTGATCTCGGGGACCATCCACGATATGATAGTAGTAGCCGACACCTTGGTTGAAGACCCGGAGGACCCGCTTGTGGCGATGGGCAAGCCGGATGACGTCGTCGCTGCCACTGCAATGCTGCTCAGGCTGTCCGGACGCAGGCACCGCGTGTGGTCATCGACTGCCATCCTTTGGCCACCTGAAGCAGTCAGAGATGGGGCCGAGGCCCTGCACGGAGGATGGAGTGCTGATATCTGGACGGAGTCCGCCATCGTGGAGTTTGATGACCTTCCCGCAGACTCACTTGCCGAACTGATACTAAGTGACTCTTGGGTCGGCAAGGCAGGGGCCTACGACCTAGCCGGTCAGGCTGGTGCCCACGCAACGCTCGTCGAGGGGTACGAGGTCACTGTCTTGGGGTTCGCTTCCACGGCCATGAACGAGGTTCTGGGCGAGTTGGACTAGACGAATACCACGCCGCCGTGCTTTAGGACGAAGTCTCGCTGAAGCTCGTCGAACCACTCCAGCATCGCCGAGCTGAAGCGCACCTCGATGATTTCCGAGTCTATCAGCAGATCGTCTTGGATACCCTTCAGGGTGCCTGGCGCCGCCCCGCAAGACACGCAGGCACCGTCTAGATCGATGACAAGCGACAGTGCTCTGCGACCGCTGTTAGTCTCCTCGATTGTGGCTAGCGCCACCACGAGGGCACCGCCGTGTCCGTCCAAGGCCGCCCTGACTGGACCGAGTCGTGCCATCAGCGCAGGTATTAGATCAGCGTTCTCGTTCTCAAACAACTCGACCAGTGACAGCGCCTCCAGACGTGATATCTCATCCGGGTCGTGTGACTCAGCCACCCTTCTCTGCGCCTCCTTCTCCATCGTCGCAGCTATCTGTGCGCGGTAGGCCTCCTCCAAGTCTTCGGAGGCGGGAGAAGTAGAGTCTGCGCCATCCACCATGGGAATCCGTAGAGGGACTGTGATTTTAGGGTGACCTAAAAGCAAGGCAGACATTCAAAAGGGGTCTGAATTGACACCTGCCCATGGTACATGGTGAATCCGGCGGAGGCACCCTGCTGGAGATTAGCAATCTGCATGCTGGAATCGAGGATAAGCAGATTCTGAGAGGGATCGACCTCAGCATAGAGCCGGGCGAAATCCACGCCATAATGGGGAGAAACGGCAGCGGCAAGACCACCGCTGCGAATATCATCATGGGCCATCCTGATTTCGAGGTCGAGTCAGGTCGGGTCATGCTCTCGGGAGAGGATCTGTTGGAGTTGGAGACCTGGGAGAGGGCACGCGAGGGCGTATTCCTGTCCTTCCAGTACCCTCAGGCCGTCCCGGGGCTGCAAGTGGGGAACTTTCTCAGGAAGTCTGTCGCGAGCATACGAGGGGAGGAGTCCGCCAAAGGGGCGGACTTCAGGAACGAATTGAACGAGGCCATGGATGCCCTCGGCATTCCCCGCAGCTTCCTCTCTAGATACGTCAACGACGGGTTCAGCGGAGGTGAGAAGAAGCGTTTTGAGATACTTCAGATGCTGCTGCTGAAGCCTCGACTGGCCATATTGGACGAGACCGACAGCGGCCTCGACATAGACGGAATCAAGACGGTGGCAGCAGGTGTCAACGCAGCGATTAGGGGGGGCGAGTCGGCCGCGCTGATTATTACTCACTACTCACGCATACTGGAGCACGTCAAGCCTGACAAAGTGCATGTCCTGATCGATGGGAGGATTGTCGCATCAGGGGGTCCCGAGCTGGCCACAGAGTTGGAGAACAACGGCTACGACTGGATTGAGGAGAGGGGCGAGGCGGAGGGCGTTGCCTGATGCCTGCCAACCAAGACGCCATGGAGGCTGTCGGCGACTACAAGTCCGGCTGGCATGACCCTGAGAACTCCACAATCAGATTTGATTTCGGACTGTCCGAGGAAGTGGTGCGGGAGATCTCTGCACTCAAGGGTGAGCCCGAGTGGATGACCGACATCCGCATCAAGGCGTACAGGCACTTCATCGAGCGCCCCATGCCGACCTGGGGTAACACCCCGATGCTGCATGAGATAGACTTCGACAGCATATGCTACTACCTGCGCTCGTCTAAGGCCACCGAGAAGGACTGGGACGAAGTCCCCGACGACATCCGCAACACATTCGACAGACTGGGCATACCCGAGGCGGAGCAGAAGTGGCTATCAGGAGTTACCGCACAGTACGAGTCCGAGGCTGTCTACCACAGCATACGCGAGGATCTGGAGAAGCAGGGCGTCATCTTCCTTGACATGGACAGCGGACTTCGCGAGCACCCCGAGATAGTCAAAGAGTGGTTCTGCTCCGTGGTCCCACTGACTGACAACAAATTCGCCGCGCTCAACACCGCGGTCTGGTCGGGTGGCTCGTTCATCTACGTGCCAAAGGGGGTGCACGTGGAGATGCCGGTGCAGGCCTATTTCCGCATCAACGCCAAGAACATGGGGCAGTTCGAGCGTACGCTGATCATCGCCGACGAGGGCAGCAGCATCCACTATGTCGAGGGTTGCACCGCCCCCACCTACTCTACCGATTCCCTACACTCTGCAGTGGTCGAACTCATCGCCCTACCCGGGGCTCACATCCGCTACTCCACCGTGCAGAATTGGAGTGCCAACGTGTACAATCTAGTAACCAAGAGGGGGATCGCCCATGAGAACTCCAAGATAGAATGGGTAGACGGTAACATCGGCAGTAAGCTGACGATGAAGTACCCCTCTGTCATCCTCAAGGGAGAGGGTTCTCACGCCGAGGTCATCTCAGTGGCCTATTCGGGCGAGGGGCAGCATCAGGACGCTGGTGCAAAGATCCATCACCTCGCCTCGAACACCACCAGCAAAATTCTTTCCAAGAGCATCAGCAAGAACGGCGGCAGGGGCTCATACCGGGGTCTAGTCAAGGTGTCCCCGAAGGCGGAGAACTGCAAGCTCAACGTCGTGTGCGACGCCCTCATCCTCGACGAGGGCAGTCGCTCGGACACCTACCCCACCATGGAGGTGGCGAATCCTACCGCGCGTTGCGAGCACGAGGCCAGCGTCTCCAAGGTCAGCGACAACCAACTGTTCTACCTGATGAGTCGGGGGCATTCAGAGGAGGAGGCACTAGCCATGATTGTGAACGGATTCTTTGAGCCGTTCACGCGCGAGTTGCCTATGGAGTACGCCGTCGAACTAAACCAGCTGATGGCGCTGGAGATGGAAGGCAGCATCGGCTGAGGTGGCATCATGGACCCTGCCACGCAGTACCTATCATTGGATGAGCCAGACAGGTCCAGTCACCTCTGGCGCTACACCCCGTGGCGCAGGGTCCATCCCACTGGGGACGTCTCAGGAATACCCGAGATGGGTTCACCCGTAATCGGGCTGATTGGTTTCGACGGTGGCCCCGCACCTAATGGGATTAGCATCGAGCAGGGGGTCATGTCCAATGCGATTATGCCCGGGTCAGACGCATTGACTGGCAGCTTCCTCAGGGCGGTGGCGGCCGGCTCGAGCTGGACCCTGAGGGTAGAGCCGGGATTCTCCTCTGAGCATCCAGTCATCCTCGACGTCGATGTCGGCGATTCAGCTTCCGTGCTGCACCTCTGCCTCGATGTGGGCAGGCTCTCTGAATTGGAGCTGGTGACGAGAGTCAGGGGCTCGGGCGAGTGGTTCGGGATGCTCAGGACGGGGGGCGTCGGAGATGGCGGCTCTCTAAACGACGTCGTGGTCGGGCTGCTGGACAGAGGAACTCTATTGAGAGTGGATTCAATCAACGTGGGGAGAGATGCGCAGGTAAGGGCTGGCACGGTGTCGTCGGGGTCGGATAGGACCAAGGCGGACCTTCGCTACAGGATGGCTGAGACCGGTGGGAACCTGAGGGTCCTAGGCTCAATCCTCTCGGCCGGCTCAATGCACCTCGACCATCATGTGGAAATCCACCACGATGCCCCGGAGACCTTCAGTCGCCTGTCTTGGCACTCTGCTTGCGATGGCGACAGCAGGACCGTCGGGACTGGTATGCTGAGAATAGCCGACGGTTCGACCGGGGCAGATGCCTCACAGCTGTTCCACAACCTGCTTCTGTCCGAAGACGCGGAAGCGGACTCGATTCCCGAGCTCGAGGTCCTTGAGCACGAAGTCATCGGTTGCGGACACGGGACTGCCAATGGTCCGATTGACGAGGACCAAGTATTCTACTTGGAATCCCGGGGCTTCGATCCGTCTGAGGCCAGAGGGGCCCTCGTCGCGGCGTTCCTCAACTCGACACTCTCGGAGATGGGTAGCGAGTCCCTGCATGATTGGTTGGTCCGGCTCCTGACCTCCGAATTGAGAGAATCTGGCCCCTAGGCCGAGCGATCCCTGTAACCAGACAGGAGCGCGGTCATCAGTAATCCGGCGGCTGCCCCGAAGGTCATCCCCTGCTCTCCCATCCCTGGACCTGCCAAATCCCTGAAGGCGAGTGTCATGGAGCCTGTCATCGGGACAACGAAAACCACGAATCGTCCTAGCCACTGCCTAGGGGTGGGCGCCCTGCCCATTGGCCTGAGGGTGATCGAGCTCGACTTCTGTATGACTTGCCACTCGGCATTGGTAGCACCCACCTTCAGCCGCTGCAGCACGGCGGGTCGGATGCCGGGGTCCGCCGACCCGGGACGAGTGTCATCCCCTCTGCCCGTCATCAGCTTCAGTCGACCTAAATCCGACCTGCGCTCAAGCAGTTTGTCGGCTAGAGCGGCCGCGGAGGCTGCATCGAGCCCGTGCAGATCAACCACCAAGACTCCTCTGTCCCTCCTAACCTTCTCCTCAACCAACCAAGACTGAGTGGCCCAAACTGAATCTCTTTCTCCTATCTGAGCAAGTATTGCCCTCACTCTCTTGACCTCTTCCTCTCTGATTGCACCGAGATCTCTGCCGGATCGGGACGTCTCTCGCAGTCTGTAGTACGCGAAGGTAGTGACGACGACGACTGCCGCAAGCCCGGCCACGATGCCGGAGCGCAAGGAACCGGCCACCTCGGGGTCGTCCAGCCCACTGAGGAAGATAGCGATGAACGTCGCCATCACAGCGACCATGGAGCCGACCACGATGCCGAGCCATGCGGCATCACGGTAGTTCAGGTCGCCCATGATGGGCGCAGCGAGTGCGGGCTAAAGAGGGTGCGAAGGGGTTGAAACGGGCCATGTGGTATAGTTAATCAGCATGCAACATCTGCAACTGGCGTGGCTTCTCTTGCGAATGGGCTGGATGACAGGAGTAGGGAGGTCAGCGTATGCAAGACGGTGGCAGCAATTGCCGGAGGGTACCTGCTGCTGTCCTTCATCGCCCCAGCGATGATGCCGGAGGGCAGCGTCCCGGAGTTGTCCGGCAGGGCCAACGCCATGGACTACGCAACCGAAGGCAGCTGGGGCAACCATGACCACGGTGAGGATTCTCCCGTCGGTCACGACCAATCGGCTCACGGAGGCACTTTCGTCTGGACCGAACTCAATCCTGTCTGGGCATTCGTCTACGGCTTCGGAGACCTGAACTGCCATCAGAAGCATGAGAGGTCCTGGGAGATCAACGGTAACCAGATGCCGGTATGCACCAGAGACATCGGGATTTTCTTCGGACTGTTCGCAGGGGCGTTGCTTTTCGGTTGGCGCGGGCTGAACCGATGGACCATTCGCGACAGTTTCCTCTCGGTCTTTCCGGACCACTCCCTCGAGTCGATTTACCTAGCCGACAGGAGGATGTTCGCAATGCTTGTCGTAATCGGCGTCGGACTCGGACCGATGGCAGTAGACGGTTTCACCCAGATGCTGACTGACTACGAGTCGAATAATCCACTGAGGATTTTGACTGGAATCGCGGCGGGTACGGTGGTAGGATGGTGGTTCTGCTCAGCCTTGTGTGCTAGGACGAAGTACTTCGGGGACGATCCTTCCTCAGTCCTGCTGCCAGCAGACGCGAGGCTTACGCTAAAGTGAGTTCTACTTGCCCTGCCACCATGAAACCAGACCGCTGGCTCCTGCGGGGAGTGGGGAGTCAACATTGCCTGAGCCCAACAACGCGATTCTCTCCAGAGTGTCTCTGACTGCCGAAGGGTGCTCGCCGGACCTGACGATCTGGCCCATCGCGAACCTGAGATGGGTCTCCGGGTTTTCCGAAATCCAACGTCTTATGGATTCCCTAAGCGGCCAGATGGCTAGGATGGTCATTCCCAGTGCGCGATAGTCCTGCTTCAATTGAGACCTCGGGGCATCACCTCCGACGAGGGCCTTGTGCTTGTGCACCCAATCGGTGTGCTCGTGGAGGAACTTGACTATTCTCTGGGTGTGACGCTCCGACACGGCCCTCACTGGGCCTAGGGCCTGGCGAAGCTCGGAGACGTCGGCTGATGGCAGCAGGGACAGGGTTCCACATATCGAAGACATGGAGTGTGATAGGATGTTAAGGGGGACATCGACTCTCAATTTTTCACCCACACTCTCCAGCGCTACCTCATGCTCGGATTGTGCGTCCTTGAGTATTCGCCATGGTGCCGAGCCATCGAGCCAGCCTGAGTCCTCGCTGGCGGGACTCACCCCGATCCCGGATAGCGTGGTCTGCCCCTTCGAGGCCCTCATCAGCCTTCGCAGGAAGTGTCTTTCCACGACTTCGGTCCCCACATTCAGCGGCTCGGGCTTCGAGTGTACGAACTTCCTGATTCTGCGGGTCAGTTCGCGTCGGAACTCCCTTTCCGTTCCTTCGTTCAGGATAGGTCCAATCACTGCGCCCATGTCGAATGGCGTCGGCATCTCCTCTTCACCCGACAGTAGCGATGTGTAGCCCTCCCTAATCCTCAGTTGCAATTCGGAGGTCTCGAAGTACTCCTCCTTCTCGGTCAGCGCCCTGAGGGTGCCTCCCTTGATTCTCCTCAACGCCACCTCGGGGTCGCAGTCCACCCAGACGCAGAGGTCAGGAACTAGGGCGGCCGAGTTCATGTGCGCGACCCTCTCGACACCCAGTCCCCCAACTATTCCTTGGTAGACCAATGAGGAGTGGATGTTTCTCTCGCTTACCACTGCCCTGCCCTCCTCCAGAAGTGGTAGTATCCAGCCATGAGAGTGGTCCACCCTGTCGGCGGCGAATAGCCCGGCCTCCTGCTCGGGAGTCATGGTGCGCTTACGGACCGACTCTATGGCGAGCCGTCCGAGCGGATGCTCCCTACGTGGCTCGCCCGTAATCTCGACGGAGGTGAACGAGAACTCCTTCTCAAGAACTTTCGAGATGACTTTGGTGGCGAGGCCTTTGCCACTCCCATCACCTCCTTCGACGGTAATCAGATACACGGGTAAACCTCGTCTAATCCTCTGTGTAGTCGGTGAATTGGTCTCTGGTCAGATGAGTCATCCCCATCCCCAGCAATATGAACATGGGACCAATGAACAGCATGCCGCGGCTCCACAATCCGAAGAACGACAGCCACCATGTTCGCCGGTAGCGGTCGCCCCGATATGACTCAAGTCCTCCCACCATGCCAGCCAACCCAGCCAGCAGAGTCAGGGCCGCTATGGTGGAGCCAATTAACACGGACTCTCCGAGGTGACTCTCGCCCGACATGTCGTACTCATCGATTCCATCACCGGGAGTCAGGGTGACTGGGATTTGGGCGTAGTCCCCAGGAACTAGAGTGATTCTGACGGTTCGGTTTCCAGGATGCTCGACCAGCAGCGTGGACGAGCGTCTGGGGACATCGTCTATCGAGAAGCGGCCTCCCGAATTGGTGAAGTCGTGACCGATCTCAAGCTCGTCAGAATCGAGTATGCTCACCCTTACTCCCTCTGCGGGCTCGCCTCCCGTGGTGCCGTCCTCCAGAGCCGTGCTGACAATCCCATCGACATCCGCAACGCCGTCCGATCCATCCAACTGCCCTGCGAGGATCTCGCCAACATTGGTCGAGATGAGGGCTATCCCAAGAAGGACCCCCAGAAGGCTGCCGACGAAAATCATCAGTGCGCCAGCCACTCTCGTGGCTGAGTCAACGGAGAGGTCATGAAGCCACAGTTCCATCGCACTGTGATTGTCGAACTCGTCGCCGTCCGCCTCGCTCACTACCCATCACCCGCCTCTTGCTCCCCCTCGCTGGGCAGCGGCGGCTGTTCAGCCTGCCGCTTGAACAGCAATATCATCAGGAACTGCATAATCGCGCTCAGAAGGCGCATCGAACTCAGGAATACTACCAGTACGGCAATCAGCAGTACGGGCCAAATCGTCTTCAGGATGGAAAGGGGGATTGATTCCGGGGTCTCCTCTTGAGGGGCCTGAGTGACTCCGAAAGACACGAGGTGCATGGAGGTCCAGTTCTTGCCCGTGACTAGGAAGGCATCCTGCTCCGGGACATAGGCGATTCCATTCATCACGTCGTTGTACTCGTTTGACTCGTTCTCTGCGAGTATCGAGGCGTCGATGGTCAGATTCACCTCACCAGTGGCCTTGTCTATGGCGATAATTGAGTCACTACCCCAGACGTTCGCATACACCCTGTCCCCAACGCACTCAAGCTCGTTCAGCAGACTCACCTCGCCGAGTTGGTCGGTAACCTGTAGGGTCGAAACCACGGAGAAGTCGTCGGGGTCTCTGAATGCCAGCTCCGAGGTCCCGTTGGACATCACCAAGTGGGTGCCGTCGTAGCACAGTCCCCAGCCCTCACCTGCATAGGTGTGGTTTGCGACAACGTCGAGGGACTCGATGTCGAAAACCAGCGCCAACCCTTCCCTCCAAGTTAGCATAACGAGGGTCTCTCCTACGACGGTGATTCCTTCTGCGAAAAGCGACTCGTCGAGATTGACCTGTCGGACCACCTCCCCGGTCGTGGGGTCCACCTCCCTGAGGCTGGAGTGGCCGTACAACCCGGTGCTCTCGTAGAGCGAGCCGTCGTGCATCTCAAGCCCTTGGGTGAAGGCTTGCGAATCGTGCTGGTGCGAGGAAATCAGAATCAGATCGATAGTTTCCGACTGCTCTTGGGCTGCCACCGGGTGACTGCATACGAGAGCTGTAAGCAGCACTGCGACGAGCGTCGTATGAGCCGTGCCGCGACAAGACATGTACGAACGATGCTCCATCGATGTTAAAATAGGTCTTTTAGCGGATTGGGACTGAAAACAACACGGAGTGTTGAACGTGTCAGCAATCAATTCGACTGGGTCCCGCAGAGCTTCTGTCATGCTGGTTCTGACAATGTTGTTCGCCAGTTTGTCTCCGTTGGCTGTGGCTGAGCCGGATTCTGATGCGTCGGCGGCAGAGGTCATGTCAGGCGACCTATCGGAGTTCGACCCCTTTATTGAGGGCAAGCAGTACATGTTCACGAACGAATCCGAGCCTGTTTTCTCGGCCACCGGACACCTCAAGATGGAATGGAAGGGAGCTGGCTACCCAGGATTGGTGCTGCCGTTCTCTGCTGGCTACCTGAATTCGAAATCCACTACTCGTTCCTGCACCAACGAGTGGAGCCAGGGTGATACAGGCAACATATCCACGGCCGGTGGCACCGTATCCGTCACTGTACAGAAGACCTCGGCCAATTCCGCGATACTGGTCGAAAACGGTCAGATAATCCCCTCGACCACCCTCAACGACATCGCCTCAACATGGGAATCGACGATTTACCCGACGGACACGACTTATTTCGGCAGTCCGCCAGATCTCGACGACAACTGCCAGATCGAGATCGTCCTAATCTCTATTGACGGCGCGGGGGGGACCGGTGGATATTTCTCGCCGGGAATCTCCTCAGTCAGGGAATCGGTCTTCGTGGACGTCGATGACATGAGTTGGAGGAACACCATCCTTGCTCACGAGTTTGAGCATCTGCTGCACAACTCAAGAGACCCGTTCGAGTATCTGTGGATCGACGAGGGTGCGGCGGACATGGCGGCATACCTGTGCTTCGGTGTCACCAGCACCCTGACCGGGCACGCCAACTCGTGGTCGGAGGACAGCAGCCTCAGCGTCAGGTGGTGGAATGGCAGAATCGCCGACTACGGGGCCGGATTCATGTTCCTGATGTACCTCGCAGACAAACTCGGTGGAGGGGCGGCAATTCAGAGGCTAGTCGCCGACACTGCCACCGGAGGGACTGCAGTGGAGAATCTGGCTCAGAATCCGGAGACGGGCGCGACCGCCATCGGCACCACGATGAGCGAGATATTTGCCAACTTCAGTGCGGCGGTTTCCCTCGACAGCGCCCAAGGAGCCTTTGGGTTCTCTAATCTGGATCTCACCTCCGGATGCATAGCCGCCTACATTTGCAAGGCCCAGATGAGCGGATACAACGACCAGTGGGTCAACGACTGGAACAGCTCCAGTCAGGACATAGAGGGCTGGGGTATGAGGGCGTACAAGTTCTCGCAGGGCTCGGGGGCCCCACTGAACCTCATGGTGCAACCGACCCAGTTCGGCTTCAAAGGGGCCATCATGTCGCGTGACGCGGTCACTGGGACCTGGTCCATGAGCAGCATGCGAATCGATTCAGGGAGTGGGGCTGGGACCGGGCTGGTGCACGGTTTCGGAAATACCACTGACGAGGTCTGGCTCCTCACATGGTACGAGTCCATGGTTGCTGACTGCGACTACAACTACGTGTCATGCGGTATCACCACGGGGTCATATCCTACCGCATCGCTGACTGTGCACGCAGGCCTGATTACCGACCCCGCGGAAGTCTCCATAGACACGATAACTCCCTTTGACCGGGACGATGATAATCTGGACGATAGCGTGCAGATCGATCTAGAGGTGGAGTCTAACGCATTCTTCGAAATCCTCGAAGTGACTGTCGAGGCCTTCGTCAACAACACAATCTCGGACTCGGTGGTGTTCGACATCACCGCAGGCAACAGCATCCCGTCACCGAGGACTGTGTGGTTTACACCGCCCTCGTCGGGAGATTGGTCCTTCGGCATACGTATCCGCGACGTCACCGGAGAGATCGTGGACCAAGCGTTCTCCCTCCCGATGTCACTGACCAACATGGAGCCAGTGGCATCCGGATCGGTCTCCACCTCGGTGACCCAGACATGGCTGCCCGTAGATATGTTCGGCTCGGGGTACGACTCGTGGGGATTCGGACAGCTCAACGGTACGTTCAGCCACAACGACACCCCCGTGGGTTACGTCTGGGACCTCGGTGACAACAACTCCTCCGGGCTGAAGAACCCGACCCACTCGTACCTCAATGGAGGGGACTACCAAGTCATCCTCGTGGTGGAGGATCAGGGAGGGTACTACTCTGAGCCACAGTCGTGGAACATCTCGGTGAGCGATGACTCGGACCCTGTGCCAGAAATCTCCGTAGACGGCGTCGTAATCACCGACGAACTGGTTTTGCTCACAGACCAAAGGGTTCAGTTCTCAGCCAGAGGGACCACCGACAACGTCCCGCTCGAGGAGCTGTTCTTTACGTGGGACTGGGGTGACGGGCAGACCGAGGGCGGCCGTGGTGCTGCCGAAGCAGGGCACTCGTGGGTCGATGGTAGCGCGGACGGAATAGTGTACACGCTGACCCTGACCGTCGACGACGGATTACATAGCGTCGGGCATTCGATCTACATCAAGGTCCTGAATCGACTGCCCAAGCAAATTTTCGACGAGCCATTGCAGACCGACACCCTGACACCTCTAACCATGCCGACGGTCTTCGAAGACTCAGACGGGATGATAGTCGAGTACTACTGGTTCTTTGAGGGCGGAGTCAATCTGGACGGTTCCGGAATGACTTTGACTTCCGACTTCTCATCCACGGAGTCAATAGAGCAGAATCCTCAGGTAGGGTGGCTCGAGCCTGGGATGAAGAACGTCACACTCGAAGTCACCGATGATGATGGAAACACCTCGGTGGCCATACTGCAGGTTCAGGTGCTCAACCAGAGGCCGGTAGCCGTCTTCTCAAGGCCCCTCGATGGAGAGGTGGACACGTCATACACGTTCGTCAGTGAGTCGTTCGACCCCGACGGCGATACGGCGCTGCTGCAGACAATCTGGGAGATCTCGGATCTCGGCGACCCAGTGTACAACGTCTCCTCGGTAAGCCACACGTTCCTAGAGCCCGGACTGTACACTGTTAGCCTCACCGTGATTGACGAGAGGGGACTCTCCTCAGCCACCAAATCATACTCGATTCGGATAGCTAACCCTCTGCCCGTGCCCGAACTCGAATTCAGTTGCCCGAGCATCAATGGAACCATTCTGGGCGAAATCCCCTCGACCGAGGACGGGGTGGTCTGGCAGGTCCCCCATACATCGACTGGGGCTGCCTTCGTGGCCCCAGGAGATCCAATCAGGTTCGACGGTTCCGGCAGCTACGACGCCGACCCTCTGTTCGTGGGCCGGACCTCCACAGATTCCGAGTCATCGGAGTGGAATGGCATCGTCTCATGGATTTGGGATTTCGGCGATGCCAGTTCTCCGGTCAGCGGACCAGTCGTGTGGCACGCCTACCAGATACCTGGGACCTATGAGGTGACTCTGACCGTGGTCGACGGTTTCGAAGGTGGAGAGACCAACAGTACGACCCTGACTGTGCACGTCTCTAGAGCGCCGGTGATAACAACGGAAGACCCTATCTCAGCCGACTACGTCTCAATGGATGACGTGGTGCTGCTGAACTCCAGCGCCTATGATGCCGACCTCATTGATGGGATTGAGGCCTGGATGGATCTAGACCAATCTGACGACAGCGATGGCGACGGAGACCCTGCCAATGACCGTGACCGGCCGCTGACGGGCCCACTGGTTGTCAGGTGGGACCTCAACGCGTTGCAGGACACCGACCTCGACGGAGACTCGCGCAACGACTGGCTCTGGGGGAACCAGACCTGGAATCAGCCAGGAGAAATCAGGATCCTGATGCAGGTGTGCGACGGGGTTGGGGTCTGCTCAACTGAGGAGTACGTCATCACGGTCCTAGCCGAACAGGAGGATGACAAGCCAAAGTCACTCTCCGACCTGACATGGGAAGACCTCGTTCCCAACCGGGAGAGCGCGGGTCTACTCGCCCTGATTGCTGCCGTCCTCCTACTGGGTTGGCTCATCATGCGAGAGAAGGACGAGGACGAGATGGATGCTGAGGAGATGCTGGAGACCTACGACGTCACCGAGGTGGAAGTCGAAGGTGGCCTTCCCGGCATGGACCAGCACAAGCCCCCTCCTCAGCCGAAGTATCTGACGGTCCAGGAGCGAAGGAACAAGGAGTCAGGATATGTCCGACCCATTAGGACGAGGAGGCGCTGAGCGTGGAGAACAGTTCCCGTAAGTTCGTTGCCGGCGCCTTCAACCTCTGCCTTGTCCTACCTGTCGTAGCGATGCTCTACGCCGTGGTAGCGGCCCCTGTCGCATCAGCTGAGGTGGACTGTGATGTACCCGCCAGCAACCCCTCAAACATAGGCCTGTACTTCGAAGAGACCTCAGTCGACGACGGTGGGTTCTGGGGCTGGGAGAGCAACTCTGATTCTACGAGGCCCCTAGATCGTGACTTCAGCACCGACATGACAGTCTACAACGACAGTGCGAACGCCATCAGAATGGAGCTGGTCCCAGGTTACCAGTACACATTCTGCGTCTACCTCAGCCCCGACTCACAGTCGACTCCCACCATGGGCGCGGTAGGCGATGTGTATCTGATGGACTCGGCGAACTGGGACCGTTACGTCTCCAGCTACGAATCGAGAGAGTGGGAAGAGCTCGAGTCGGCGGTGGAGGAGTTACCAGTGGAATGGAGGGACATGGTCATGTGGTTGCCGTTCAGGGATGTCCATTACTACGAGGGAGTCTCCAGCCAGGTGTTCTCGGTGGCCATAGACTCGACGGGTTCGGCGTGGTCCTCGACACCCTGGTTTGAGGAGGGAGACCCGCAGTACTACCTAGTGGTGGACGGCTGGGACAACGCGAGGGGTTCGGACAGGAAGGCTGCTGGCGGAGTCATGAATGTGGAGATCTTGGTGGACGTCGAAGAGAGGACTACCCTTCCCACCTTCATCGCCTACATCCTCATCGCAGCACTACCGATAGCCTGCATAGTAGGGCCTCTCATAATCCACAGCAGGTACATGTCGGTAGGCCTGGGTGACGAGGAGGACCTGCGACAGGTCCCCTACTTGGAGAGTGAGAGTGACGAGCGCAGCGGAGAAGACTAGTTCGTCTCGTACTCAAGCAACCGCCATGCAGTCTGCAGGTCTGATGCGTTAATTCTACCCTGCCTAGAGAGGTGTAGGCCCTTTTCAGTCGTGGTGTAAACCAAAGTCTGCTCGAGAAGCGGGGCGTGAATCCTAGTCCAGTCGCCGCCCCAACCCGAACCCATGATTGCATAACTCGACCCGGAGCCCCTGAGGCCCCATGCCGCCTCGAACAGACGCAAGCCGTCACCACGACCTGATGACTTGTAGCACACCTTGACGATGTCGCCGTCATCTGAACCGTCCTCGACATCCTGGATAATCTCAGAAGCCGAGGGCGGGGATTCGGCGGAGTGGAACGAAGCCACAATCCTCGTGCTCCCCGAGGCCCCCTCTATCAGCGAGGTCCGACTAGACGATTCGATATCGACCTCCAAGTCGATCCAACTCACTCCGCTCTCGATAGCGCCCCTTAGAATCTCGAGACGTTGTTCCTCTTCACCCGGATAATGGCCCTGCTGTCGCTCTGGACGGCATGCAAACACCACAGGTAGGTCAATCCCCTGCTTGAGGGACTCAAGCGCTCCCTGCACGTCCACTGAATCTAGTGGCTGTGAGATGAGATCCGGTTCGACGTACTTGGGGCGTCTGCTGTCTCCATCACCCTCCTTTTCGGGTTCCGGCTCAGGCATCTGCTCTACGACCCAGAGCTTGTCGAAGCGGACCTCGACCATGTCTGCTCCGGCTGCAGTGGCCATGGCAGCGTCCTTGAGCATCTCGTCGACGGTACACCCACTCAGCGTCACGCAGATGAGAGGTCGAGGCATCGGCCGCTCCACCTTGGCGGCCTGTATAACCATGTCGAGGGAATTTCTCAGGCCTATAGGCCTGAAAGGTTCACCAGGGTTTCAGTTTCGGCGATTTTGGGGGTCGCCCTTGGGAGGGTTGATAACTCCCCATTGGTGCCAAAATACAGGTACGCTGAGGGTTCCCTAAGGAACCCTCAAGAGAAAGTGAGAAAATGAGCGAGAAGTACGACGCTAAGGCGATTCAGGTTCTCGAGGGTCTGGAGGCTGTCAGGAAGCGCCCGGGGATGTATCTGGGCGACCCGCACGATGGGTCGGCCCTGCACCACTGCATCTGGGAAGTTGTCGACAACGCCGTCGACGAGCACCTAGCAGGATACAATCCAACAGTCGAGGTGAATCTTGAGAAGGACGGGTCAGTGACGGTCATCGACCACGGCAGGGGGATACCCGTCGGCAAGCATCCTGAGGAGAAAGTAAGTGCAGCCGAGGTCATCATGACCAAGCTTCACGCCGGCGGCAAGTTCGACAACGAGGCGTATAAGGTGGCCGGTGGGCTGCACGGGGTGGGAGTCAGTGCCGTCAACGCCGTCTCCGAGAGTCTGATCATGACCATATTCCGAGATGGCAAGGAATGGAGACAGGAGTACTCCAGGGGCGAGCGTAAGGCCGCCCTGAAGTCGGTGGGCAAATCCGAAACCACTGGCACCATTATCAACTTCAAGCCTGACATGACCATCTTCAGCGACGTCACTGACTTCGAATTTGAACAGATTAACACCCGGATGCGAAGGACGGCTTTCCTCAATGCGGGCCTGCAAATCATGGTGCGTGACTTCCGTGGTGAGGACGCAGTCGAGATTGAGCACAAGTACGACGGCGGTCTCAGCGAGTACGTCGAAGCGATGAATGAAAAGAAAGAGGTCGCTCACGAAGAGGTCCTGCACATCCTTGGCTCCAAGCAGGGCGACAAGGGCGAGGTACATGTCGAGGTCGCACTGCAGTGGACTGATGCCTACTCGGAGTCAATCCACTGCTTCACCAACATCATACACAACACCGACGGGGGAACGCACCTGTCCGGACTCAAGAGTTCCCTAACTAGGACTATCAACTCCTACGCCCAATCGAGGAAGCTGCTGAAGAACGTCAACAGCCTTTCTGGTGACGATGTCCGCGAGGGGTTGTCGGCGGTCGTCTCGATTAAGCACCCAGATCCCTCCTTCAACGCCCAGACCAAGTCCAAACTGGTGACCAGCG
Source organism: Candidatus Thalassarchaeum sp. (assembly GCA_030748335.1). Taxonomy (GTDB): domain Archaea; phylum Thermoplasmatota; class Poseidoniia; order Poseidoniales; family Thalassarchaeaceae; genus Thalassarchaeum. The sequence goes on along the minus strand of JASMMD010000005.1, from coordinate 31,349 downwards.
AGGTCTCCGGCATCGTCGAGCAGATAGTCAATGACAAGCTCGGCGAGTACTTCGAGGAGAATCCATCGGTAGCCCGTTCCATAGTCGACAAGGCGGTGCTAGCCAGTAAGGCTAGGGACGCTGCGCGCAAGGCCCGTGACCTGACTCGCAGGAAGGGCGTGCTTGAGGGCGGGGGGCTTCCGGGTCAGCTGGCGGACTGCCAGTCCAAAGACCCGGGCGAATGCGAGATCTACATCGTCGAGGGTGAGAGCGCAGGTGGCTCGGCCAAGACCGCAAGGGACCGTCGGACTCAGGCCGTGCTGCCGCTGCGTGGTAAGATCCTGAACGTCGAGAGGCAGCAGCGCAACCTGACCAAGGTCTTCTCCAACGAGCAGATCCAGCGGATGATTAGGGCCCTCGGCGCGGGAGTCGGGAACGAGGACGAGGTAGAGGGTGCCTTCGACCCGGAGAAGCTGCGCTACGGCAAGATCATCATCATGACCGATGCGGACATCGACGGGGCCCACATCCGGACGCTGATACTTACCTTCATGTGGCGCTTCATGAGGCGTGCCATCGTCAACGGCAACGTGTACATCGCCGCACCACCTCTGTTCTCGATTTCAAGGGGCAAGCACACCGAGTGGGTACACAGCGAGAAGGACCGAGATGCTGCCGTAAAGCGCCTACAGAAGGAGGCGCCGACGGCTAAGATAGACGTGCAGAGGTACAAGGGACTGGGCGAGATGAACCCGGATCAACTGTGGAAGACCACGATGGACCCCGATGCCCGCACCATGATGAAAGTCGAGATTAAAGACGCTGAGGAGGCAGATGTTCTGTTCGCCGTTCTGATGGGCGAAGACGTTCCTGACCGGAGGTCGTTCATTGAGGAAAATGCCACCAAGGTGACGTCGCTGGACGTGTGAGGTATCTGTATGGCTGAGGATCTGCTTAGAAGAGACATCTCCGACGAGATGAAGGAGAGTTACATCAATTACGCGATGAGCGTCATCATCGGACGTGCGTTGCCTGATGTGAGAGACGGTTTGAAGCCCGTACATCGTCGCATCCTGTGGGGCATGCATCAGGCCGGACACACCCACGAGAAGGGGTACAGCAAATCGGCACGGTCGGTCGGTGAAGTGATGGGGAAGTATCACCCTCACGGCGACCAAGCCCTGTACGACACTATGGTCAGGATGGCTCAGGACTTCTCCCTCAGGTACCCGTTGATAGATGGACAGGGCAACTTCGGCTCGATTGACGGCGACCCTCCTGCTGCAATGCGCTACACCGAGAGTCGGCTCGATCGCATGTCACAGCACATGCTAGATGACATCAACAAGAACACCATCGACATGGAGCCCAACTTCGACGACACTGAGACCGAACCGGCCGTGCTGCCGTCTCGCCTACCCAACCTGCTGCTCAACGGTAGCGATGGGATTGCTGTCGGAATGGCCACAAAGATACCTCCGCACAACCTCAACGAGGTGGCTGCCGCCATCAAATTCCACGTCGAGAAGGTTATCGAGCAGAATCGGAAGATTGGACTCGACAACCCTCCAAAGATAGATGCTCTGGAGTACATGGAGTTCCTCAGAGGGCCGGACTTCCCAACCGGTGCGACAATCCACGGAATCGACGGAATAGTCGATATGTACAGAACCGGTAACGGCCGCTTCCACATCCGCTCTGACGTCGAGGTCCTAGACGACTCGTCGGGTAAGCGGCTGATCATCCACTCTATCCCCTACCAGGTCAAGAAGGCCGGGATGCTGCAAGGTATCGCCGAACTGGTCCAGAAGGAGACGATCAAGGGAATCAGGGACATCAGGGATGAGTCCAGCAAAGAGGGTATCAGGGTAGTCATAGAGATCAAGCAGAACGCGGACCCGCACGCCGTACTGAATCAGCTCTACCAGTCAAGCAGGCTGCAGGAATCCTACTCGGCCAACATGATGGGCATACTGAAGGGGGAGCCGGTCCAGCTCGACCTGTGCACTATTCTGCACACACACGTCAGGCATCGCGAGACAGTCATTGAGAGGCGCACTCAGTTCGATCTCGACAAGGCGCAGGCCCGGGCGCACATCCTAGAGGGCCTGATGAAGGCCCAGAAGAGGATGGCCGAGATTATCGAGGTCGGTCGGAATTCCGACTCCAGAGAACAGTTTGAGCAGTACCTGAGAGGTGAGGAAAAGTACCCCAAGGTGAAGCGCTTCGACTTCTCGGAGAAGCAGGCCAAGGCGATAGCAGAGCGGCGCCTCTACCAACTCACCAAGATGAACGTGCAGGAGGTCTCTGATGAGCTGGAGAAGCTGAAGCAGGCCATCAAGGACCTGAAGGGCATCCTCGGGAGTCGCATCCAACGTCTGGAGATTATCATCTCCGAGCTCGAAGAGGTAGTCGAGAGGCATGGTGACGAGCGTCGCTCCAGCATCGACCCGACTCCGCTCTCCATGGATCGCGAGGACCTTGTCGCCGAGGAGGCCTTTGTCATCTCGTTGACTCAGGACAACTACATCCGCCACCTCCCAGTAGAGGCTTTCCGACTGCAGAACAGAGGTGGGAAGGGGCTCAAGGGAGTGGCGACGAAGGAGGAGGATGCTCCCTCCAAGATTGTAACCTGCTTCTCAAAGGATAGGCTGCTAATCTTCACCGACATGGGTCGCGTATACGGACTCAGAGCATGGGAGACACCATCCGCCAGTCGCCACGGCAGGGGCTCGCATATCCGCAATCTGCTCGGCGGCATCCGCGACGATGAGAAGGTAATCTCAATACTTCCCCTCAGCAGGGAACTCATCGAGAATCCAGAGGACAACTACTTGATGTTCGCAACCACCAATGGTCGCATCAAGAAGAGTCGCCTCTCCGAGTACGTCAAGATCAACCGCAACGGGAAGTACGCCCTCCGCTTTGCGGAGGGAGAGAAGGATTCGTTGGTGACCGTCAGGTCGGCGAGTGATGCCGATCACGTCGTTCTCGTGTCCTCCCAAGGCAACGCCTGTAGGTTCATGCCAGCCGAGGAGAAGTCGAGAGTAGACCCGAACTCAGGCGAGACGATGACCACACACCTAGTGCGGGCCCAAGGCAGGGTCAGTCAAGGCGTTTCGGGGATGAAGCTACGAAAGGGTGACAGGGTGATTGGGATGATTGTGACCGATGACTTCGACACCAGCGTACTGACGATCTCCAAGTATGGAATGGCCAAGCGTAGCAGACTCGGCTCCGGTGAGATGGTCGTGGCGCTTGACGATGAAGGCAAAGAGATGGTTGACGAAGATGGAGGGGCCATCATGGTGAGGGATGGTTACAGGCGCACGAACAGAGGAACGAAGGGCGTTCGAACAATGTCTCTGCGTGACGACGACCGTATCGTCAGCGTGCGGCAGATTCCTGACCTCGACGACCAGCTGTTCATGCTGACAGGAACTGGCATGATGATTAGGATGGTGTCTGGACAGACTAAGGAGACCCTAGGCAAGGTGACCAAGGGCACCCGAATCATGGAATTGCGCAACGCCGACCGGTCAGGCTACGCTGACGAGATCATCTTCGTCGCTAGGCTGCCAGCTGACCTAGTGGACTCCTCCGATGCGGACGAGCCGACGCTCGAAGAGGAGTAAAACCGCTCGGCTTAAGCGATTGACGCGGGTGGAACAACCACTGCGGCAGTCGCATAGCCTGGCCATTGCGCTGGATTGCTAATCCAGTGGTGTTTCACCTCGGGAGTTCGAATCTCCCCTGCCGCGCCACCTTCTCCTAGGCAGTTTGATGCGCTCGGCCGCACCACAGAGGAACGTGGAACCGGCGGATTACGCATGGCTCGCTGGGCTCGCCGCGATACTTGTCCTCACACTCAGACACCTTAGCCTAAAGCCCTCCAACGAACGCGATTGGGTGGTGGAGAATCGTAGGATGGCGTACGCCAATTTCGACGGCGACGAGGTCACTCTGCGCAATATTAGGGACTTTCACTGGAGGACGACGAGGGACTTCGACGAGCGTTGGACTGACTGGACGTTTCGCCCTAGCGAGGTGACTGCAATCTGGCTGGTGCTGGAGTACTTTGACCCGAAGCGAAAGCCGATAGCCCACACGCTGATGAGTTTCGAGTTCGAGGATGGGAGGAGGCTTTCCTGCTCGATTGAGGTCAGGAGGGAGATCGGTGAGACTTATCACCCCATCAAGGGGATGTTGAGGCAGTACGAACTGCTCTACGTCTGGGCTACCGAGAGCGATTCCATAGGGGTCAGAGCCAAGTGTAGGAGGAAATCCAAGACCCACCTGTTCGAGGGCATAGTGCTCGGTGAGGACAACCACCGCAGGCTGCTCGAGTCGTTCCTGCGCAGGACCAACGACCTGCACGACCGCCCCGAGTGGTACCACAGCATCACCAACACCTGCACCACCAACATCGTCAGGCACGTCAACGAGGTCTACCCCGGTAGAGTCCCTAGGGCCGTGTCAATCCTGCTACCGGGACTCAGCCCGGGGCTGCTAAAGCGTAACAACCTAATCAGGATTGATGACTCGCTCGAGCAAACCCTCGAGTCGAGTCTGATAGACCAAAGGTCGGCGGAGTGGGACGGGGAGAGCGACTTCGGCGACTGGATAAGGACTTAGTCGGGCATGAGAGGATTCAACACAACGGCGGCCTTGGCATCGTCGTGCTGAGCATCGAGCCGATGCGTCCTGAAGCGGCCATTCAGTGGTCGCTGCCGCCCTCCAAGAGCCACATGATCCGCTGGCTGGCACTAGCAGCGCAGGCCGAAGACGAGACGACCCTGAGTTTCTCCGGCAGCGTTGGTGAGGACGTTCGCTCCATGGCCGGATGCCTCAGGCAACTCGGTATTGGGATAGAGGAGCGCGATTCCAGTTGGATCGTGCGCGGCGTCAGTAGGAATGAGTTCTCGGTGCCTGAAGGAGTCCTCGACTGCGGCAACTCGGCCACCACGGCCCGCTTCCTGATGGCAATGGCCGCTGGCATGAGTGAGCCAATCATCCTAGATGGGGACAGGTCATTGAGACGGCGAGATATGTCCGTTCTGGCTGGAGTGTTGAGGGATCTCGGCTGCGAGGTCACTTCGGACAGGCTCCCTCTCACCGTGACCGGACCAATCGCCTCTGGACATGCCCGACTAGACCTCAGCGACTCCAGCCAACCCCTGTCCGCCCTCCTGATTGCATCGCCGAACTACTCGGGAGTAATCAGCCTCGAGACCTCGTCGCACCGAGTAAGCAAGGGGTACTCCGAGCTGTCGTACGAACTGACAGCCAGATGCGGTTCCAGCAATGAGATGCTGTACGACGGCTTGACCTTGGAACCATGGCCGCACGATACTCCGAGAGAGGTTGATATCCCAGTCGAACTCAGCCTACTTCCAATCGCGATGCTGCTCGCAGAACTGCACAGCGTCGAGGTCGTGGTCATGGGAGGAAACCTAGAACTGTCTGTAGCGATGAGGGAGTTGGCCGAGTGGGCCGAGGTGCTGGATCTACGCGATGAGAGTGATATCATTGCCCCTGCTGCAGCCCTGATGGCGCTGGGTGGGGGTGGAAGAATCACCGGGGTAGCCCACGCCAGAGGCAAGGAGTCGGACAGGATTAGAAGCACTGTGAGCCTACTACGCTGCTTCGGAATGGAAGCCAGCGAGAGCGAGGACGGAGTCGAGGTAGCAGGAGGGCAGGTCCCCCTCAGGCCCGAGCTTCCCGTGGACTCGATGGAGGACCATCGACTGGCGATGACCGCGATGGCTCTGGCCAGCAAATGTGGGGGCATCGTGAACGGGTCCGAGGTGTGTAAGGTCAGCGACCCCGGGTTCATAGATAGGCTGATGGCGATAGGGGGCGGGGATGTCTAGGTCTGAAGGCAACCTATGGACGCATCTGCTGCTGCTCCTAGTCGCCGTGATATGGGGCTCGACATGGGCCGTGGGCAGGTTTCTCAGCTACGGTCTGGGCGAATCTACAGGGGCCAATCTCGGGCCGGCGACCGCAGCCTGGCTGAGATACGTCGTTGCCGTAATGGCGTTTGTTGCCTGGTGGTGGGCATACAGGAACCGTGGAGGTCCGAGGCTACTTCCCCACGACTCGCGGTCATGGCGATACACGGTTTGGCTCGGACTGCTCGGGACAATGGCGTACCAGCTCCTGTTCATGCATGGGATGAGGTGGACCGCAGCGGGAGACGGTTCACTCATCATCCCTATCAATCCGGTATTCACTGTCCTTCTAGCCGCACCGATGCTGGGTCAGAGGTTGACAGGGAGGATGGCACTTGGTCTGTTACTGGGGATGTTCGGGGTAGGTACTGTTGTGGGCTGGAGCCCGAACGCCGGCATCCCGTTTGAACATCGGCTGCTCGGAGATTCGATGATTGTGCTGGCCGCCCTTGCGTGGGCGACGAACAGCAACCTGACCAAGATGGCTCTGAAAGAGGGTGGCGTTGGCACCACTGAGGAACTGGTGATTTGGTACTCGATAGTCGGTTGGGCTATGCTCACTCCCTGGATGCTGGCCGAGGTCTGGGCCTCGGGCATCCCAAGTCCCAGTTCAACGGAGTGGATCTCGGTCGCCTATCTAGGGTTGTTCTCAACCGTCCTGACTTACGTGTGGTTCGCTAGGGGCATCGACAGAATTGGCCCCACTGCAGCTGCCTCCTACGTCTTCCTTGTCCCTGTATTCGGGGTCCTGAGCGGATGGGTCCTGCTGGGCGAGAACATCGGGGCATCGATGCTCGTCGGCTTCGCGCTGATAGTGATTGGAGTCAGGCAGGTCCAGAGAGAGAGCGAGAGGCTGGCCGACAATTGAGGAACGCCTTCGGCGTTGCCTCATGGTTAAATAGAGACGGTCGGTGGGCCGCCAACGAGGTAGTGTAATGGCGCGCAAGCCAGCGAAGATGTATCGCCAGATTAAGGGTCAGGCGTACACCCGCCGAGAGTACTCGGGAGGAGTGCCCAACAACCGCATCCTGCGCTACTTCATGGGCAACAGGAAGGCTGCCGAAGCAGGTCAGTTCGAAGTGGTTGTGGAGCTCACTGCTGACAATCCCTGCCAAGTTCGGGACTCAGCCCTCGAGTCGGCCCGGCAAGCAGCCAACGCGACCATCAGGAAGAGCGCTGGCGAAATGGGATATGCGCTCCGCATGCACACCTACCCTCACCAGATCCTACGTGAGAACAAACAGGCCACCGGTGCTGGAGCTGACCGTGTCTCTCTGGGAATGAGGCAGTCCTTTGGCAAGAACGTCGGCACCGCTGCCCGCGTCCAGCGAGACCAGACTCTGGTCTCCATCCAGACCGATCCGGACAACTACCTAGTGGCTCGTGATGCGCTGAGGAAGGCGAGTTGTAAGTTCCCGACGCCTTGCACGATTAGGCTAATCAAGGGCGCCGAGCATTTGAAGGGCCTTGTCTGAGGTTGCAGGGCCATGTCGCCCTCTGATCCGCTGACGGTGCTGCAGGACTCGCTACGTGGCTCACCGATTATCTGGAAGGGCAAGTACCCATATTTCATCCACCCTATATCTGACGGGATTCCCCGGATGGATGCAGACGTTCTGCGTGCCACCCGGGACCTGATTGTAGAGATGGTCGACTGGTCGAACATCGACCTGATTGTCAGTGTGGAGGCCATGGGACTGCCGCTTTTGGCGGCGGTCGGGGATGCCACTGGCAAGCCAACGGTGGTGATTCGCAAGCGCCAATACGGTATGGAGGGCGAGGTTCGGGTTGATGTAGCGACGGGATACTCGCAGTCCACTACCTACATCAACGACATCGCCCCGGGTGAGAGGATACTGATTGTCGATGACGTGATTTCGACCGGAGGGACTCTCGAGCCTATTCTAGCCACTCTCGAAGATATGGGAGTCATCCTGCAGGACATCGTGATAGCCATCGAGAAGGGAGAGGGTCGCGAGAGGCTCGCCAAGGAGCGCCCGGAGTGGCCAATCCGAACTCTGGCACGCATAGACATAATCGACGGTAGGGTCGAGATTCTCGAGTGATTGCATGGACATGAAACGCCATGACTTCGAGTTGGAAGAGTTGGTCGAGAGGATCAAGGCCAACGACAACCGATTGGTAGCTCTGCAAGTCCCCGAGGGGTTGAAGATGCAGGCTCTGGAGATGATGGACTCGATAGAGGATGAGTCGGGAGCGAAGGTCGTCCTAGCCGCGGATCCCTGCTACGGGGCGTGCGACCTCGTGCACGACAAGATGCAGATGATGGGTGTTGAGTTGGTCGCCCACATGGGCCATAGCCAGATGAACATCGACTCTGGCATGCCCACTCACTTCATCCCAGTCACATACGACGGCGACCCGGAGTTGGCTCCGGTCCTGCCCTTGCTCGAGAGTCACCGGGCGATTGCGCAGTCTCGGCTCGAGTCGGTCGGAGATCAGTCCGACATCGATGAGGAGGATGCCAAGGAGAGGTTTCTAGACGCCGTTGGTCGCGTGGCCCCTCTTACGGGAACTAGGCTGGGGCTGGTCGGCTCGATACAGCACCTCCATCTGCTTGAAGAGTTCAAGGGCAGGTTGGAGAAGGTCGGGTTCGAGGTCGAGATTCCGGTCGGCGGCGACAGGTTGACTTTCCCGGGCCAAGTATTGGGGTGCAACTACTCGGGTGACGACCCTTCCATAGGCCACTACCTGTTCCTAGGCTCGGGTGACTTCCACCCCATCGGGCTGGTCCTGCACACGGGCAAGCCACTGGCCATGCTCGACCCCTATTCGGGAGATGCCACCGAGATGTCGCTGGAGCGAATCGAGAGGATTCTCCGCCAGCGCTTCGGGCTCATCAACTCCGTGGACAATGCGACCTCGTTCGGCATCCTAATCGGCGAGAAGCCCGGGCAGATGCGCCGGAACCTCGCCATACGCATGAAGCGCCTACTCGAGAAGCACGAGCGCAAGGGCTACCTGCTGGCGCTAGACCACATCAGTCCTGACCTAATCGACTTCTACCCTGTGGACGCCTACGTGAACACGGCCTGCCCACGAATAGCGATCGACGACTCTGTGAGATACTCCAAGCCGCTAATCACTCCGTACGAGCTTGAGGTCGCGCTGGGCGAGAAGAAGTGGGAAACGGGTTACCAGTTCGACGAGATACCCTGACTCCGCGCACGCTACAGACGTGCGTATGCGTACGCGCTGCTCCAAATATGTCTAATAACGATGTGAGCACGAGTCACATGATGGCCGACTACCTCGACAGAATAGGAGCGGGCAAGGTCCTGCTTGACAGGGCGCCATTCTCGTTCGACTGGACTCCGCCCACCCTAATCGGCCGCGATGCGGAACTGAGTGAACTTGCTTCGATGTTCGTCGGTATGGAGGGTCACGGGGTGAGTGGCAGAGCCGTCATCACTGGGCCGGTGGGCTCGGGCAAGACGGTGATGACGCGTCGCTTCGGCGAGGACCTGCAGCGGATGCTGGACGGGCGCAGGAAGATAGTCCTCGCTCACGTCAACTGCCGCAACCATCCTACCGCCTCGCAGGTCCTGCAGGAGATCGCTCGCTCGCTCGACTCGGGGCACCCCGAGAGAGGATTCAGCTCGAGCGAGATTATCCAATCAATTCGTCGCAACCTCAGGGCCCACCAGACGCATCTCCTCCTGGTTCTGGACGAGGTCGACGTGCTGATTAGGAATGACAAGGGAGACCTAATCTACAAACTTCTGCGCATCGACGAGGGACAGGATCAGCAGGGTTCACTGTCGATAATCCTAGTGAGCCAAGACGCTTCCCTAATCAGGCTGTTTGAGCCGGCCATCATATCTCGCCTCGGCGAGAGTAGTATGCTGTCACTGAGCGGGTACGACGAACATGCGCTCGCCGGGATTGCCAAGCAGCGCTACGAGGAGGCCTGCAGGCCGGGCTCTGTCGGAGAAGGGACGTTGGCCAAAATCGGCAGGTTCGCAGCCGAGAGTGGTGACGCGCGTCTGGCCATCGAGCTGCTGGAGGCTGCAATCCGTCGCACCGAGAAGGACGGTAGGGGCGACGTTCTGGTCGAGGACGTGAGGCCGAGTACCCTGAGGAAGTCCTCAATCGAGCCCAGTCAGGTCGATGGGTTGGGTAAACACCAGAAACTCGTCCTACTAGGCATCTGCAGGCGCTTGAAGAAGGCGGACGAGATATCCAGCGGCGATGCCCAGAAGTTGTACAATCTGGTGTGCGAGGAACATGGCGTTGGTCCGCGCAGCTACACGACCTTCTGGAAGCACCTCAAGGAGTTGGAGAGGGTCGGACTAATCGAGTCCCGTACGGCGAACGCGACCGTCGGCCGTGGAAGAACCCAACACATCACCATGACTAATGTCTCGCCGGCGGCTCTGGAGAGTCGCATCGAGAGGGAATTGGGGTGATTCGCCAAGCGCCTACGGCGCTTCCGAACCGCTCTTATAGGGGCCTTTAGTCGGGAGGCCGTCCGAGGTGACCAGATGGCAGCAGAGCAGGCGTTCAAGGTGGTCATCAACGACACCAATCCCGCATCGGGTGGAAGGGCCTTTGGAATCGAGGTCACGGGCTCGAACTACAACCACTTCCTCGGCAAGAAGATAGGTGACGCGGTGGACGGCATGTTCGTCGGCGAAGGTGACAAGAGCCTGTCCGGATACAAACTGCAAATCACCGGTGGCTCAGATCTCACGGGGCGTCCCATGAGACCGGAGCTGAACGGCGGTGGAATCAAGCCGGTGCTCATCACCGCCGGAGTAGGCTACAAGGGCAAGCGCTACGTCAAGAAGAGAGGGAAGGTGTACCGCTACAAGTACGACGGTCTAAGGAGGCGTCGAAAACTGCGGGGCAACGTCATCAGCCAGGACACTCGCCAAATCAATCTGAAAATCACCGAGGCGGGCAATCGCTCCCTCGACGCCATCTTCGGCCTCGTCGAGGAGGCCGCACCTGTCGAGGAGCCCTCTGGAGAAGAGGAGTGAATTGGCGGGAGTGATTGAACTGACTGAGAGTCTGCCTGGACAGCCTGTAGTCAACATCGGCATGGTCGGTCACGTAGACCATGGCAAGACCACCCTGACTCAAGCCCTCTCCGGAATCTGGACGGATACCCACTCGGAGGAGATGAAGCGGGGCATCAGCATCAAGTTGGGCTACGCCGACACCGCCTTCTACAGGACTCCTGATGGCAGGTACTACGCCAGAGGTAAGCACCCTGACGGCAAGGAGGACTCGCGTCAGGATCTGTTGCGAGTGGTTTCCTTCGTAGACGCTCCCGGACACGAGACCCTGATGGCGGTGATGATATCAGGCGCATCGATAATGGATGGTGCAATGCTGCTCATCTCAGCCACCGAGAAGTGTCCGCAACCCCAAACCAGAGAGCATCTGGCAGCACTGCAGATAGCAGGAATCGAGAATATCGTGGTAGTGCAGAACAAAATCGACATAGTCAGTCGTGAGAGGGCTGTCGAGTCCCACACCGAGATCAGGGACTTCCTTGAGGGGACCATAGCCGAGGACGCGCCCATAATCCCGGTATCGGCACACCACGACGTTAACCTCGATGTCCTGATTCAGGCTATCGAGGACATTATCCCCACCCCTGACAGGTCTACGAGTCAGCCGGGGCTGATGTACGTGGCCCGCTCGTTCGACGTAAACCGCCCGGGCTCTCGCCCGGACAAGCTCCAAGGAGGCATCATCGGAGGAAGTATCGTAGAGGGATCCTTCAGCGTTGGAGATTCGATACTGATAGCACCGGGCCGCAGGGTGCAGTCGGGAGGTAAGGCCACATGGGAGCCCATTCGGACGACCATCGAGAGCGTGAAGGGGGGTGGAATCGGCCTGCAGTCGGTGCATGCCGGTGGGTTGTGCGGGATAGCCACTCCGATGGACCCGGTCTCGACCAAGGCGGACGAACTCTCCGGGCAGGTAATGGCTCGCGAGGGCGAGTTGCCTCCGGTCTGGGAGTCTCTCGACCTCGACCTCAAACTGCTTGAGAAAATGGTCTCTTCCGACGAGGACGATGCTGGGAAGGTGCGCCCTCTGCAGCCCAACGAGATGCTGATGGTGAACTCGGCCACGGCCACTAGCGTAGGCACCGTCTCGTCGATTAAGGGGGCGTCGGCGACGCTACAACTCAGGCTGCCTATCTGCGCCAAGCGGGGCAGTCGAATCACACTGTCAAGACGAATCGGTTCGCGCTGGCGACTCATCGGCCACGGTTCGATAGCGGGGTGAAAGTTTGGTCGGCGTCCTAGTAGACGCCTGCGGTTGGGTCGCTTTGATGGATGCCGAACTCAATCTCGATGATGCGATGAGTGGGGTCGTAGGGCAAGCCGACCTGAAACTGCTCGAATGCGTTCACCTCGAACTGTCTCAACTTTCACAGACCAGGAGAGGTTTTCTGCTCAGCCTGCTAGAGAGTCGTTGTGAGATGATTTCGGACCTAGATGGCTTTTCCCACCCAGACGAGATGCTGATTGCGTTGTCTGGCTCAAGGGGCTGGCCTGTGCTGACGGTGGACCGGGTTCTGAAGGAGAAGTTAGTATCCTCCGGTGGCTCGTACATCGAAGTTACCTCCGGCCGCTTCCTACGACTGGTCGAGACCTAGGGCAGTGTGAACAGCCGGTCGTCGCCGTGCCCGTCTAGTAGTCCGATTCGGACCGCTGCGTCCAACCATGCGTGTGAGTAATTGATTGCTCCAAAGGCTCTGACTAGGTCCCCTTCCTCCATGAAATGCCTCGCATCAGAGGCGTAATCATCACACATCCTGAGCATCGAAGCCAACCGGGCCTCGTCGGCCTCACCCTCGGCGCATGGGGTCGCCTTCGACCTAGCCTCCGAGGTCAGAGCTAGGTACTCCTCAACCCTGCCCCTAGTGACTATCGACCCTGACATCCCAGCACCTAGGTCATCTCGAGCTCCAGCGAGGCTGCCCTGCTCAATTTGAACAGCCTCGTACGACCCTGCTTCCTGACTGAGAGCAATCCGGCCTTACGCAGTCCGTTGAAGATCTGGGAGAGCCTAGTCCGGCCGACCTCGAGGACAGCCTGGAGGGCGGGATCGGAGGGCGATACTTCACGCTCCCTAGCCTCAGCCAGAACTACTCGCTCAGTCTCAGAGACGTTTGCAGCCCTAGATCTGTCTAGGGGCTCGTCGGGGTCCCAAGAGGGGCCTAGAGGAATTGGGATACGTGGTGGGAGGGGATGAGAGGGTTCGGCCTCTGGCTCCTCGAACACAGGCTCGGGCTCCGGAGCCGGAGGAGGAGGGGAGTGCTCGATGTCGAAGACTGGTTCAGGCGTGGCCTTAGCCCCTTCATCGAGTTCGGGAAGAGATGAGCCGAGGCTGGGATCCACGGTCCAGAGGGCGCCCTCGGCGGCCATGACAGGCTGGTCCTCGGTTGGTGAGACCGATGTGTCTGGCTTGGCCTCGGTGACGAAGGCTGACTCGGGGTCGGGGCTGGAGGGTGGCCTAATTGGTGCAGGCGTGAGTTGCGGTCGGTTCTCAGCTACGGTGATTGGAGTCTCGTCAGGACCCTCGGGCAGGGCCGCGCTGATTCTCTGCGATCTGTCGGCCAGACCACTGAGTCCTCCGACCCGGTGATGCTGTGGCGCCGGCCCGGGTACCTCTTCCGCGACGACGAAGGAGTCGAGTGTTTCCTGGCCTTGCTGTGGGGCGGGGGCTGACTGCTCGGGCTCGTCTTCCCAAATCTCCTCTGGATCCGGAATCTCCTCGTCCCAATCGAGCTCCTCGGGCTCTTCAACGGGCTCCGGTTCGTCCCCCCATAGGTCCTCAGGCTCGGTGTCCCAGTCCTCTTCGTCATCCTCCACCTCGGGCTCGGAGGTCTGCTCCGGCTCCGTTCTCGACCTAGGGATTTCCTCGATTGCATCGTCCGCCTCTTCGACAATCCTCTGCCACCCAACAAGCCTTTCAAGGGCCCCCTCCGAGCCGACGCCCCTCCTCTCGTCTACTAGATTCCTGCATGTGCGAACGACCGCCCGTGGATTGCCCCCGGTGTTGTCGTGGATGGCAGACAGCAGATCGGATTTGAGTATCCAACGCTCGCGCGCCTTCCTACGCATGAGGTTGTCCACAAGTCGCTGTATCTGACTCTCTGACAGCCCCCCGAGGTGCTCGGGGGGGTCGAACGCCTCAAGCACCTCCTCTTCGAGTGAGGCGAGCTGTCCGGGCGTCAATGTCACGATGACCAAGGCTCTCAAACTCTGCAAAACAGGTGACATTCGTGCCAGAAAGTCATTCATCGGCACCGTATCCGGATAATCGAGGGCTATCAGAGGGAGTGGTCCGGTGCCTTGCTCGAGGGTGTCAATCAACCTCTCGCACATCTGCTCGGTCGAGGCTGGAACGTCGAAGCTTCCAGTTAACCCGACCGCGACCTCGCTGATGACCGAGACTACTGTCTCGTCTTGGGGCCATATCTTGCCGACGAACCTCTTGCTCACCTGGGAGGAGAGTGCGTTCACCAGGGATGTCCTACCGCTGCCTCCCTCTCCTACCAAGAGTATCATCCTAGGGGATTCCGAGATGATGTGTTCCCTGAGTCGGGTCATCAGCGAATCGCGTCCCACTAGATCCTGAGCGCGTGTGGAGTCAATCGGCCTGTGGTCGAATGGGTTGCCCCTTAATGGAGGTAGGTCCAGTAACGAGACTGCCTCTCCAATCATTGCCCGAGCAGCGATTTCTATCATTCTTAATATTCACGCATCCTCACGCTTCCTAGAAGCCGATTTAACGCGTTCTGGCGAATTTCCGAAGTGCATTAGGCAGGGGGATTCCGCTCAGTAAATCGAATGTGATTCCTAGGCGTTAACGCTTCACTAACGCTTTATTGATGCGTTAATGACCCGTTAATAGCCGAATTAACGTGTTTTCCTAAACGCTCCGCATGACCTTAGCCCGGATTCGGAGGAATATCGAAGCCACTCGCAAACAGTTAGAAGCCAATTCCACCGGGCTTCAACCGATACGGATGCCAGTCGACAGCAGCCGGCTAGAGGGATTCTACAAGCTCTCGGTTTCAGAACGGAGGGAGATGCTGGCTGACATAGCCAAACTCACCCCCGAGCAGGTCGAGGCGTGGTCATCCTCAGGGGAGCTCTCGGAGGATTCGGCCGATAGGATGATAGAAAATGTGATTGGGACCTACTCGCTTCCAATAGGGGTCGCTACCAACTTCATCATCGATGGTGATCACTACCTGATTCCCTTCGTGCTTGAGGAGCCTAGTGTGGTTGCTGCGGCCAGCAACATGGCGAAGCGATGCCATTCCAAAGGGGGATTTACTTCCGACAACGACGATCCTGTGATGATTGGGCAGATTCAGGTGGTGGGCTGCAAGGACCCGGAAGCTGCTATAGCTTCAATTCTGCAGAATAGTGCCGAATTAGTGGAATCATGCAACTCTGTGGACCCGATTCTAGTCAAGTTCGGCGGTGGCTGCAGGGACATCCAAGCCAGAATCATCGAAACCGACTCCGGGCCGATGGTGATAGTACACATCCTCGTTGACTGCAGGGACGCCATGGGGGCGAACGCTGTCAACACCATGGCCGAGACGATTGCGCCGAAGGTAGAGGGATTGACTGGTGGGACCGTGATACTGCGAATAATCAGCAATCTGGCTGTGCACAGGCTCGCTAGGGTGAGTGCGGTATTCACTCCTGAGGAAATGTCCGAAAAGGGCGATGCTGCACAGGGCTCCGAGGTGATTGACGGGGTGCTGCAGGCCTATCACTTCGCCAAGGCCGACCCGTTCCGCGCAACCACTCACAACAAGGGTATCATGAACGCAATTTCTCCCATAGCAATCGCATGTGGACAAGACTGGCGGGCCGTTGAATCAGGTGCCCACAGCTACGCTGCCCACGAGAGGGTCTACGGCTCACTTACGCACTGGGAGAAGGATGATGGTGGTAATCTGGTGGGATCGATCGAGCTGCCGATGGCCGTGGGCCTCGTTGGGGGGGCCGTGAGAGTCCACCCTGCGGCCCAGGCCAATGTGGCCCTGCTCGGAATTACTTCCGCCGACGACCTTGCCAAGGTGATGGCAGCGGCAGGACTGGCCCAGAACCTAGGGGCCCTGAGGGCACTGGCCACAGTGGGAATCCAAGCCGGTCACATGAAGCTGCACGTTAGGAACATGGCCGTGACCGCAGGCGCTGAGGGGGCCGAGGTGGACATCGTAGCATCCCGACTGCGCGAGAGGGGCGGCAGAATCACCCAGAGGGCAGTCGAAGAGGAGCTTGAGAGGGTGCGAGCGGAGTAACCTACTCCTCGGCTTCCAAGGGCTCTTCGGATGTTTCGGAGTCATCGGAGAACTCGTTGATGGTGAGTTGCTCCTCCGGAGCTAGGGAAGCCGCCAACTGAGCGCTCGTGAGTCCCATTTTCGAGGCTTCCTCCCTGAACCAGGTTCTGACCTTTCGATACTCCACTTCTGGGCATCCGAAGTACTCGGCGAACCTCCGAGTGGTCGTCAGCCGGCGGGTCAGGCCGTCCCTCCTGCGGTCGATTAGCCCCATCTTGGCGAGGTCGCGCACGTGGTCGTAAGCCCTCTGACCAAGCATGTCAACCAACTGCGATTGGGCCATAGGCTGGTGATATGCGACCAGTGCGGCAGCCGGTAGAAGCCTCTGCGGGATATCGGCTCGGAAGGACTCGGGCAGATGTGGAGATAGACTGGGCCGGACCTCGAAGATCCAGCGGCCGGCAACGTCGGTGAGTTGGAGGGCAGAGTCGCGGCGCCGACGGATGGTGGCCTGGAGATCGCGCAGGGCGGATTGGACATTTCCCTGCGGCATCTCTAGGAGCTCGGAGAGCTCTTCGACCGACATCGAGCGGCCGGCTCCGAAGAGTATCGCCTCGAGAACCGTGGAAAGGCTAGGGTCAGACATCCGTGACTACCTCCATGGTCATCGTGTTGGGGTGGAGCTTCTGGGAGAGTACCGAGAAGTCATCTTCCTTGGCCCACAGGTCCTTGAGAGTGATTTTTCCATTGCGTCCCTTCTCCTGCTTCAGGTCGACGTAGCCCCTGTTGGTCAGGAAAAGAGCGGAAACCAAGGCTGTGACTTGCGCCTCGGCCTCTGCTTCCTCCTTGTCGATGCCGGACTCAATTGACTTCGATGAGATGTCGTGCACCAGGTCCTGCAAAACGATGGGCTTTCCGGCCCCCTTCGAGCGGGCCTTGAGAGATTCCCAAGTTCGCTGCAGATCGCCCTCGAGGTCTTCCACATGGAGGCTGCCGCTGAATCTCTCCCTAGCACGGGCGTTGGCTTCACGGCGCTCCTTAGCTATCTCCTCACGCAGCCGCTGCTCGGCTGCGAGTCTGCCGGCGTCCTTGAGTCCTAGTAGAAGTTCGCCGAGGGTGACTGGTCTACTCTCGTCACGATGGATCCTGCCTTCGAACATCTGCGGTAGGGCCTCGTCGGCAGCACCGGACATGACTCCTACGGAGAAGTTGTAGTCGGCATCGTCGAACTCTGACTCCCAGCCGCCGTCGAATTCCCACACTTCCTCCTCCTCGAAGTCGAAGGCGCGTTCCTGCCTCTCCAGCAAAGTGGATGCTTGACCTCGCAGGATGCACCAGGTCATCCTGACCAGCCTGCCGCAAGTCGGCAGGTCGATGTTCTCAGACTCCTTTATCCTCTCGTTGAACATAACGAGGAAGGAACTGAGGTCGACGTCCCAGGGATCTAGGTCGCTGGACTGGAAGAGCTGTAGTACCAGAGCTACCGAGCGGTCGAACGGGTCGATGAGGAACTGGTGCTCAGCCTGCTCGAGGGTGGCCAGCTCGACGAGCCTGTCGAGATACCTGCTAGTCTCGAGGTCGGTTTCGCCACCGAGCATCGTCTCCACGATATCGTCACGCAGTGCCTTACCATCGAACACCGCCATTATTCAGCCTCCTTCTGTTCAGCCTCGGAGTCGACCTCGTCTTCCTCCGATTCTACGAGGACCTGCTCGACCTCCTCGCGCTCGCCCATGTCCTCGGTCCAGTCCTCGGTGCGATCGCGCAATGACTCGATGGTTCCTCCTTCTGCCTCAACCCTGTCTTCCGTCTCACTGGCTTCGATTTCCGCCCCGGCTCGCTCGGCTAGCCCACCCAAGCTCTTCGGAGTTCCCAGAGGATCGGGAGTCCTCGGCATGTCCTCGGGTTCAGGCAATTCGGGCATAGCCTGTCGATCTGCCTTGATCTGAGTCTGGGCCTTCCGCTCGGCCTCGAACTTCTCGCCCATCTCAATGGCGGCCACCCTATCGAAGTCAGTGATGAGTCGGCTGCGGCCATCACCAGCGTGGGTGACACCAACGTGGTGGTCAGCTAGGGTCAGACTGATCTTGCGCAGGGTCACCATGAGGAACTGTGCTTGTTGGCTGCGTATTCTGCATAGAGTGGCAATGCGCTCGGCGTTGAATGGGTCGAGGTTCTGGTCGACTTCGTCGAGATAGTAGAACGGGCTCGGCTCGTAATCTTGAATCGAGAATATCAGGGCCAGCGCGGCCATCGACTTCTCGCCGCCAGAAAGCTGGTTTCGGCGGGTGTTCTTGCTCTTGCCCGGAGGTACGCAGTCCATTTCCAAGCCCCCATCGAAGGGATTCCTAAGGTTCTCCATGCGCAGTTTACCGCTTCCGCCCGGCTGCAGTATCTCGTAGACCCTCGAGAAGTTCTTGTTGACGTGATCGAACACAGTCATCAGCCTAGTCTTGCGCTCAGTCTCCAACTGATCCACCAGCGAAACTAACTGCTCACGCCGGCTACGCAATAGCTTGCCGTCCTCGACCAGCCCGTCGATGCGCTCGGCTGTGCTGTCGTACTGCTCTATGGCTAGCATGTTCACATTGCCGAGATGACCGAGGCGGCGCTCGAGCCCCTGCACGCTCTTCTCCGCCTCGGCCACGGTCGGCAGCTGCGCCTCGGCTGTCGGAATCGAGATTCCCGCTTCCTCCAACTCGGCTGCAATCTCGTCGACAGCCTCGCGCTTCTGCTGGATTTGTATATTCAGGTCCTCTATGCGAGCCGCTAGGGTTTCCCTCTTCTGCGACATAGTCTCGACCGAGGCTTTCAGGCTTGCCCTCTCGTCGACAATCTCGTCCCTCCGTTCCTTGAGGGCTTGCTGCTCCTCGTCGAACTGGGAGGCTTGGACCCTGAGGTCCTCGAGGTTGTCGTTGGCCTCTGCAATCGCCTTCTCCAACTCGGAGATCCGTGCCTCCGCGGTCGATATGGCCTCGAGCTTCTTGTCGATTTGCCTCTGTATCTCCACGACTCGCCCGGATAGGATATGCAAGCGCTCGTTGCTGCTGGAGATCGCCGATTCTGAAGCCAGTTTAGTGCGCTCTGCCTCGGTCATTTGCCTCTCGGCCTCCCGTAGCTTCTGCGAGAGATGGTCTGGAGCGTGGTCCTGGAGGGCTTGAGCGGCTTCGGCTCTGACGGCGGCTGCGGACTCGAAATTTCCGCTGGCCTCGTCGGCAGCGGCTCTAGCAGCAACCTGCGCCTCCTCACAGCGCTCGAACTCCCGAGTAGCGGCCACGACCTTCTTGCGGGCCTCGTCAACGTTCTTCTGGGCTCGCTCGATGTCTGCCTTCCAGTTACGCAGTCTGACCGAGTGGTCGTCTCCGTCGAGGCCGTGTATGCTGTCGCGTAGACTCTGCTGGTTGGCTCGCAGTTCCCTGAGAGCGGCCTCGACGGTCGAGTAGAGGAGATTTGCATCCTCAACGGCTGCTTCCAGTCTGTCGAGGCTGGATGAAACCGAGCCGCCTCCGAAGGCGTTGCGAGTTGAAGTGGCTTTAGAGCCCCCGGTCATGGCGCCCGAGCTCTCGATGACGGAGCCGTCTAGGGTAACGAGTCGTACTCCACCCATGTTTCGTCTGGCCACTTCCATGGTCTCCACGACGAGGGTGTTACGCCCGGCGTATCTCACGGCGGTCTCGATTTCTGAGTCGTAGTCCAGCAAGTCGTGGGCGAAGCCGATGACCCCCGGGTTGTTGGTGACTATCAGGGAGCGGCCCCCGGGGCGGCTGGTGGTCAATTTGCTGAGGGGCAGGAAGGTGGCTCTACCGCCTCCGTTCTGTCTGAGCCATGCTATGCACTTGGCTGCGACGTCGTCGTCGGTGACCACGATGCTCCTCAGTCCCGCCCCTAGGGCGTTCGCGAGCGCTTCCTCGTGAGATGGATCCTTCGGCGCTGTGAGCTCGCCGAGCGAGCCGAGGATGCCCTTCACGTCACCGCTCTGACGGAGCTTGGTGAGCGCTGCTAGGGTAACTGCAGACCCAGGTGATCCAGAGCGGCCCTCTTGGCGGGCTCGGGCCTTGTTCAACTCTCTCTCGGCGTCTCTGACCCTGAGCTCCGAACGGTCTCTGTCACCGGCCAGTTCCGCCTCCTGCTTCTGCAACCTGCGCAGTTCTTCGGCAAGCGAGCCGCGGTCCTTCTCGGGTTGGTCTCCCTGCAGATCCTCGCCGACCAGCTCGAGGTCGTCGCGGACCATGGTGGCCTCCTCGAACTCCCCCTCCAAGTCGGCCAGCTTGCTTGAGGCAATCTGGGCCTTCTGGTCTGCAAGATCGGCCTTCAGGCTGGCCTCTGCGTGAATGGTTTGTGCCTCGTCCATGGCTTCGGAAGCCCGACCCAGAGTTCGCTTGAGGTCCCTACCTGCCTTGTCGCCGGACTCGATTGCGTTCCTAGCTTCAAGTTCCTCGGCTGACGCGCTCTTGAGTGTCGCCTTCGCCTCCTCCAGTGCTTGGCTGGCGCTGTCGAGCGCGCCCTGCGCATCCTCGTGGGCGGATTGTGCCCCCTGCAGCTCGGTACGGAAAACCTCGGCCTCCTCTTCTGCCTCCTCGATGATGCTACGCTGGTCGCCAATCCTGTCTCCGCCTGTCTCGATGTCGATCTGGTATTGGCGAATCTGCTCGAACAGCCCTCGGGCCTCCCCGCTTGTGATCTCGTTGATGTCGGAGTCGACCTTGACCAGTTCTTCGTCAAGAGCCAAGACTCCCTTCTTGCCATCGGTGATCTTCCCTCCTATGCCGTCAATTTCCTCTAGGTAGCGCGAGCGTTCCTCGCCCAACAACCGCACCTCGTCGGAGCGGTTCCTGTGCCTCGACTGGTGCAGCGATACCCTAGCAATGTCAAGCTCATCCTTGAGTTGCTTGAACTTGAGGGCCTGCTCGCGTTCCTTGCCGAGGTCCTTGAGCCGCTTCTTCTGCTCGACCTCGAACAGGTCGATGGTCTCGATGTTGGCCTCGACGTGTTTGCGCTGGGTGCCGGCCCTGCGGATCTCGTCGTCGTAGGCGGTGACCCCGGCGACCTCCTCCAGGACCCCTCTCCTCTTGTGAGGGGTCATCGTGGCGAGCGTAGTAACATCGCCCTGCTTCACGATGTTGTAGCCACCAGCCCGGAGACCGGCCTCAGCTAGGACCCTGCGCATCTCGGTGGCCGAGGAGGGTTCGTCGTTGATCCGGTATGATGAGATCGGGTCTCCCTTCCTGCCCAGCTTGACCGTTCTAGTGAATCGCACCTCGTCGGTCTCGACCCTTAGCCTCCTCCGGCTGTCGACCTCAGGAGTGTTGTCGAAGACCAGACTGGCTGACATGTGCTTGGCCGGCCTGCCTCGCTTGCCGCCGTTGAAGATTAACTGGGTGACGTTGGCCGCCCTGAGGGACTTGGTAGACTTCGGACCGAGGACGAACTCCAGGGCGTCTAAGGTGTTTGACTTGCCTGAGCCATTTGGTCCGGTTATCGCTGTGAAACCCTCTTCGAGGGGGATGGTAACTTCGCCACCGAACGATTTGAAATTCTCCAGTTCCATTCGTAGTAGATGCATCCCCTCACCCATTCGCCAAGCGAAAAATCGCCGACGACAATCGCGCGCTCCCCTCCTGTCTGCTAATGAATGTTGAGGCTTCCATAGGCGCAGCACAACGATTACGGATGGGCCGAAAAATCGCCGGGGGAATCACTCCAGACTGGACGAGATGTGAATTCCCCGGACCAGTGCATGGAGCATTTCGTTCCTCGGAGTTTCAACGCCCAGAGACTTTCCCAGCGAGACCATCGCCCCGCACAGCTCGTCGATCTCTGTCTTGCGTCCCGCCATCACGTCCTGGAGCATCGAGCAGCGGTTCTGCGCAGTCGCCCCTGCCACCTTGCTCAGGGTGCCTTCCAAATCAATCTCGGAGAGATCTGTGCCACTGGCCTCTGCGACTTTCGCTGCCTCCAGCATGGCGGAGTACGCCTGCTCCCACAACTCGGGCACCTCCAACAGGGCTCCGTTCCGGACCCCGGCGATGGCGCAGACCGGGTTGATTGCCACATTGAGGAGTATCTTGATCCAGATGGTGCGTTGGATATCCTCGGTCCACTCCGGATCCAGGTTCGCTTCGTGGAGCTTGGTCAGCAGAGAAGCTGTAGTGCCCTCGGCGTCGGTGCCGTCGAACCTGCCCAGCCTGATGTTACCTCGACCGACCCAGTGGACTCCATCCTCTCCTCGCCACGCCCCATGGGTCGTAGTCCCGCCGAGGACCCTCTCCCTACCCAGCCTGTTTACGATTATCTCGGCGTGGCCCATGCCGTTCTGCAGGCTGGCGGCGATTCCATCCTCGCTCAGCAGCTCCTCGGCTATCTGAGCTAGTATCGGCGTCGAGTCCGCCTTGCCGCAAATAAGAGTGACGTCGCACGAGCCGCGGAGTCCTGCGGGCAGCGGGCCCGCTTCGCTGTCCACCGTGACAAAGCGCTCTGCAGGGATGGTCTCGATGGATCCCTCGGGTGTGTGCAGGACCAATCCGAACTGGGACAGCATCCTAGCACTCTCGCCGCGAGCGATGGCCACCAGCTCTGCGTCGGTGTCAGAGAGGGCGCCTAGGAGAACCCCTCCTATCGAGCCGACGCCGAGGATGGCTATCTGCATCATGCCCCCTCCCAAGAACGAGCTGCGAAGTGTAGGGTGATGCTGTCCTCCTCAGCCGTGACCCAGGCTGCCCACCAAGCAGGCGGGCTCCCGTGAACGGAAGCGTTGGCCGTGACTGATGACATCGCGGCCACTTCGGCCGGGGCCCATGACTCCCAGTTGTCCCACGCGACCGCATCCCCGGTCCAATCCAGAGAGATTGGCATTGATGTGTTCTCGCGGTTCACTATGCTGAACTCGCCACTAGGCATTCTCGATCCGAGTGTTCCCGGGTCGACCATGACATCCGGACCCTCTACCACCTTGTATGAGGCGAGCATGTTGGTGCCATTACACAGAGCCAACCAGCCAGAAGGCGGGAATCTCAGGGTTGCGTTGCCCGTCTGCCCGGCTGGGACGAGGATTGCCGAGTGGTCAGAGAGGTCCCTCTGCCAGTCGCCGGTCGCGTTGACCTCTGCGATTACCTCGGAAGACGGGCAGAACGCCGAGCCGGAGTCGCCTCGGGCGATGGTGTACTCGGATCCCGTCTCGAACGACTCGGGAATCAGCCACTCGCTCTCAGAGACCTGAATCTTCGGCTGAGTGCCCTCGATCGGCATGAACAGGATATCATTGTTCAGATCTCCTCTGGACACCACGATAGAGGGGCCTATTCTCCGGAACTGCTCGTCCTGCAGTGACAGGGAGTTTATCGCTCCCTCGTGACCGCGCATGCAAAGAGTGTGCAGATCGGGACCCAGCGAAGTCTCGTTCTCGAATGACCAGAACGGGTTGTAGTTGGACAGGTTGACGTGGTCATCCTCGACTACTAGGAGTTCTACGCAGATCCTTGGGGTGCTCGTGTCCTCGACCATCACCCACAGAGGGTCTATCGGCGTGGTTGTCCCAATCGGCTGGAACACAATTGCGTGCTCGGTCACGTGATTGGCCACATCGACTAGGACGACCAGCCTGAAAGCCTGCTCTGTAGCCTCCATCTGCTCACGAGACAGACTAATCGACACGCTTCCCGGAGAGGCCTGAGTGATGTCTTCGAATCGGCAGGTCCCCCTCTCATCCAAGCACTCCGAATCAATTTGCCAGCCTCCGTAAGGGGCCCCTTCGACGCGCATCTGCAACCAGCCAGAGACCGGCATAACTCCGGCAGGCTCTAGCACCAATTCAACTGAAGCCTGCCCGTCCTCGAAGGCCACAAACCCGGGCCACGACTCGGTCGACAGGCCAGCGTCCCATCCCTCCATCTCATAACTGGGCTCGAGGCCGGGGTACCCCAGCAATAGGATTGCCAGAGTCAACGATGCAATCTGGCGCATCGGGATCTCGTCGAGTCCCGCGTACTCGTCCACGACGTAAGGCGAGGGCATCTGCTCGGGGCTGAACCTGCGCCACGCGGCAATTGCCACCAGAAGCAGCCACGGCCAGTAGTCCGTGCTCATGAATACGAACAGTGTGAATCCGAGCGTGATGATGAATATTGACGTCTGATTGCCGCCCTCCTCCATGTCCTCGGGACCGATTAGAGCATGCAGTATGCGGTCCCCAGGGAATCCTGGGATTGGCAGTAGCAGAGCCCACCCAGCTAGTGAGAGAGCAATGCCGGCCAGTCCGGTCGGGTGTATCCATTGGAGTTTCATGGCCACGTCAGAGGATTGCATCAAGGAACCTAGAATGTCCACTAAGGAGTTGGTGTCGACTACTATTGGAGCCGCCTCGAACGCCGGTGGCTGGTCATGCGTCATGCCCAGCCCTAGTATGGTCAGAATCGAGCCGCAGACGAACATTACTGTCGGTGTGGTCAACTCGATCAACCCTAGCGCGCGTCGATTGGGCACTGGGTGCAGGTCTGGCCTCAACTGACCAATCGCCGAAATCAGGCTGAACGGCCATTCCGCTGACATCACCGGGAAGGCGAGCGGGATTAGGTGACTCGACTCGGCTTCCAATGCTTCCGAGACGAAGATCCGGGCGTAGCTCGCTAGTAACACGGAACCGACCACGGGGAGGGCGAAGAAGGCGAAGGCGGTCTGCAGAACAGCAGTTTCGAGGACAGCTAGAGATGGGTCCAGATGGGTGACCCAGAGGGCACCTGCCATAGTCGCGAACCCTGTAACCAAAGCCCATACCAGAGCCTGTTGCCAAGCTGGCATCACCATCATCTGGACCGGCAAGCCGCCTACACTGAGCAGAGGCGGGTCGCCCTCGTCGAGCACCGCAATCAGCCCGAGGTCCTTGAGGTGCCTATTCAGCGAGCGGAGGCAGGAACTGGGGCTTCTGCCGTCCCTGCCGTTGACCTCCCACGAGTGCTCGGCCAAGCCCTGACTTCCGAGGACGAAGTACCTCGAGCAGATTACCTCGAGCAGTTCATGCTGACTCCACGTCTCGGTGTCTAGCAGATGAGTTTCGGCCTCGGTCATGTTGACTCCTCCCGATATTGGGCTGGGGAGGTGGGTTTTGACCCCTCGCACGTACGCACGGCGAACGCAGTTCGCCGTTTCACTTATTCTTGAAGCGTTTCAGGCGGAACGTCTCCTCGCGTTCCATCTCTTCTAGACGGAGTTGGATGAAGTTCCGAGCCTCCTCCATCTGAGGGATGACGACGTACTCCAGCGCGTTGACTCGGCGCTTGGTGGCCTCAATCTCGACGAGGAGTCGCTTCAGCGTCGCTTCCATCTCGGCGGCCTTGACGATCTTCTCGACCAGATTTGAGTATGCGTCAGATGCCTCGTCGATGTACGCCGAGCCACCTATCAGTCCCGTTCCCCTCTCGTCGATCGAGGTGGTCAGGTTAGTGCCGACAACGCTCGGTACTACTACTCCCATGATGTTGCGCCGCGTGACCGTGACCTCCGGATGGCGAGAGATAGCTATGGCGGCGCTCTTGACGGCCAGTCCGCCCTCGATGGCACTGGCTAGGCTGATCGACTGGACTGCCTCGCGGTAGGTCCCGACCAGCCCCTCACGGGCCTCGATCATCTCCGAGAGCAGGGTCCTGAATTCGTGGAACAGTCCGTCACGCTTCATCTTGAGCAGGTTGTAGCCGTTCTGAGTTTGCTTGATGCGCCGCTTGAGGTTGATCAGTTCAGATCTAGTTGGCTTGATGTCGAGAGCCATGTTCTACCTCCTAAGCGCCCTCTGGATGTTTCACGACTTGCTCTCAGTGGGGTGGTACTTGTCTATCCACTTCTGGTCCAGCCTGACTAGGTACTTCGTGTCGATGTTAGTCAGAAGATCCCACGCTAGGTCGAGCGTGCCCTCCGATATCGAGCGGTCCTCGTCCCGACTCTGCCTGAGGAACTGGTCCTCAAAGATGTCTGCGAACTTCAGCAACTGCAGGTCACGCTCATTGAGTGCGTCCTCTCCGACGATTGCCACCAATCCCCTCAATTCTCTGCCTCCTGCATAGGCGGCATAGAGCTGGTCGGAGACCGACTTGTGGTCCTCTCGCGTCTTACCCTCTCCGATTCCTGCGTTCATCAGCCTTGACAGGGACGGCAGTACGTTGATTGGAGGGTATATCCCCTTCTGATGCAGCTCTCTGGAAATCACGATCTGTCCCTCGGTGATGTATCCCGATAGGTCGGGGATCGGATGCGTGATGTCGTCTCCTGGCATTGTAAGGATGGGGAACTGGGTGATGCTTCCCTTCTTGCCCTTGACCATGCCTGCTCTCTCGTACAGCATCGCCAGATCAGTGTACATGTATCCGGGGTACCCACGCCTTCCGGGGACTTCCTCGCGGGCAGCCCCAATCTGACGCAAGGACTCGCAATAGTTGGTCATGTCAGTGTAGATGACGAGCACGTGGTAATCGTGTTCGAACGCTAGGTACTCGGCGGCCGTCAGGGCCAGTCTCGGAGTAATCAGTCGCTCGACGGCAGGGTCGTCCGCTAGATTGACGAACAGCGCGGCGTTCTCCAGTGCACCAGTCCTCTCTAGATCGTGCACGAAGAAGTTGTACTCCTCGGCTGTGATTCCCATTGCGCAGAAGACGACGACGAAGTCGTCATCGCTGCCTACCAGCTTAGCTTGTCTCGCGATCTGTAAGGCTATGTCGTTGTGAGGTAGGCCGGATGCTGAGAAGATTGGCAGCTTCTGCCCACGCACAAGACTCGTGCAGGCGTCGATTGCCGAGATCCCAGTCTGGATGAACTGTTCCGGGCTCTCGCGGCTGTAGGGGTTGATGGCGGCACCGATGATGTCCGCCATCTCCTCGGCAACGATCTCTGGTCCGCCGTCTCTTGGCTTCCCTGCACCGTCTAGGATACGTCCAATCAGTCCCTTGCTGACAGGGAGCCTGAAGACGTCTCCGAGGAACTTGACCCCGGTCTGTCTGTCTACGGACGCGGTTCCCTCGAAGACCTGTACGATGACCTGATCATCGCTGGTATCGAGCACCTGTCCGTTCTTCATCGTCCCGTCAGAGAGTCGTAACTGCACGATCTCACCGTAGGATACGGGTTCCGTCTTCTCGAGGAAGACCAATGGTCCTTTGACATCAGTAATTGTTCTGTATTCCTTTCCGCTCATTCATGGCACCCCCTTAGTTGTCCTCCATAGTCCCAGCAATCTGCTTAGACATCTCACCGAGTAATTTCCCAATGCGCTCAGCATAGCCCTCTTCGAATCGACCTCTCATCAGGTCGGTACGTGCAGGGACGTTGACAACTTCCTCCAGACCGGCTCCACCGGCCATTGCCTTCTCGGACTCCTCTTGGAAGGTCAAGATTGCCTTGGCCATCTCATACTGGAGTCCCAACTGGCTGAAAGTGTCTACATCGTGGAAAGCGTTCTGCTGCAGGAAGAATTCGCGAATCATCCGTGCGACCTCTAGTGTAAGCTGTTGGTCCATGGGGAGGGCGTCAGAGCCGACCAGTTGCACAATCTCCTGAAGCTCGGCCTCGACTTGCAGCAGGCTGCTGATCTTCGTTCTGACCTCAGGGAAATCGCTAGCGATGTTATCCCGGTACCACTGGTCCAGTGCCTGTGGATACAAGCTGTAGGAACTCAGCCAGTTGATTGCGGGGAAGTGTCGCTGCCTAGCCAGACCCGCATCGAGGCCCCAGAACACTTTGACGATTCTCAAGGTACCCTGGCTGACCGGTTCCGAGATGTCCCCTCCTGGAGGAGAAACGGCACCGATGACCGATACCGACCCGTCATCTCCGCCCAGAGTCTGGACTCGTCCTGCGCGCTCGTAGAACTCGGCCAGTCGGCTTGACAGATAGGCAGGGTATCCCTCCTCGCCGGGCATCTCCTCGAGACGGGAAGATATCTCTCGCATGGCCTCGGCCCACCTGCTGGTGGAGTCGGCCATGAGGGCGACATCGTATCCCATGTCCCTGAAGTACTCGGCGATTGTGATGCCGGTGTACACGGATGCCTCACGTGCGGCGACCGGCATGTTGGAGGTGTTAGCTATCATCGTGGTCCTGTTCATCAGCGGCTTGCCGGTGTTGGGATCCATCAGATGAGGGAATTCTGTGAGAACCTCTGTCATCTCGTTGCCACGCTCACCGCAGCCGATGTAGACGACGATTTGAGCGTCCGACCACCTAGCCAACTGCTGTTGGGTCACTGTCTTCCCAGCACCGAACGGTCCGGGGATGCCAGCGGTTCCGCCCTTAGCTAGGGGGAACAGGAAGTCGAGAATCCTCTGGCCAGTCACCAACGGCACGTCCGGGGCGTTCTTCTGGATGAACGGGCGCGGGGTCCTGACCGGCCACTCCTGCATCATCGCAACCTCAGTGCCGTCTTCGAGAGTGCACACCGTGGTCGTAATGTCGAACTCGCCAGACTCGATGCTAGCAATCTTGCCACCGGGTCCCGGGGGGACCATGATCCTGTGCTCAACGGTCTCGGTCTCCTGAACGAATCCGATTATAGAGCCGCCTGAGACCTCGTCGCCGACCGAGGCGGTGGCGTTGAACTCCCACTTCTTCGTGAGGTCGAGTCCATCGGCATCGACACCACGCGTGATGAACACGCCCATGGTCTCCTCAAGGTCCTCCAGAGGCCGCTGTATCCCGTCGTAGATCTGTGTCAGCAGACCGGGGCCCAACTTCACGGACAGGGTCTGACCTGTCCTGATCACCGGCTCGCCTGGCCTGATGCCCGAGGTCTCCTCATAGACCTGGATGACCGACTGGTCACCGTGCAACTCAATCACTTCTCCCATCAGTCCTTCGTCACCGACTCGTACCACTTCGTACATTCTCGGCGAGATGCCGACGGCCGTGACGACCGGTCCTGAGATTCTGTAAATCAATCCGTTTTCTTCACTCATTTCTTCACTTCCTTATCCTTGTATTCGAGGAATCTACTTCCAAAGGTCGACGCCGAGCGCCGACTTGATGGACTCACGGAGGGTATTGTCCTCCTCTGTCCCTATGCCCAACACTGTGGGCGAAATGCTGTCGGACATTCGCTGTCTGAGTTTGTCCGGCATGCGCGTGAGATCGGCTGAATCGACTACGATGATACCGACCTCTTTCTCATCGAGCAACGAGCTGAGGGTGTCGCGCATCTCCTCGTCGCCGTGTGGGTTGTGCAGGCGCATTATGCCTGCTAACTGGAATCCGAGGGTGAATTCGGTAGTGCCTACTATTGCTATCTCCATATCATCACCTCAGAACGCCATGTGCGCTTCGATTACCTCGTCGGATAGCCCAACCGCCTTGCCGCGCACCAGCAGGCGGAGATTCTGGACTTCGAGCACCTTGCTCTCGAGGTAGTAAATTAGGGGGAAGGCCGACAGGGGATTCAGATGGCTCATCCGCCTCAGGTCGGCTCTCCTCTCGGATGCAAAGTAGCTGACCACGGGGTCTAGGCCACCGTGTTCGTGCGACTCCTTCAGGGCATCCTCAAGCTCGGCGGTCTCCATGCTGGTCCTACGCAGGACCTCCATCAGGGCGTCCTCCGAATCCGCCTGTGCGGCACTTCGCAGTAGATTTCCCTTGAGGAATCTGCCTCCTTCCAGTATCAGGCCTGAGCGCTGCTCTACGGGCAGTTTCTGACGTAGAGCTCGTAGCAGGTTCACGATGTTTCGATGGTCGATTTCGGAGCGTAGGTACCCCAATAGGAGGCTGTGGCTCTGACCACTGGTCCTGAGCGCTGAAATCGCCTCGTGGTAGTAGTGGCGGTCCAGAGCGTCCTCGTACTCCTGCAGCGTCGCGTCGGAGTCGATATCAGAAACGGCAGATCCCCAAGGTGTTCCGCCCATCGCCGTGGCTGCGTCATGCAGGGTCTCGCTCTGGCGGGCGATTTCGAGCCAGTCCACGTTGAGGTCGTTCTCGTCGGGCAACACCGAGTTGGCTAGGCTCTCGACAGAGGCCCCTCCATTGACGGCACGGAGTACCGCCTTGGCGTTGCTGTACGAGAAGCGGAGGGCGAAGACCGAGACTATCCTCTTCAGTCGGCCCTGACAGAAGCCCATCACCTCTGTGAGTTCACGATCCAGATTGTGGCTCAGGGCCGCCTCGACGAGGTCCGCCCCGCTGAGGCGGGCCGAGTAGATGTCGAGTTCCCTGCGGTAGTCGAGCTCGCCTATGCTGGCGGCGATAGTGTCCGGGCCGCTCTTCATCAGTTGGCGGAGTCTGGTCTCGTCGAGCAACTTGGCCTTCCTAGCCTTGCTGCGGGCCGAGGCGTTAGCCCAGTTACCCTTCCCGACTGCTATCTCCGCCATGCTCAAACTCACTCTCCAAACAATATGCTACTGACTTCACCGAGGCTCGCGTCCCAAGCGTCGCGCAACCTGCCCTCGAAGCGGTAGTCCATCAGGACCGAGCCGTCCGCACTCTCGAGTACGAAGCCGCCGATTCCATCGATGTCCTCGCCCATCTGGAAGCCGTCTGAGTTGCCGGACAGGGCTTCGCGATCCACCGAGACCGGGCGGAGGACCATGCCCTCGCCTGCTTCTTCAGCTGCCTTCTCCAACAGGGAGTCCAGTATGTCCTCCCTGCCCTTAAGATCGGCAGAGCCGACCTGGGATACAACTTCCTCCCATGCCGCGTCGAGCTCCGCCCTGCGCGCTACGAGGAGTCGTTTCTGGTTCCTCTGGCGAGCGGCGGCGATGCTTTCGATGGCGACCTGTTCGCTCGTCCTCTCGGCCTGTCCGATGGCCGCTCCGCGGTACTCTTTGACCGATGCCTTAGCCTCGCCGCTGATGCGCTTGGCCTCGGCCTTCGCGTCGTCGGCGATCTTCTTAGCCTCGGCCTTGGCCATAGACTCAATCTCGCTTGCAAGCTTGTCCAATGACATATGTGACTCTCCAATATCTGCCTAGTCCCAAACGACCTACAGTAGGTAGATCGAAAGGAAACCGAACAGAACAATGGTCTCAGGCAGTACGGTGAACAGAAGTGCCAAACCGAACTTACTGTCGTCCTCGGCAATCATGCCAACAGCGGCTGCGCCGATTGGTCCTTGCGCAAGACCGGTTCCTATCCCACAACCAGCTAGCGCAATACCTGCACCGAGCTTG
>JASMMD010000059.1 GCA_030748335.1 Candidatus Thalassarchaeum sp. | reverse complement strand
CGTTTACCCTCCCCACGCGGTGTCCCTTATTGACCAGCATCGCGTACTCAGATTGCCTCTCCAGGAACCTGTCGGCGACCTGTTGCTCCAATGGCTTTGCGATTGTTCGGGCTCGGATAACGTGCTTAGAAGATACCAGGGGGGACTTGTCCTCTGCTGCCAGGTCTCCTGCAATCCTGACAAGACCGCCGAGCTCCCTGAGCCTCAACGAGAGCTTCCCCCTTCGTCCGCTCCTTCGCTGAGCCTCCTTCAGTATGAGTGCGATTGCGGGCTTGTCGAAGTGGGGAATGGCTCGTCCTGTGTCCTTGCCCAACTCGTTCTTTACCTCCTGGGCGATGAACCTTATCAGGCGCCTCCTGTTCCTCTCGGTGTCCTTCATGTCTGTGTTGACGTAGACTTCGTAGCCGTAGCCCCTAATCCTGCTCCTCAGGGCGGGGTGCATGTTCTGGATGCTGTCCAGGTTTCCGGCTGCAACCAAGATGAAGTCGGTCGGAACCGGTTCGGACTTGGTCAATGCGCCCGAAGATCGCTCGGAGC
>JASMMD010000058.1 GCA_030748335.1 Candidatus Thalassarchaeum sp. | reverse complement strand
CAGGGCGCATCACATGAGATTCAGCACCTACCCGGTGAAGGCGTGAGGGTGTTATCGGTGACGGCCACGCTCACGCTCTCCAGGGACCTGCTCCCCGTACAGTGGCCCGAGGACAACTTCTCCCTGGAGATAGACGTCCCTTCTTCGGGATGGAGGACCTCCACCATTACGTCCCACGACAACATCACGGAGAATGCATCGGCAACAATCGAGAGGACGGAGATGAACCCCTCCCCCGAGTCCGGTTACACCGTTTACGCCGATTCGAAGGAGGAGCTCGAGCAGAGCCTGCTGAACGACCCAAACGGCAGGTTCGGACAGGGAGACTGGATTTGGACCATCACCGCGATGCAGTGCGACCCAGACACTCCCGTGGACGGCGTCGATCCGGATCAGGGCAACGACTGGGCCTTCAATGCGAACTTCGTCGTCCTCATCCTCCGAATTAGCGAAGTCGCTATATGAATCTCTCAATCTCCAGTGCGAAGGCCTTTCAACCAACTCTCGGTGGAGCAGGCGTGGTCAAGTCGATTGAGA
>JASMMD010000057.1 GCA_030748335.1 Candidatus Thalassarchaeum sp. | reverse complement strand
CCAGGAACCTGCCCTTCCGTCCACCATGGCGCCCGAGGCAAACAGGTACGTTTCAAGTCACTGAGACCCAAAGATGTATTTCGCCCTAAAGGGCGAACAGCATGATTATACGGGACAGACCATCTCAAATACCGATGAGACCAGTCGTAAGACCGCTTCTAAACCCGGCGTTCTGGGTCTGCTTGGCGCTATTTGCAGCCCCCCTTTCCTCGGTTTTCGATTTCCCCGAAGAGCCTGCTCAGGACAGGGAAGAGCTCGAGCAGAAGATCGCTCCGATGTACGCATCAAGCCCCGGTCACTCGGTGTTCGGCGAGTACGTCGGCGCCCACTGGTGCCCTCCGTGCATGGATAGCGCATCTCCCTCACTTGCCAACCTAAAGGCATCAAACCCAGAGGAGTTCACGTTCGTGTCATTCTTCGAGTCCAGTAGCGGCGGCTGGCCAAATGACTCTCCGATTTCTCGCATGGACCACATCATGTCAGCATCCTCTGGCTATCCAACGTTTTCCTTCGCAGACCAGCAGTCCGGATCCTGCTACAAGGTCGGTTCAGC
>JASMMD010000056.1 GCA_030748335.1 Candidatus Thalassarchaeum sp. | reverse complement strand
CGTCAGCGTCGTTGTCAGCCCACTCGGTCGAATCCAGAGGGAAGACATCAGAGGCGTCTGCGTAGCCGTCGTTGTCATCGTCGTCGTCCTCCGTGCCGCTGTCCTGGCATCCGTCACCATCGTTGTCGGTGGTGGCGTCGGACGTCCATCCGAGATCACCGGTCGCGCAGGAGTCAGCGGAGTCAGCGACGCCGTCGTTGTCGTCGTCGGTGTCCTCTGCGGAGTCCTGACAGCCATCGGAATCGTAGTCCGTGGATGAGCCAGAGGTCCAGCCTAGGTCACCGGTGGCGCAAGAGTCGCTGGTATCAGCTACACCGTCATCGTCGTCGTCGGTGTCCTCGTTGGAGTCCTGGCACCCATCGGTGTCGTGATCTGTGGAAGGACTCGATGTCCAGCCTAGGTCGCCTGTCGGGCACTGGTCTGCAACAGCTCCAGCAGTGACTGCGTAAGTCGCAGTCGCGTATCCACCACCATCTCCGTAGCTATCCACGATTTGGATTGTATAATCGCCGGCCGTAGTGTACGTTACATCGGCATCGTCGTAGGCATAGGTGTCCGTTGTGCCACCGGGCGTGAGGACTGTCATCGAGAACTCGGATCCGTAGC
>JASMMD010000055.1 GCA_030748335.1 Candidatus Thalassarchaeum sp. | reverse complement strand
GCCAACGGTCGACGACACCGACGGTGACGGCCTCGACGACGTCGACGAGCTCGTCATCGGCACCGACCCGAACGATCCGGACACCGACGGCGACGGCCTGGTCGACGGCGAGGAGGTCAACGACACGGACACGGACCCGTTGGACCGTGACACCGACAACGACGGCATCGCGGACGGCATCGAGGTGTTCGACACCGGCACCGACCCCAAGGACCCGGACACAGACGACGACGGCCTGCCGACCCCGCTCGAGCTCGACATCGGCACCGACCCGAACGATCCCGACACCGACGACGACGACTTCGACGACGGAACCGAGCACGGCCGCGGCCTCGACCCGTTGGATCCGGCCAACCCCGGCCCCGACTGCGACAACGACAGGTTTGCCGACTCCGAAGAAGCCAGGGCCGGCACCGATGAGTGCAACCCCGACACCGACGACGACGGATGTAGCGACGGAGACGAGGTCGCACGCGGCACCGACCCGACCAACCCCGACACCGACGGCGACGGCCTCTCCGACGGCGAAGAGATCGACCTGGGTACAAACCCACGCGACGCAGACACCGACGACGACGGATTCTCCGACGGCGAGGAAGTCAACGGCGTCGAAGGCGACGACAGGTTCCCGTCTGACCCACTCGATGCCTCCGACCCTGGTGGGGCACGGGCTGCGCTGGAAGCGCCCGCTTCGGCGT
>JASMMD010000054.1 GCA_030748335.1 Candidatus Thalassarchaeum sp. | reverse complement strand
GGGGCTAAGTTGCTGTATGCATTCGCCGAAGCGACCGTACCAAAGCTCACAGTAATCACTAGGAAGGCCTACGGTGGTGCCTATGATGTGATGTCATCGAAGCACATCAGAGGGGATTACAACATCGCTTGGCCCTCTGCAGAGCTGGCTGTGATGGGAGCCCCGGGTGCTGTTCAGATTATCCATCGAAAGAGAATCGAGAGTTCAAAGAATCCCGACCAAGAGAGGAACAGGCTGGTTGATGATTACACAGAAGCCTTCGCAAACCCCTACAAAGCCGCTGCCTTGGGTTATCTGGACGATGTCGTTCAACCCTCCGAGACCAGGGCGGCTCTGACACGAGCCCTTGGCGCTCTTCTGGAGAAGGAGGAGGCTAGGCCTGCTAGGAAGCATGGCAACATCCCCCTGTGAGGTCACTCGATGAAGAAGTCCAGACAAGAGAAGTTACTGGCCGCTGCGATAGCGACGGTTTTGTCCGAGGCGCCTAGGGGCGAGGTTCTTCGTACCCCTCCCCAAAGGAAGGGAGGTAGTGCTTGGTCCGAGGATCACAGGCGCATGGTGATTGGCAGACGAAGCCTGTTCCGTGCTCGGACAAGAAGAAGCACAACCAGGTGATTCGATGTCAGAGAAGAAGAGGGTGAAAGTGGATGGGGAGGAGTTCGAAGTAGAAATC
Organism: Candidatus Thalassarchaeum sp.; assembly: GCA_030748335.1. Classification (GTDB taxonomy): domain Archaea; phylum Thermoplasmatota; class Poseidoniia; order Poseidoniales; family Thalassarchaeaceae; genus Thalassarchaeum. The sequence goes on along the minus strand of JASMMD010000054.1, from coordinate 97 downwards.
GAATTCGACGGCGAGCAGTGGGATGTTACAATTGAGGGGAAGACCTTCGCCATCGTAGTGGACCAAGAGGCGCGATCATCCCCGAGGACTGCGAGGG
>JASMMD010000053.1 GCA_030748335.1 Candidatus Thalassarchaeum sp. | reverse complement strand
ATCAGGATGGACCGCTTGCTGGTCAAGTCCAATGCCATGATTCGAAAGGGGCGCTGGACTTGAACGGTTTGATGCCGTGGATAACTATACAATACATTGTTTGAGAGACGACCTCATGGGTTCTGATGAATCGTCAGAACGGAACAATATGATGCTGACATTCTCATTCCTTGCCTTCAACAGAGCGCCTAGGATATGGGTCATAGTTGGGTCAGCAATATTTCTGATATTCACCATGATGGTAAAGGACGATTTTCAGGATCCAAACTCCCCTCTCCCCATGGCCAACCTCCTATGTGCATTGACATGCCTACTCCTCCCACTCCTCGCCCTTTTCACCGCGAGGTCCTTCGAGAAGACTCTCCCAGAACACTCTCACAAGAGGTACAAACTGGTTTACGACGCTACTGCTGGTGGGGGCCAGGGCGGCTGGGACTCTGGTCCAGAGGCGATGGAGCTTCAGGCCATGGCAAGGTCTGCGTGGATTAAGAAAAACTACGATTCACTCGACATGGATGAGGCCCTCGCCGTATCTGCTTGGATGGATTCTCGAGGTAAAAAACTCGAGGGAGGAACCCGCACTTTCTCAGTGCTCATTGATGGATTGACAGAGAAGGAATTTCAGGCCAATTCGGTAGGACAGTTGTTGGAAAATATACCCGATTCTGATGAATTCATTATATTTCTTGAGGATACAAAGGAGAAAGGGAGGCAACTGGAGTTTTCTTTCCTAGGGGACAAAGGAGGGGACGACCACCTTTCGGTAAGGGAACTACTGGGAGATGAACTAATCAGAGAAGAAATAGTGAACGTAGAGAGGAACCCTAAC
>JASMMD010000052.1 GCA_030748335.1 Candidatus Thalassarchaeum sp. | reverse complement strand
TCTAGGATCAGCATCATTAGGAAGCCCGCTAAGACGGCTCCTCCAATCAGCAGATTGCCAAGCTCCTCTTCCTCATGACCTTCTTCTTCGTGCTCCTCGTGTTCCCCAGTAGCCAGTTCGAAACCCTCCGGAACTACAACCAGAAGGGCCGAAGCCAGTAGAATTCCTGATGCGATTCCGGTGATTCTCCTGAGAGTCTCCGGATCCTCCTTAATCTTGCTGAATATTGGGAATAGACCCCCTATGAGGGCCAATATTAGAGTTAGTGCTGCTAGTTCGATTGGGGCGCTTGCTGTTGCCATATCGTCGCCGATTGATAATACATATAAAAAAAATGTTATTAATTCTGAGTGCCTAGGAATGTCATGAGCAGAGTGATTTCGTTCAGTGGAGACCGGGAATTCGCAAGCAGATTGGACTCCATGATAGAGGATTCAGGATACAAGAACAGAAGCATGTTCCTCAGAGACGCTAGCCTGCACTTCGCGGATGCGAATCGCGGCGGCGACCTGAGTACGATGGACGCAGATTCGGTCACCGAGGGGGTGCTGGTGATATTCTACCAGCACGGAGTGGAGAGCAAGATCCTGGATATCAGACACTCCCACTCGATTCAGGTCTCTTCCTACAATCACAACTGCTTGACTGAGAGCCATACTTGCGTGGACACCATGCAAATCAGGGGCGAAGCAGGATTGGTCAAGGAAATCCTCGAGAGACTCAAGAATACCAATGACGTCGACAGGGTATCCTTCGTCTCCGCACCCCTGCGCGAAGCAGGATGCTGCTGAATGTCTGCCAGCCCAGACCGATTCGGCGTCGCATTGAAGGAGCGACGCTATGACCAACCGATGTGGAAATACCCCCGCAACTCG
>JASMMD010000051.1 GCA_030748335.1 Candidatus Thalassarchaeum sp. | reverse complement strand
GACGTCGAAGCCGGACTCGATTGGGTCGGGTACTTCTTTCGACCCGTCTACTTCTTCCTCATCGTCGGACCATCCCCTAGTCTCTTCGGAATCGGGGCCTTCCCAAGGCAGCGTGGGACTCATCGCCAAAGCGAGGGCCAACGGCGTCAGCAGTAGAAAGCCCCACGCCTCGGCCGTGATCTCGCCCCTGACAGCGAAACTGTTCGCGGACATCCCCACTAGGAGTGCTGCGAGCAGCCAACCGAAGACTACTCTGGGTGATGTCATGTACCTCGCACGAGTCAGGGATACATCAAATCGGCCCAGAGATGCTCGGGACAAACTATTGAACCGCGATATTCTGGTTCTGACGTGGATGAGACCTGGATACTGGTGAGGTGCATCTGCGGGAACTCGTTCGGATCTAGGAAGGCCTCGTTCTCCTCGTGCCCGAGATGCGGCTCATCCAAGGGCAAGACACAGAAGGAGTTCGAGTCCTCGGAGAGACTGGCAGAGGCAGTCGCCGCTTCGAATCTGCCGACACAGATCAAGCAGGAGGTTGAGACGCGAGTCGCTTCCGAAGAGAGTCGGAGGGCCGCAGTACAGGAGAAGACGCGAGGCGGTCCGGAGGCGATTCGCAGGATAATGCGCCAATCCACTAGCGATGATGGCATCTTGACGCTCGAGGGGCTATCCACTGAGCTCGAGAAGGAGGGTCATGTCGAGCCATCAGCGGAGCAAGTTATTGGTCAGGCAGAGATGGAGGGGATACTGGTTAGGTCCGGCCCGGACAGCTGGTCTTGGCTCTAGTAACCTTCATCCCGGCAATTCAAGTGGACCATCATCAGGGCCCGTGGGTTAGTCTGGCCAATGCTTGTTGGTTTGGGACCAATAGACCCAGGTTCAAATCCTGGCGGG
>JASMMD010000050.1 GCA_030748335.1 Candidatus Thalassarchaeum sp. | reverse complement strand
GGAGCCGCCATTGGGACCGGGAACATCTGGCGCTTCCCGAGGATGGTAGGGGCCAACGGCGGCGGGTCTTTCCTAGTCCCCTGGCTCATCTTCCTGTTCCTGTGGTCCGTCCCCCTCATTATCGCCGAGTTCGCACTAGGCAAGCGAAGCAGGACCGGGACGGTTGGGACCTTCCGAATCTTTGCCGGTCCGAAGTTCGCTTGGATGGGACTTTGGACGGCTTGGATTTCGACAGCAATCGGATTCTACTACGCTGTGGTCACCGGTTGGTGCCTGAACTACTTCCAGACCGCAATTCGAGGAGGTTTGAGTGAAGGGGTCGATACCACCGAAGTTTGGAACAACTTTCTACAAGCACCAGAGCAAGTCATCATCTTCCAAGTTCTTGCGATCCTAATCACGATGGCAGCGATATGGAAGGGTGCCAAGGCAATCGAGAAGGCAAACGTCTACCTCATGACGTCACTTTTCGTTCTCTTATTCACCGCACTTTTCCTCGCTTTCGTGATGGACTTCGAGGACGGGACGCTGGATGGCTTCGTTTTCATGTTCAGCATTCAGCCTGAGTATCTAATGGAGCCGGAGACCTGGATTAACGGCCTGTCGCAGTCGGCTTGGTCGTGCTCGGCAGGCATGGGAATGGCGATTACTTACTCGGTATACATGCGCAAGGACGAGGACACCACCCTCAACGCGGCGACGATGTGCCTAGCCAACAACAGCATCTCGATTATAGCAGGACTGACTGTGATGATGGCGGTCTTCGCGGTGGTAGATGACCCTCTGAGCGCCGTTGGGGGAGGTAGTTCTGCAATCACCTTCCTCGTTCTACCCGAGGTTTTCTCACAGGCCCCAGGAGGTCCTGGCATCCAACTTCTGATGGTAGCGGTCTTCTTCCTCGCCTTGTCATTCGCCGCCCTCACCTCGATGATCTCGACCGTGGAGCTCTGCGTGCGCAACTTCGTCGATCACGGGGTCGACCGCTCGCAGGCAGTCGGGTTCACCAGCGCGGCCATCTTCCTGTTCGGTCTGCCAAGCGCGGGGCTGTGGATTCTTGTCGATGGCTCGACAGGGGTAGCCTTCCCGCAGTTCCTAGAGGTCCAGGACCACATCTGGGGATACGGCCTGATGTTCAGCGGACTGTTCATCGCATACAGCATCTGGAAGTACGGCTGGAGCCGCTACAAGTCGTGGCAGAATGACAACGATGTGGATGGTTTCGATGTCGGCGACTACGTCGAGAACGGCGTCTCCGCCTTCCGCGACGACTTCGTTAACACCGGTGACAACGACTGGTGGATTGGACGCTGGTGGGACGCCATCATGTACATCGGGTTCCCTGCGATGTTTGCCGTCCTGATGCTGTCCTACTTCGGTGATCTGCTGACAAACGTGCATGATCCTTGGAATCCTACCAACCCGCACGGCATCTCAATCATCCTGCTGTTCTGGGGGGTCACCGCGTTCATCTTCGTCTCACTCAACAAGTACGTTCTCGTCAATCGGATGGTGCCCACCTCCGACTCTCCATGGCCTCTGTACGTGCTCTCGCGGGACTTCGAGCTGGAGCCGCGCCCAGTGTATCGTAACGTGCCCGAGGGAGCGGAAGCACCCATCGACATGCTGCCGGGCGGTGACGACCCGTTCGTCGTTCAGGCTGGCGACGAACTCCCTGATTCGTTCGTCGACGAGTATGGTGAGACCCGCAGCCACACGATGACAACCGTTGAAGCGGAACTCGTGTGAGTAGGACCATGCGTGAGCCGGCGTGCTGGGAGATGCGCTGGCCCGAGGTGTCGGTGCTGGATGGCAACGCGAACGCACTAGGCATAACAGACTCGACCCTGATGGACGCTGCTGGAATGGCGCTCGCAGCCGCAGCCCGGGAGATGACTGTCGGACCGACACTGGTCCTGTGCGGCCCGGGCAACAATGGGGGGGACGGATTCGTCGCCGCGCGCTACCTTCGCGAGTGGGACATCCCGACTACGGTGATGTCCAGCCATCCCGAATCACGCGGTGACGCCTCGCGCGCCGCGCGAGCGGCCGCGGAAGAGGTACGAGTCTGGCCCGACGCACCTACTGAGAAGCAATCACTCGTGGTTGACTGCCTGTTGGGAGCCGGAGCGGCACTGGGAAAGACCCTCAGGTCCCCAATTGCTGAGGTCGCTGCGTGGGCAGCCGGGCTCGAAACTCCCGTGCTTGCTTGTGACATTCCTACTGGACTTGGCGGTCCGGATGTGCTGCCAGCCGACGCCACCCTGACCTTCCATAGTATGAAGCGGGGGTTGGACTCACCAGAGGCCGGGGAAGTATCAGTGGCTCCACTACCATGGCCTGCCGAGGTCGAGGACTGCGGACCAGGTGATGCCATCCGCTACCCGCCCTTGGACGCGAACGCCCGTAAGGGGGATCGCGGTCGGCTATGGGTCATCGGAGGGGGCCCCTATCACGGTGCCCCGATGCTTGCAGGCATAGCGGCCGCGCGCAGCGGCTGCGACCTCGTACACGTCGCGATGCCTAGCGCGGCCGCTGCCAGAGCAGAATGGCCCACCACGCTGATTCCCGAGATCTTGCCTGACGAAGGCATTCTGACTGATTCCTCCCTCTCTCGAATCTCCGAGGCCTTCGGGCCCCGTGGGGCTCAGGCATTGGTCATCGGCCCCGGTCTGGGTCGTGACGATGCCACGACTGGGGCGGTGTCGAAAATCCTCAGTGAGGCCTCCGACAACGGCATACCAGTGGTGGTCGATGCCGATGCAATCGGAGCTCTACCAAACGGGACATGGCCGGATGGCCTCACCGGCGTTACCACTCCTCATGCCAAGGAGGCCGAGCGCTGGCTGGGCGAGGTATCTCCTGCAGACGCCCTTGAGGGCTGCAGCGGAGAGGCTGCAACCATAGTGGTCACTGGACCCGAGGACGTGCTGACTGGCCCTGAGGGGAGGTCCTGCCGTGCTTCGGGAGGTCACTCCCGAATGGCTGTTGGAGGTACCGGTGATCTTCTGGCTGGCACCATAGGTGGGCTGCTGGCTCAGGGCATG
>JASMMD010000004.1 GCA_030748335.1 Candidatus Thalassarchaeum sp. | reverse complement strand
TGGATGGCCACGATAGTAGGACCGCGCGCTGCGGACATCAGGGATGCACATGAGTCAGGGCGTCAAACTCCCGCTCCCGATGAAGAAGGGTCTCGGCGCCACGGACCGTGTCGATGACTGGTGGAAGGGGCCGACAGCAATGGCCGCTTATCTCGGGATTATGATCGTATACGCCACCTGGCGTGGCTTCATGGAGGCCGACTTCTGGATCTTCGAGGATTTCGGCAGGAGCGCCGGCACCCAGACCATGGCCATCGAGAGCGAGGGCAGTCACGTCCTCAGCCCGCTTTTCAGCCCCCTAGTGTTGCCCGGTGAGAACGAGCTCGGCTCGATGGTGCCTATGGCTCTGGCTTGGATGTCACCGGCGATGTTCATCCTGATATTCCCCGCTGGTTTCAGGGGCACGTGTTACTACTACCGCAAGGCGTACTACCGCGCCTTCATGCAGCAGCCCACCGGATGCGCAGTCTCCAAGCCTTGGAACGAGTACAGCGGGGAGACCGGTCTGCTGCTGGTCCAGAACCTGCATCGCTACTTCTTGTACGCGGCTATCGCCTACCTACCGATACTGTCCTACGACGTCTGGCTGTCGGTCAACTTCCACGACGTCGTAAGCCACGCCCACTCGTACGGCATCTCGGTGGGCTCGCTGGTTCTCGCTGCCAACGTCATCGCCCTCTCGGGCTACACCTTCGGGTGCCATGCCTTCCGTCACCTAGTGGGAGGGGGCTCAGACCTCTGGACCAAAGACTCACGACCGACGTTGAGGTACCGGATGTGGAGGTTCTCGACGTGGTTCAACGAGTACCACAAGGAATGGGCGCTCTACTCCCTGTTCATCGTCATGTTCGCTGACCTCTACATCTACGCCTGCACCATGGGCTGGTTGACCGATGTCGTGCTGTGGGGTGGCTTGTGATGGATGACGTGCTGATGCACGAGCACGACGTCGTCGTCATCGGCGCCGGGGGCGCCGGGCTGCGCGCCGCTATCGAGGCCAGCGCTGCCGGGGTGAGCGTCGCGATGATTTGCAAATCAATGCTGGGTAAGGCACACACCGTGATGGCCGAAGGCGGTGCGGCCGCGGCGCTCGCCAACAAGGACCACCGGGACTCGTGGCAGACCCACTTCCGTGACACGATGAAGGGTGGCAAGTACCTCGGGGACTGGCGGATGGCCCAGATCCATGCGCAGCAGTCGCCAGACAGGATTCGCGAACTCGAGCAGTGGGGCGCCGTCTTCGACCGGACGCCGAAGGGACTGACCAGCCAACGCAACTTCGGCGGCCACACCTACCCGAGGCTGGCCCACATCGGCGACGCCACGGGCCTCGAGCTGATTCGCACTCTACAGCAGAAGGGCGTCCACATGGGTATGGACGTGTTCATGGAATTCACTGTACGCAGGCTGTTCAAGACCGACGGGCGCATCTCCGGATGCTTCGCATACGACCGTAACGACGGGACGCTGCACGTATTCAAGGCCAAGACGGTGGTACTGGCAACGGGGGGCATAACGCGCTGCTGGGAGGTCTGCTCGGGCTCGTGGGAGTACACCGGCGAGGGTCACGCCATCGCATACTGGGCAGGAGCCGAGATGGGTGACATGGAGTTCGTCCAGTTCCACCCGACGGGGATGATATGGCCGCCCTCGGTGAAGGGTATCCTCGTCACCGAGGGAGTGCGGGGAGAAGGTGGAGTGCTGCGCAACTCCGAGGGTGACCGCTTCATGTTCGACTACGTTCCCGAGATGTACGCGGACGAGTTCGCCGACACCGAGGAGGAGGCACTGGCATGGGTCGACGAAGTGATTTCGGGCCAACTCGCCACCAAGCGCCGGCCTCCAGAACTCCTGACTCGCGACGTCGTAGCCAAGGCAATCAACAGCGAACGGGGAGCGGGCAGGGCCTCGGAGCATGGCGGTGCCTACCTCGACATATCTTGGAGGGACGAGGACGAGGTCAAGAAGAAGCTGCCTGGGATGTACCACCAGTTCAAGGAACTCGCCGCCGTGGATATCACCGAGCAGCCGATGGAGGTCGGCCCGACCGCTCACTATGTGATGGGTGGGGTCAAGGTCGACCCCTACACTCAGGAGACGTCGGTTCCGGGCCTGTTCGCGGCTGGCGAAGTCGCCACGGGACTGCACGGAGCCAACCGCCTTGGCGGCAACTCGCTTTCAGACCTGATTGTGTTCGGCAGGATAGCTGGCGAGCAGGCCGCGGAGGCTTCCAAGCAGATGGGGTACTTCGCAGGCATAGACCAAGTGGAGATCGATGAAGTCGTCGCTGAAACGCTGGCTCCACTGGACCGCGAGGGCGGGGAGAACCCTGCGAAGGTGGTCAGTGACCTGCGCGAGATGATGCAGGACAAGGCCGGGATTATCAGGACTAGGAATCTGCTTCTGGAGTCGCTTTCCGACTTGGACGAATTAGAGAAGCGGGCTAATATCACCTCACCCGGAGGGACCAGGACATACAACCCGGGCTGGCATCAGGCGTTGGAACTGGCAGCGATGATTGACGTCAGTAGAATGTGCGCTCTGGCAGCGCTGAGGAGAGAGGAGAGTCGGGGTGCTCACACTAGGGACGACTTCCCGGATACCGACCACTCGCACTGGGGCAAGGTGAACAGTGTCATCTCGATGGGTGATGACGGCTCCATGGAAATCGCCTACTCATCGTATCCTGAGATTCCCGAGGAGCTGAAGTCGCTGCTGGACACAGAAGACCTGCATGAGGAGGGATCGTGATGGACGAGGTGACGTTCAGAGTCTTCAGGGGCGAGCCCGATGCCGATGGCGAGCCGTTCGGCCAGATGGTCGACTACACCGTAGCCCTAGACGAGGGGATGGTCGTGCTCGACGTCATCCACAGAATCCAAGCCGAGCAGGCCCCCGATTTGTCGTGCCGCTGGAACTGCAAGGCCGGTAAGTGCGGCTCGTGCAGCGCTGAGGTCAACGGTAAACCAAAACTGATGTGCATGACTAGGATGGAGGATGTGCTCGAGGAGGCTCCGGACGGAGAGCCGGTGCTCGTCAAGCCGATGCAGGCCTTCCCCCTGACCAAAGATCTGGTGACCGATTCATCGTGGGCGTATGACACGGATCGCAGGATTACTCCAATCAGCGGCCCAGAGGAGTTCGACTGGGAGTTCCGTCAGGAGGAGGCTGACCGACTACAGGAGTTTCGCTCGTGCATAGAGTGCATGCTATGCGTCAATACCTGCCACGTACTACGCGAGCATCAGATGTTCGATGAATTCGCCGGACCGCGTTTCTTCGTGCGCCTGGCGGGGCTCGAAATGCACCCCCTGGACACGGAGAGTCGGATTCCTGAGATCAAAGATGACTTCGGCATCGGCTACTGCAACATCACCAAGTGCTGCACGGAAGTGTGTCCGGCGGGAATCAACATCACGGACAACGCGATTATCCCCCTCAAGGAGAGGGTTGTAACCGAATTCTACGACCCGCTCGTCATGCTAGCGCGCAAACTCCGCTCGGACTGATTTGGAACGGGATAGAGGCTCCGCTCCCGGGTGGGGTGTAATCCGTACCGGCGATCAAGAGAGTGCCAAGGCGCTAGATGCGCTTTGTTCCACTCTTCTTGACGTTCGCCTTCTTGATTTTAGCCGGTAGCCATGCAGGCCCGTTCTTGGGCTTGTTCACCATCTCAGTCCAGCCAGAGAAGCAGTGGACCTTGTTGGTCCCACGCTCCCTCAGCTCTATGTCGGTGTGTCCACGCGTGGCCGCCTTGAGGGCCGCACCGCGTGGCTGCTTGCTAACGAACACCTGCGTGGTGTCGCTTCCGCCTTCCATCAGTACGAAGTATTTCTTTCCTGACATGAAGCAATTCCTCCGCTCCGCGCGCTTTCAGAAGGGATAATGAAGTTATGGGCGGAGAAACGCTATACTGCGCCTCAATTAGAGGGTTTTACCAAATCCCAAGGGGGTCGAAATCTTACATTTCGGCGCAGGCCAGGGTCTTGGTATTGGCCACTCCTGGGATGGATCGGATGGATTCGACGACATTTCGGGCAATGTCACCCATGTCGTCACCCTCGACCTTGACAATCAGGTCGTAGTCGCCGAAGAGCAAATTGGCGTCGGTGACACATCCCAGACTGGTGGCTGCGTGACACACGCTAGACTCCGAGCCCGGTTCGACGTTAATCAGCACGTATCCGACCGACATGTACGAACCAAGTAAGCCATTGCGAATCAAGGTTACCTACTCGATGGATTTGGGGGTGATGCCCGATGATTAGATATCCGATGGCCCCACCTTGAGGGCCTATGGCCGAGGTAGTTATCGTTCGCGAGTGCCAGCATGGTCAGGTACGTGTCGTATTCGGCAATCTGGCTCGCGTGGAGGGTGATGTCATGGTCGTCCCGGCCAACAACAGGCTGGCTGGGCGCGAGGGGCTCGACGAGAGGTTGCAACAGGCCGCAGGACCAGAACTCAGGGAATTCTGCGCTGGGATAGCTAGGGAGCGTCGCAAATCCAACCTGCAGCCATGCGGAGTGGGTGAAGCAGTCACGACGCCCTCGTTCAACCTCCCTGCCAAGCACCTAGTTCACGTCGTTGGCCCCGATTGCAGGAGGCCGACCCAGGACAACTTCAGGCGAGAGCTGCTGAAGAAGTCGTACGAGGCGCTGTTCGAGGCCGTCGAGGGGCTTGAGCCACGCGAGACCTTGGTCACCCCTCCCCTAGGAATGGATGTCTTCGCCTATCCTCACAGAGAGGGAGCGCGGATGACGATGGAAATCGTCCTCGAGTGGATGGATGGGGAGGACGACCCCGGTGTCGACATGGTCCTAATCGTCACGGACGAGAATAACTTCCTAACCAACATGAAGACAATTTACCGCGAGAGCGAGGATCGGTTTCCAGGGGTCGACAGGACTCGCGAATACCGAAAGGGCAAGTTCGAGTGAGACTCAACCAATGTTCTCAAGAACCCTGAGAACGCGATAGTGGCGTGGGTGGCGTTTACGAGCGCGAGTTGCGCGCTGTGCTCGCGGGCGAGTTGGATGGCGTACGCGCGGTAATCAGATCGTGCAGCGAGATCGAGCGTGCCCGTGCTATGCAGGTGGTGCAGCGTCCATTTCTAGTGGTCCGAGCCCCGGGTAGCGGCTCCGAGGGAACCGGTGACCTGCTGGTTCTACGTGGTGACATGTGCTTCCCCATCGAGGTTAAGTCGTCCAAGTCCTCCAAGCAATATCTATCCGGGAGGACTATGGCTCAGTACGAAGCACTGCGTTCGACAGGGGAGAGGTGTGGTCTGCTCCCGCTCTACGCCTACCGCCTCAAGGGGGTCAGGGGAGACAGTTGGCGCATCATGCGCGTAGAGGTGGAGTCGTTGACTGGTAAGCTCCGGCACCTCTCCAGAAGCATCCCGAAGCTGCCTCTGACTCGTAATGGCACACCGCATCTGGACTGGTCCCAAGGCATGCCCCTGCATCGCTTCCTAGCATTGGTGTGCCGCTCCGACGGAGCGCGCTCGATAGACACTGGGACAAGCGTTCAGAGGATCGAGTCGCTACCGTAGTTCACCAACTAACTACCATTCTCTCCAGATAGTTCGGAGTCCAGTCTGTCGAGCCTCTTGTTCAGTCTCTCAACGTTCTCCCTGATCCCTTCCATCGATGCCTGCTCAAGCAGTCTCCTGATGCTGTCGCGCTCGCGCCTGAGGGAGTCGATTCGCCTGTTCAAGCCCCTCTCGTCTTCCTTAGAGGGGGCTGTCATGCACCTCGCAAGGCGCACTGTCTCAAGGTGGTTACTGCAGCAGACGCAGGTTGAAGAGGGAAAATGCTGCCCCTTGAGTATGGAAGAGGGCGAGAGCAGAAGGAGCTACTGGCTCCCGCTGCTGTTGCTCTATCTGCTGTATTTCATCGGCACGCCAGTGTGGGTAGTGGTAATCATGGGACTCTGGTACATCGGCCTGCTGTACCTCGAGGACGAGGGGTACCTAGACCGATACGGAGTGTCGAAGATGCTCGGAATCGTGCTGATGGTAAGGACCACTCATGGGCAGCGGTTCTTGGAGAGAATCTCAAGCAGGAGGGCATTCTGGAGGGGTTTCGGCGAATTCTCAATCTGGCTGTGCCTGTTGGCCATGCTTGGAGTAGTCACCCTGCTCATTCTCAGTGCGATAAGCACGGTCTTGGCTCCACCGGAGGAGTACCTTCCAGCCAGCGACCTGCTACTGATTCCGGGCGTGACTAGCTTTGTGCCTTTCTGGTGGCCGGTTATTGCCCTCGTCTTCGCATTGGTGATTCATGAGTACAGCCATGGGATTCAGGCGCGCGCCCACGGGATGAGGGTGCGCAGCTTCGGACTCCTACTTGCCGGGCCCGTTCCAATCGGTGCTTTCGCGGAGCCACAGATGCACGAGATGGTCCGTGCACCTAGGAGAGAGAGGATCCGTCTGTATGCAGCCGGCCCGTCGATCAACATCATTGCCACCTATGTCGCATTGATTGTACTCTCAGCGGTCGCCTCGGGATTTGTTGCGAGCAACCCGGGGGTGTACGCTACTGGAATCATCGCAGACGAGGGTGCCGAGGAGGCAGGTCTGCTCCCGTATGAAATCATCACCCACATAGATGGGGCCGAAGTACCCGGAAACAAGGAATTCTCAGAGCAGATGGAAGTGTTGTCTTCTGGGGATGAGGCCGTCTTCACGGTAATCTCCCACCCTGACTCGAACGGCGATAGGGCAGAGCGCGAAATCACTGTAACCCTCGGAGACCGATACGAGTACTACGTCGGGCTGTGTGGGGGCGAATCGGCCTGCGTGGAGGAGACCGAGAGTCTGTTAATCGAGATGGGGGTCGAGAACGGTGATTCGTTCCTCGGCGTGAGTGGGCTGCGCTCCAGTTCGTCTTCGGTAGATTACTACTCGAGCATACTGAGTGGGGAGGATGCCGTGTCGCAGAGCGCTCTGGGCGCCGCGTTGACGCCGCTAGCGATGATAGGGGTCCCGATACAACACGATGGGCAGACGATGCTGCTTGAGGAGCGCGCGATGCTAGAGACGAGTGGTGGTGCCATTGCCTCGACGCTTGGGACCACTGGAATGCTGATGCTGTTCGACTTCCTGTTCTGGTTGGTCTGGATCAACTTCCTGCTTGGCTTCGCGAATCTAATCCCGATGGTGCCGTTCGATGGTGGGCACATAGTGAAGGACGGGGTTCACTCAGTACTGAGCAGGCTAACCAGCGGGATTCACCCTATGCGAGTGGAACTGATGGCAGAGCGTATCAGCAGGATGGGTAACTTCCTGATTCTCTTCATCGTGATTCTTCCCATCATGCTGCCGCGACTGGTGTGACTACTCCTCCTCGTAGGATGAATTACGCCTCTCTGTAACCAATTCGATTAGGTAAGGTACAGAGATGATGGTCGCGATGACCATGGCGAGGTTTCTCCATGCGGTGTCGGTGACTTGATGAGACGTCCCTGAGAAGGCCAACTTTGCGGCGCCCAGCCAAGGAATCTCCGTGGAGGCTACGCCGATGACCCACTCATCCATCACAGCCAGTACTGGATTTCCGTTCTCATCTTTCAGGCCGTTTCTAGGATCTCCTCCCACGGCTACTAACTGATCGATTTTGCAGCCGTTGCTGTCCTCGTTATCCCCTGTAGTCAGGTAGCCCTCATGAGAAGGTATCCAGTCGTCTATCTCCAAGTCATAGGTCCCACCATGGTAAGGGCACTGGTAGTCTAGTGTCCAGGTTATGCTGTCCACATTGCGCAGAGTGGTGCCGGGAACATCCCAACCGCCTGACGAGTTGGCCACTGCCTTGAGCAGGACTCTGTGGATTACCGGGGTGTCAGAACCGCCGTTCTTCTTGTAGATGATAACATCCCCCTCCATGCCGTGTGATTGGTATCCGAAGGCATCGTTACCTGCCTCAGTGGCCTCTACGAAGGTTACGATATCGACCCTGTCAGGATCCATCACCAATACTAGGTCACCCGGATCGATGGCTCCCAGTGAGCCTTCCTCCTCATGCATCATCGAGCCGGACTCGACGACGACCATTGGGGGGAAGGAGCCAGTAGCAACCCACATGGACCCTAGCAGCAGAACCACTAGGCCGAGGGCCAGCATAGCTTCTCTAGCTATTCCCGATGACATCTCACTCCTCCTCGTCCCCGGGTACAGGGCGCGGCCTAGTGGAGGCCAACAGTCCGGCGAACAGGCTGATGAACAGGATGCTGATGACATCGAAGTGAGGGGATGGTTCGTAGACTCGTGCGAACTCGTAGATTGACGCCGTCAGGTCGAGCGTGTGGTCACGCTCTCCGCTGGAACTGGTGAACAGCCCGAGAGTGGCGTTGGATGCAAGCAGCAGAATCGCCGTGATTGAGCCGCCGATTAACCCTCGATTGACGGACTGCCTCCTTAGAGTGTGCAACCCCGGTAGGACGTTGGCGAGGGTCGAGTCGTTGGTGTCCCACCACGAGTGGCCGGAACGAACGCTTGCTCCAGTCTCATCTGCGCCTGTTGAGGGGAGTGGCGCGAGGGGGATGACGGGGTCTACCTTGTACCGCTTGCCGATGTTGACGTTATGTGCCTTGTACAGGCCCATCAGTCGCGCTTGGTACGACTTCCCAAGCATGTCCGCAGCATCCTCGGCCTCCTTGTGGCGACGCAGTATCTCGGGACGCGAATCGAGGAGTAGGATATCCTCGAGGATCTGCCGCTGACCCCAGTATACGAAGAACTCCGGCGCGGCGAAGAACGCCACGACGAGGCCGCCGACGAAGGCCAGCCAACTCCACGGTACCAGGTGCTCGACCTCCGGGTCACTATAGCCACCGAGTACAAACAGAAAGACGAAGCCCCAGACTAGGCAGGCGGTCGAGAGAATAGTCGAGTAAGCGATAATCTGGAAGTGCTGGTCACTGCGACTATCCCACCATCGGCCGAACGGCCCCCGCCTAGCAGTGCCTCGTCGCGCCATCTCCCTCGGAGCGGGGTCACGCTCTTGCGATTAGTGCCTTCCGACGAGAAGTTTGCACTCCGAAGCGCTATGTCTAGCCGCTCTACGGTGAATCCGATTGCTTCATGAGCGAATGGCACCGCTTCACACCGATGAGGGGCCTATGGGTGGGACTGATGCTGCTCTGCAGCATGATGGGTCCGGGATGCATAGGGCCCGAGGGGCCCGAGGCACTGGACCCGTTGGCTGATGACGATGGGGACGGGCTCCCGAACGGCTGGGAGGAGGAACGCGGGCTGGACCCGTTGAACGGCAGTGATGGAATCGTCTGCCACGGCATGGCCGAGTACTGCCTGCGCAGCTATGACAACTTCACCTTCCCGGAGACCCACAACTCGTACGCTACCATAGAGGACGGGGTCTGGATGGCTATGAACCACTACACTGGCCTGCAGGCGCAATGGGAGGGCGGAATCCGCGCCTACATGCTCGACACCCACCACCTTACCAAGGAGGACACCAATGTCGAGGATGTCAGGTTCTGCCACGGCGACCCGGACTCGACCTTCTTGCACCCGTGCATCTACTCCGAGGTCGACGCGTACGCGTGGCTGCGGCTACTGGGGTCGCTGATGAACAACAGCAGCGGCGATGTAGTCAGTCTACTTCTCGAGAACTACGTCCCGGGTGAACATCTCGAAGTTCTGTTCAACCAGACCGGTATGCTCGATAGGGTCTTCGTGCACCAGCCCGGGCATCCTTGGCCGAGTATAGGGGACATGGTGCTGAACGGCACCGACCTCGTGGTCTACTGGGACTACCAGTACGACGAGAGGTATCCCTGGTTACACCACGCTTGGACCCACAGTTGGGACACTCCATATGGCGAGCAGGAGCAAAGCGAGATGTCCTGCAGAGTCGGTAGGGGAGATGGGGTTCAGCCGGTCTGGCACCTGAACAACTGGCTTTCCAGCGTCTTTGGGTTTGCTGATCCGGTCAGAGCAGGGCAAGTGAATGACTACGACACCCTCCTAGAGAGGGCACTGAGATGCTGGGAGGAGGTCGGTGACAGACCGACTTTCATCGCAGTAGACTACTGGGAGGATGGTGAGATTACTAACGTCACCATCACCCTCAACAAGATGTCGCATTGGTCCGGCGAGGTTCCCGCACACCCGTAAATCGTGATGACAATCCCTATGCGCATCAGGCCTGACGGGAGGTCGTGCTGGTGGGACTGACTGGCAGGAACGCATCCGGTAAGACCACCGTGGTGCAATGGTTCGCCAGCAGAGCGGTGCGGACCGTGTCATGCTCAGACTCGATTCGGAGGTGGCTCTCGGAGCAGGGAATGGAGGAGAGCAGGGAGACGCTAATCGAAGGAGGACGCGAACTTAGGCGACGCGGTGGCCCTGGCATCCTCGCCGAGATGCTGCTGGATGAGTTGTCAGGCGATGACGCAGTGATAGACTCGATACGAACTCCCGGCGAGGTTGAGGCCCTGAGGGCGCGGGATGACTTCGTCCTGATCGAGGTCAGAGCGGGGACCGATTCCCGCTGGCAGCGCTCTCAGGATCGGGCTCGTCCGGGCGACCCCGCTGACAGGGCCACCTTCATCTCGCACGAGAAGGCTGAGGAGGTCGCTCTGGACGATGCGGGGCAAGCACTGGTAGCGACTGCGGAGATGGCTGACCTAGTCCTGTTCAACAACGGCTCGCTGGATGACCTGCACGGTGACCTCGAGGAACTGCTCGAAAGCCTCACCTAGGCCTGCCTAACGATGATTCCAGCCTCTTGCATCATCCCCATGGCGATGCCAAAGTCGTCCTCCCAGCGCTCTGGGACCTCGATGTCGGCTGGGTACACCACTTCCGAGACCCCGGCCTGGATGAGTGAGCGCGTGCAGCGCGAGCACGGTGGCCATGTGACGTAGGCGGTGTTGCCCTTCAGCGAGACTCCCGTCCTCGCTGCATGCATAATGGCATTCTCCTCGGCGTGGCATATCAACGGGTACTTCTGCTCCCTGTCGGCGAGTTTGGCCGGGTCGTCCTCAATACCTCGCGGGAAGCCGTTGAACCCGGTAGAGCGAATTTCTCTGTCCTCGCCGACCACGACGCATCCGACCTTAGTGGACGGGTCCTTGCTCCAAGCCGATATGTGGGCTGCCAGATCGAGGAATCTCCTGTCCCACTTCTCGCTCATCCTCACATCTCCTAAACGTCGTTGTCCGGCTGGTCCTCGGTCAGGCTTGGGTCGTATCCCTCCCAGAGCTTCGGATTCGAGTAGCAATCGGGGTCTTCGGCATCGGCCTTTCCTCCGTTGTCATTGTCAATGCCGTCACCACAGTTGCCGCCTCCGTCATCGCCCCTCTTGGGCAGCAGTTCCTCAACGCCTCCCGAGCTGACCACGGCAATCAGGATGCCCAATAGCACTAGGGTGAGGGAGATTAGGATTACTTTGGATGCGGAGTCCCTAGACTCCACCACCACCTTTACCTCGACCTTGTCGTCTTCACCCTCGGACATGCGATGCGAGCATCTCAGCAAGTCATCGTACTTGGGTTCTTAGTGGGCCGTTAACTCGTCCCAGAGTTCTAATCCGTCCCTCTCCACCACGTATTCAAACAGGTCCCCGACGAGGTAGACGCTTCCGATTACGAGCAGTTCTGCGTCGATTTCCCTCGCTATGCCGCCTGCCATCTCGAAGGCCCTCTCTGGTGTCCTCTCGGTAGTTGTCGACTGGCTCACACCCATCCTCTCCATCGTCTCTGACAGTTCATCGACGCTGACGGCCGGGTTCCTGCCGCTCTTCGACTCGGTCAGGACGATTCTCGGGAACCTACCCTCCTCGCTCAATGCTGAAACCACCGGTTCGAGCGTGGCCCTCAGATCGGCCTTCCTACTCATGCCGAGCAGCAGCACGCTTGGACTGGTCACCTCGGAGAGGTCATTGGCGAGGCTCTCTGCGTTGTGCGCGGCGCTCAGTCTGGTGGTAACGCCGTCGAGCCAGTCCTCGCCGTAGCCGGGCGAGCGCCCGGGCCATACACAATCCGCTGAGGGGGTCTGCCACCCGAGATGCGAGCCAACGGCCGCGACCACAGCTGAATGGCCAGACCACGTCGTTCCGGTCTTTGGGCGAAACAGCCAGCGTAGATCTTGACCTGCTTTGCGTTCGATTACCTCCCTGACATGCGAGTCTTCGTGCTGCAGTGCTATGAGAGGAACTCCGGGACGGTGTATGGCCACCTTCTCGACGGCGATCTCGACCAGTGTATCGCCGAGGTACTCGCTATGCTCCTTGGAGACAGTCGTTAGGATGCACAGGTCGGCATTCACCATGCGGGTTGCATCGAGCCGCCCTCCCATCCCTGTCTCGATGATACCTCGCTCGACTCCCGCCTTGCTGAAGGCGAGCATAGCCACTAGGAAGGTGGTCTCGAAGTAGGTGGGGGTGCACTCTGGCTCCATCCGGGCAGCCTTCATCACGGAGCCGAGCAACCTGTCGAACGCCTTGGGTGAGATTGGCCTGCCATTTATTCTGATCCTCTCCTCGACGGTCACCAGATGCGGTGAGGTGAACAATCCTGTAGATAGGCCGTTGGCGCAGGCAGCGGCGGACAGTTGGACGCATGTGGATCCCTTGCCGTTGCTCCCGGCGACGTGTATCGATGGGAAGTCGAGGTGAGGGTTGCCCAGTCGGGAGAGCAGTGTAGCGCAGTTCTCCAAGCCGAACTTGACGCCCATCGACATGCGCTCATCAAGCCATTCTCGGACGCTCATTCAGATTCCCCACCCCCAACACTCGCCCGGGCGCGAACGGGTCAAGGTGATATGGCCCTTGAAGTTCGTGGGAGCATGGCACGGGGTGAGGAAGCAGGTGTTCTCGAGGTGATGAAGCAGCAGTGGGCCTCGATGCTGAGCATGGCAGGGATGTTCGTCGGTACCATCCTGTTGGGACTTAGCATCCAGCCAATCTACAACGTAGACGAGGTCAGGGCATTCGGTGGCGAGGGGGCTTCCAAGGGGGGCTACATCGCCATGGAGATGCTGTTCATCCTAATCTTCACGGCGCTGATTATCTGGCTGGCTCGTAAGGGATTGGACTACGTAATCAAACTGATAGTGATGGTCGCCCTGTGGTTCAGCCTGTTCTACGCTGTGCAGCCCTATTCCGCGCTGGTCTTCTGGTTGATTGGAATTGCATCGGTCAATCTCGTCGTCGGCAGCACCATGGTTATCTGCACCGCGTTGATGATTCTACTCCACCTGTACCCTGAGTGGTACGTGGTGAACACCGTCGGGGTGCTCGTCGGCGCGGGAGTAATTACGCTGTTAGGAGTCTCGTTCGTCCCGGTCCTCATCATCGTGTTCATGTTAGCGGCCGCGGTCTATGACCACTGGGCGGTCAACAGCAGCAAGCACATGCTGGAACTGGCTGACACGATGATCAAGAACAAGCTCCCGGTGCTCCTAGTAGCGCCTAAGGAGAAGGGTTACTCCTTCATTGAGGAGGAGGACAGCGTGATGAATAGCGAGACTCCCGAGGACGCCGACTGGGACGACCCTGTCCCTCACATCAAACCGAAGGAGGGAGGTAGGGATGCGTTGTTCATGGGGCTGGGCGATGTAATCTTCCCGGGTATGCTGGTCATATCTGCTGTCTCCTGGCTGCCTGAGGTAGGCCCTGAGATCGGCACCATATTCGGCACAATGCACGCAGGCCCGCTGGTCGTCGGACTGGGTACCCTAGCGGGCGGGCTGGCAGGATACGTGGCGCTGATGACGCAAGTCGCCAGGGGGGAGGCTCAAGCCGGTCTGCCACTGCTCAATGGCGGCAGCATCCTAGGCTACCTTGTATCGGGGGTTATCGCGGTCGGCCCGGCGGCCCTGTGGCAGGACATCTCGTTCCTGTGAGCTCAACGGCCGATTGATTGAAGGGTCGCTGACCAGCCCTGAGGGCTGGTCGCAATGCTCGACATCAACATCTTCAGAGAGCACGCTGACGACATCAGGGCCGACCATGATAGGCGCGGCCTGCCGCATGATGCGATTGACGAGGTCATCAGTCTGGACGAGCAATGGCGCAAGGCCAGATACGATGCTGACCAGCTACGGAAGGCCAGGAACGAGGCGGCCAGGGGTATAGCCGAGGCCAAAAAGTCGGGTAACTCTGCGGCTGCTGAGGCAATAATGGCAGAGGTCGCCGACATCGGCGCGAGGATAGACGAACTGGCCGAACTCTCCGACGATTGCCTAACTCGGAGAGACTCTCTGAGGATGAGCATACCCAACATCCTGCACGCTGATGTCCCAATCGGCGAGGACGACCAGAAGAACACCCTCCACAGCATGCACGGCGAGAAGACCGAGTTGGGCTTTGAGCCGCGCAATCACAACGACCTGATAGAGATGAACGGATGGGTAGATCAGTCGCGCGGGGCGAAGGTCGCCGGCAGTCGCTTCTACTTCCTGCAAGGTGATCTTGCGAGGCTTGAGATGGCCCTGCAGCAGTATGGTGCCGATTTCCTGATGGGCAGGGGATACACGCTCGTGCAGCCACCGCTGATGATGAATCGAGAGGCCTACGAAGGCGTCACGGACCTAGGGGACTTCGAGACGGTGATGTATGGGATTGAGCCTGACAAGTACTACCTGATTGCGACCAGTGAGCACCCTCTGACCGCGATGCGCATGGACGAGATAATCGAGCCCAGCGAACTGCCAATCAAGTTGGTCGGAGTGTCGGCCTGCTTCCGCCGCGAGGTCGGTGCTCACGGGCTTTCGGATCGCGGCATCTGGAGGGTGCACCAGTTCACCAAAGTCGAGCAGATAGTCATCTGCCACCCTGAAAATTCGTGGGACTACCACGAAGATCTGTTGAGCAACGCCGTTGACATGTGGGACAGCCTAGGGCTGCACTACCGAGTGGTGAACATCTGCACCGGGGACATGGGCACGGTGGCGGCCCGGAAGTACGACCTCGAGGCGTGGCTCCCGGGTGCCGGGGATTACAAGGAGGTCGTTTCGTGCTCGAACTGCACCGATTACCAAGCGAACCGTCTGCGAATGAGGTTCAGGACCACCGAGGGCAACGAGGCGGTGCATACGCTGAACTCGACCGCGATAGCAACTAGCAGGGCTCTAGTCGCGATAATGGAGCAGAACCAGATGGAGGACGGTCGAGTCAGCGTGCCTAAGGTACTCAGGCCCTACATGGGCAATCAAAAGGTGCTTGAGCCGCTTCACTAATCGTCTGATTCGCTCCTGCGCTTCATCCTGACCAGCAGAGCCACCAGCAGTATAACGACGAATGCCGAGATGAATGGAATCAGGATGGCAATCAGTGTCAGTGCCACACTGGCCACGTTCTCCCCAGTGGCGACGGCCGAGTTGCCCAATCCGAAGGTGAAGGTAGAACTCAGACTGCGGACCCCCACCGTCGCGGACTGGATGGTGGCAGCCACGCCCCCTCCGGCGACGATAGCGATGGCCCACTGGATGATAGGATCGGTCCCCTCCAGAACTATCGCCGTCATCGCTATTCCGGCAATGATGGAGGCAGGAGTTGCTATCGAGTCGAGCGCGTTGTCAATCCAAGGAGCGTAGAAGCCTGCGAACTCAGCCACGGTGGCTATTCCCAGTACCACTATTGCCAGTGTGGAGGTGAAGAATTCGAATTGTGTGCCCATGAGGTCCAGCTCGAGGAACCACACTATATCGAGGCGGGCCGCGAGAGAGAGCAGGAACGGTGGCAGGAATACCCTGAACCCTGATGCGGCTGCGAGGCTGATTCCCATGAGAGTGGCCATGATTACCGTGGTGGCTTCCATGTTCAGCCGACCTCGGGGCTCGATATTAACCCAGACCTGTTCTCAATCGCCAATCTCAACTAGAGTTGCACCCATGTCCACCCGGTCTCCTACAGAATAGTGGAGCCTAGTGATCTCACCAGCTCTGGGGGCCTGAATCCGATGCTCCATCTTCATCGCCTCCATCACCACCAGATCTTGTCCCTCGCGGACCCTCTGTCCCTGCTTGACGAGGATTTCGAGAATCGTACCCGGCATCGGCGCGGACATCCCACCTTGAGTTGATTCCGCCTCAGAGCTGCCTGGCTCATGCATTCGAACCACGTGGATTCGCCCATCCATGTGTATCCACCAGTCGTCACCAACCTTGGTGACGTGCGCGAGATGAGAGGTTCCGGAAACCTCCACCTTGAGTTGGCCTCCATGATCGGCGCGTGCGATGCTGACGTCGGGGGGATTGACTGTCGAGCCGTCGAGTTGCATCGAGGACACACTCAGTCGTCCGTCGGAATCCGACACACCCACGGTGAATCGGCCGTTCCCCCCTACTACGCTCCACTCCATGTACTCACCTCAAGGGAACGACCTCGTCAGGGTCCTGAACGGATCACCTGAGTGCCCCGTGTGCTCGTCTGATGACTCGGGGGCGCCTGCGGAAGAGGTGCGTTCGAGCCCGAGCTTCTGGGCGGCGCAGGCGACGGCGACTAGGACCGTGGGGTCCACCTCGGTCATCGAGAGTGCCGAGACGTCGGAGGAATCCAGAAAGTCGGTGGTCACGCTGCCGCTGGCGAAGGCGTGGTGGGTGGCGACATCGCGTAGGAAGCCAATGTTGGTCGTAACACCAAGGGCTATGAAGTCGGATAGAGCGGTATCGAGCCTTCGCAAAGCGGCTCGGCGCGTGGGCGCGTGGACAATCAGTTTGGCGAGCATGGGATCGAAGTCCACGGTGATTGTATCGCCCTGCCTGACCCCCGAATCGACTCTGATTCCGGGACCTTGTGGGACCTTCCACGTGGAAAGTTTACCCACGCAGGGCAGGAATCCGCGTGCTGCGTCCTCGGCATACACGCGCGCCTCGATTGCGTGTCCGCTGATCCCGATGTCGTCCTGTGATATTCCGAGCGGTAGCCCTGCGGCCACCTCAAATTGCTTGAGGACTAGGTCGATGCCCGTGGTCATCTCGGTGACCGGATGCTCGACCTGCAGCCTGGTGTTCATCTCAAGGAAGTAGAAATCACCGTTGGAGGATAACAGGAACTCGACTGTTCCTGCCCCTTCGTACCCTACAGCCTGAGAGGCCTTGACTGCTGCTGCGCCCATGGCCTTCCGGAGCTCGGGCTCGACTGCAGGCGAGGGAGCCTCCTCGAGGACCTTCTGGTGTCGGCGCTGCAAGGAGCAGTCCCTCTCGTTGAGGTGGATGCACCTGCCGTGCGAGTCAGCTAGGACCTGTACCTCGACGTGTCTAGCCCCGGTTAGCAGGTGCTCGACGTAGATGGTGCCGTCACCGAAGGCCGACGAGGCCTCTCGCGACGCGGCATCGTACTCGGTCCTGAGCAACTTGGGCTCGCGCACCTCCCTCATCCCCTTGCCCCCGCCACCAGCACTGGCCTTCAGCAGAAGCGGGTAGCCGACCCTAGCAGCGCAGGTGGCTAGGACACCGAGATGATCCGTACCCTCGGGCACGGTCAGTTCCTCACCAGGGATTACCTGCACTCCAGACTCAATCATCCGCGCTCGAGCGGAGATTTTGTCGCCCATCGTGGAGATGGCCTCGGCAGGGGGTCCAATCCAGACCAATCCCGCCTCGGCAACGGCAATGGCGAAGTCGCTCCTCTCGGACAGGAAACCGTAGCCGGGGTGAATGGCATCGGCCCCGCTGCTGAGTGCAGCGGAAATCAATGCCTCCGAGTTCAGATAGGTCTCGGAGAGGGATTCGCCGGGGATGTGGACGGCCTCGTCCGCGACCTCGACGTGCAACGATTTCGCGTCGGAGTCGGAGAACACCGCTACACTGCCGAGGCCGGCCTCTCGGGCTGCCTTGAGGATGCGTACGGCGATCTCGCCGCGATTGGCCACCATCACCCTCGAGAATGGTCGAGGGGCGCTGTAGAACGGACCAACCGTCATGCTCAACCGTCCTGATCCTCCGGTGACCAGGCCGGTGGTCGGCGATCGAGGAACGCAGACAGGCCCTCTTGGCCCTCTGGGGAGCCCCTCATCTCGCTGGTCTTATCCAACGTCCATCGACGCAGGTCCTCTTCCGACCCACGCCAATTGTCGAAGGTCTCTGTCAGGCTCTTGGCCTCCGTGACTGCCATCGGGCCGGTGCTCATGACCGTCGCTATGGCCTCGTCAATCATCCGATCGGCCTCCTCCAACGAGGTCGAAACCTGGTCCACCATGCCGATGTTCAGCGCCTCGTGTCCGTCGAAGCGCCCTGCCAACATGGCCAGACGACGGAACTGGGCGCTGCCAACGCGACGGTACACGTACGGCCCGATGACCGCTGGAAGTATCCCCAGCTTGGCCTCGGACAAGGCTATCCGGGCGCTGTCCAGTGCGATGGCGTGGTCGGAGCAGGCGATGATTCCAGCACCACCTCCCAGAGCCACGCCTTGAACTGCTGCTATGGTGAAACAGGGGTGTGACCACAGACTGTTGAACAGTCGGTCGAGCCTCTCCGAGTCGGCTCGGTTCTCATCCGGGCTCTTCACCCCGGCATCGCGCATCATGTTGATATCGGCGCCCGCGCAGAAGTGCTTTCCAGCTCCACGCACGACTAGGACCCTGAGGTACTCGGCCCCATCATGGTCGCGCAGCGAACCGGTTCTGCCTACAGACCGGCGCGAGGTCCAATCCAAAACATCGATAATCTCGCTAATCAGTTGCACGTTCAGGGCGTTGTACACATCGCTTCTGTCGAGAGTCAATGTGGCTACGGAACCGTCGATGGCCAGAGAGCAGAGTTCCGTTGCTGGTCTGACATCACTCATCCTCATCACATCACATCCTGAAGACGCCGTAGTTCTGGTCCGGCATGGGAGCATTAAGACTGGCCGAGATGCACAGCCCCAGAACGTCGCGGGTGTCACGTGGGTCAATGACCCCGTCGTCCCAGAGCCGGGCCGTTGAGTAGTACGGGTTGCTCTCGCTCTCATACTTCTCGCGGATCTCGTCAGGGTCTGCGTCACCCACAGTCGATAGCACGCTGGCTGCCTGCTCGCCTCCCATCACGGATATCCTTGCGTTGGGCCACATGAACAGAAATCGTGGGTCGTAGGCGCGCCCGCACATCCCGTAGTTGCCGGCTCCGTGGGAGCCCCCGATGATTACCGTGAACTTGGGTACGGGTACACAGGAGACGGCGGTGACTAGTTTGGCACCGTCCTTGGCGATGCCACCAGCCTCGGCATCACGGCCGACCATGAACCCGGAGATGTTCTGCAGGAAAACCAACGGTATCCCGCGCTGCCCGCAGAGTTCGACGAAGTGCGCTCCCTTGAGTGCCGACTCGGAGAACAGGATGCCGTTGTTGGCCACTATGCCTACCGGGTAGCCGTGTATCCTCGCGAAACCACAGACCAGCGTGTTTCCATAGCGCTGCTTGAACTCGTGGAAACGCGAGCCGTCCACCACTCTGGCTATCACCTCCTTGACGTCGTAGGGAGTCCTGTTGTCGGTTGGTATGATTCCCATCAAATCTTGAGAATCGTGGGCAGGCTCCTCAGGCTGCGAGGAATCAAGCCTGTGCTTAGGTTCCACGTTCAGGTTCTCGATTACGTTGCGCACCATCCTCAGGGCCTCAGGCTCGTCTTCTGTGAAGTGATCGGCCACCCCTGACTTCCTAGTGTGCAGGTCCGCCCCGCCGAGATCCTCGGCAGATACTTCCTCTCCCGTAGCTGACTTTACCAGTGGGGGTCCGGCTAGGAAGATTGTGCCGTTACCCTTGACGATAATCGACTCGTCGGACATCGCCGGGATGTAGGCCCCTCCCGCCGTACACGAGCCGAGCACCGCCGCGACCTGCGGGATGCCCTTGCTCGACAGAATGGCTTGGTTTCGGAATATCCGCCCGAAGTGAAGCTTGTCTGGGAAGACCTCGTCCTGCATGGGAAGGAATGCCCCTCCAGAGTCAACGAGATAGATGCAGGGCAGGTTGTTCTCCTCGGCAATCTCCTGCGCCCTGACGTGCTTCTTCACCGTCATCGGATAGTAGGAGCCACCCTTCACCGTGGCATCGTTAGCCACAAACACGCACTCCTTTCCGTGCACCACCCCTATGCCGGTGATGATTCCTGCTGAATGCGCCCGGCCGTCATACAGGTCGTTCGCGGCCAGCGTCGAGAGCTCAAGGAACGGTGTTGCGGCGTCGCAAATTTCTGCTATCCTCTCCCTCGGTAGGCTCTTGCCGCGCTCTCGGTGCCTCTGAACGTACTTGCCACCCCCGCCCTCTTTGGCGGCATCCAATCTGGCCCGGAGTTTCTCGACCAGAGCCAGATTGATGACCGAGCGGGACTCGAAATCCTCGCTCCCTCGGTCGATGCGGGTGGTCAACCTGTCCATGCCTCTCGTCCCCCCCAGACAGCCAGCAAGCCTTCAATTGAATGGGCTCGACATCGTAGATGTCGAATTTAGACGCCGATTGCCAGCCGTCCGACATCCCTCAGCCCAGGCGCCATGCCCACAGTTAGGATGGCCATCGCGATGAGGAGCCTGAGGTGCTGCTGCCTGTGCTCAAAGTTGGCTATCGCGTAGAAGTACCAGATTAGTCCGCCGAGAGCCAGTTTGACCACGGAAAATCCGTACGCGCTGTCGAAGATTTCGATGATTTTCGCTGAGAGCACATGCTTCTCGTAATATCCGAAGGCCTCGATACCGATACCCGTGGCGAGTCCGTCAAGCAGTTGCCCCGCCACCGCTAGCGAGACCACCGGAGATGCCATCACCGCCTTGTTCCGGAGGCTCTCGATGAGGTCCTTGTCAGGGGATTCCAGATCATGGTACTCGTCCTCGGTCATCCCCGGAGGCAGGATGCCGGCGACGAAGCCGTGCTCGGCCAGTTCCTCGGCCGCAGGCAGGCCCGTCTGGTGCATCTGGTAGACGAGCACTGCGGGCACACCGATGACCACAGCCAGTGGCCAGAGGATAGTTTGCTCGGGGTTGCTAATGCCGAAGGACAGGATTGGCCCCAATAGGGCAATCGAGCCCCCGAGTCCGACTAGGAAGACGCATCGTTGAATCAACGTGAATCCCGCTAGATGTCTGTCCGAAATCAAAGTGGGAAGAAGCAGTGCCACGAGTAGGCAGAACATCATGGCGGTGTTGTCGAACCCTTCGGAGGATACTATCGAACCGGCCTGGACGGATGAGTAGTAGATTCCTATCTGGGCCAGAATGAGTATGGTCGCTACTCCGTCGACTCTGGACAGAGCCTCGTCACTCGATGCCGAGTCGTCGTTGGCTATCCGGTATCCCAAGGCCCCGGCTATGATTACCCAGGCCGCGGTCTGAAAGTGGATTCCTGGGCTAACGAAGTAAGGCGCGAGGGAGTCGTCGAACATGCTGGCGTCCTCGACTACCTCGCCGAGAGCTGCCCAGAACACATAGGGGAGCAATGCCAAGATCATCGCATCGCTGTGGTCTAGTCCCATACGGCGGAGCCACGCTGAGAGAGCGACTGCGAATAGAGCCAGTACGATGGCGTAGGTCATGGTGTTGGCCATGTTGTAGCCCGCATCGCCGGTGGACTCGCTGAGCACTGGGTCGAGGTAGTATTCGTACAGGAAATCGGTGAGAGGATTGTCCACGTTCAGCATATTCAGCGCTATCCCGCCGAACAGCAGTCCTGCGACCACAAGCAGGGCCTTGATGGCCCATTCCTCCCAGTCATACAACTCATCGAGTGGATTCATCACGGCGCTCCGTGAGGAGTTTCACGCTTATGCATGGCGGTACAGGTCACTCTTCCTCGTAAACTACTTCCTCGTCGTCGTCCAGTTCCAGCATGCCGCTGACCTGTTCCTCGTCGTCCGGGTCGACCTGTGAGCCCCGATAGCGGCGCTCCCTACGCCTGCGGGCCTCTGCAAGACCGGGGACTAGGGTCTCGAACGTCGATCCTTCGTCAGACCTGCGCTCCTCGTGGCTCTCCAGCTTGCGCGAGCGCAGCCTCTGTCGCTTGCGATCCTGCTCGAGCCCGTGCAGCACCGTGCTGTGCTCGGAGCCCCGCAGTATTCCCTCTATCGCGGGGGCGGCTAGAGCCAACCCGTCCTCGTCTCCGATGACTAGTACAGTGGAACCGTAGATTGCCATCTCGCAGCGCGAGATCTCCTCTATCAGACTGCGAATGCGGCCGTTCCTGCCGATCAGCCTGCTCCTCATCCTACGGGTCTGGTTCGGCTGCCTGCCGACCCACTCGCGGATGTCGTACATCCTCAGGAAGACCTCGTCCTGTATCAGCTGGACGGCTCGCTTTGGAGCTAGGCCCCTGCCGATTGCCACAATGACATCGGGCATCTTCATCTGAATCACGGGGTCCGCTCCGCCTTCACCCCAGTCGGCCATCACATCACCGCTCTTCGAGTCGATCTCGAGGCTTGCCCCACAAGCCTCCTCCAGCATTCGGCGGGTTTCGCCACCCTTGCCTATCAGCACCGCGATGCGGTCTTGCGGGATGCGTGCTAGGTGCTCCACGACAGCGGCCGACCCGCCACCCTGCTTTAATCTCCGCCCGACAGCGAGGACAGAGAGGGGACGGGGTCGTCAAGCACTCTGGCGAGGCTCTCAGCGAGGTCGACGTTGTGCCCCTGGCGGTTGATCCATTCCACCAATCTGGTGACGTCCCTTACTAGGAACTCCTCGGAACTGGGGTGCTGCCGGGTCACGCTCTGGCCGACGTCAATGACCCAAGGCTCGCCTCCGTACCAGAGTATGTTGTACTCGCTGAAGTCAGCGTGCACGAGTTCGCAGGTCTGCCAGTTGATTGCCGCAAACTCGAGTAGTTCCTCGAAGACCTCGTAAGCGTCATCGACAGTGATGTCCTTGAGTCGGGGGCTGGCTCCATTCTCGTCCCCGAGGTACTGCATCACTAGGACATTCTTCAGGCTATCAATCGGCTCGGGGACTCTGAGTCCGTGCCTACGCATGCGCTTGAGGTTGCGCAGCTCCTTGCGCACCCAGATGTTGACCAGTTCGCGGTGCCTGCGTGAGAGTCCTGAGAATCTGGGGTCACCGTCGATGTACTTCGCCAGGCCCTTGAATACAGCGTTGGTGGTGTGGAATATCTTCACCGCCACTGGGCCGTGGTTGGTTGTAGCGTGGAAAACATGCGCCTCCTTGCCCCTAGCAATCGGGTAGTCGATGGTCTCGATCTTTCCCTTCTGCATCAGTTTGTGGACAGCCAGCAGCGTCGAGCGGTCGAAGACCTGATCGAAGACGCGCCTGTCGACCCATTCGTACCTCCCCTTTCCGAGAACACCCTGCAGGCCGTCCTCGATATCGTCGAACATCCGCTTGAAGCGTGGCTCCGACATCCAGTCGTGCTTCCTCTCCGCTCGCATCAGGGCGTCGAGTTCGGGAAGTTCGTCCATCTCGTCGGACATTCTCTCACCCAAAGAACGAGTCTATGTCATCCTCAGGGGCCTCGGTGACGGAGGTCTCGGGTTCGGGCTCAGCGGCCTCCTCGGAGTCCTCGACCTCTGCATCGGTCTCGGGTTGCGCTTCTACCGTCGGGGCCTCGATTTCGATGTCATCATCCTCTCCGATTTCGACCATTCCGAATAGGTCGACTATCTCGGGGAGAACGCCCTTCCTGGACAGGTAGAGGGACTGGGTCTTGGTGTAGCGCATGCATACGTTTGCCTTCTCATCTTGGAAGTCCCAGGGCTGTACCACTATCAGGTCCCCCTCGCGCACCCACTGGCGGCGGCGCATCTTGCCCGGGATGCGAGCCAATCGGCTCTCGCCATCCTCGCAGACCGCCCTGACGCGACGTCCACCAAGTATCTGGTCTGCGATTGCGAACATCTCGTTCACTTTGCGGTTGGGAAGAGGGACTCGAATGCGGTCGCCGCCAGACTCAAGCCTTGCTAGAAGCTCTGCATCGACCTTCTCCTCTCTACGAGCCATGGGGCTGCGTCGAGCGTCCCCTATGTGAAGTTGAGGATGAGGATTCAACTGCTCAAGAGGGAGTCCACCGCTGACGAGACCAGATCTAGCAAGGACTCGCTCATTGGGCCTATCCCGAACAGCAGCGTGAGGGTGGCGCAGATCATGATGACCGACCTCAAAGAGAGAGGCCATTCGGGAGACGGGGACGACTTGAGGGGCGAGTCCGACTCGGGTTCCTCGAAGAACATCACCAATCCTATCCTCAGGTAGTAAAAGAGTGACAGTGCGCTGTTGAGCACGATGGCGACTGCCAGCCAGAACACTGGATCAACTCCTTGGGCCCATGAGAGCACGGAGGTCGCTGATGCGGAGCCGGTGCCTGCCGAGACGCTGACTATCCCGTTGATCATTAGCAGTTTTGAGAGGAACCCAGAGAGTGGCGGGACCCCAGCCAGAGAGAGCATGAAGACGAACATCGATACCGCGATGGAGGGATCCCTCTTCGCTAGGCCGTGCAGATCCTCCATCCGATGTCCTCGGCCCTCGGCCTCGAGCATGGAGAGGACCAGAAAGGCCCCGAGCTTGAACAGGACGAGTACGAGTAGGTGGAACACCACCGCGGTGAGGATCATCGATGTGGTTGATGCGTCGGCTAGGCCTGACCCTATAGCCGCCATGGCCGCCAGCATGTAGCCCGCGTGGGCGACACTAGAGTAAGCGAGGATGCGTTTCGGGTTGTCGCTTGTGAGGGCGGCTAGGTTGCCCCATGTCATCGTCACTACTGCGATCAGGGCTATGGCCAGCATCCATACAGCCTGTCCAGAGGATGGCATTGTGATAATCAGGAGAAGCCTGATCAGGGCTACGAAACCCATCGCCTTGGAAGCCGTGGCCAGCACGCCGGCAATCGGGGATGAGGAGCCAGAGTAGGCGTCTGGGACGGCTAGGTGGAACGGTGCGGCTCCGACCTTGAAGCCGAAGGCGACTATCATCAATCCGACCCCTATGCCAGCAAGCGAATCGATGTCCTCCATTGCTGACCAGGACGCTGCGAGGTCGGCCATGTCGAGATTGCCGTTCCAGAGATACAGGAGTGACATCCCGTAGATTCCTACTGCCGAAACGACTGAGCCGACAATGAAGTACTTCATCCCGGCTTCCCCGCCTACGTCCGCCTCCTTGTGGAACGCCACCAGAACGTACGACGAGAGCGAGGCCAGTTCGAGGCAGACGAACAGCATGAACAGGTTGTTGGCCATCGCCATCAGGCTCATGCCGAGTCCCGTGGTGAGCAGGAGGATGTGGAAATCCACCTGACGGCGGTTATCAATCAGGACCATCACCTTGGAATCAGCCACCTCTGAGGAATCTGATTCCTGTGGGATGGTCGCGTCGTGTATAGCGGGCATCCTTGTGGCGGTCGCCATCGAGGCGAGTAGCAAGGCGAATGTGAACAGCAGTGTGAACACCCTACTGAACTCATCGACGACGAGCAGGTTGCCGATTCCCGACCCCCCCTCCAGCGAGTACTCGGAAAGGTTCGTCGGGTTGAGCAGCAGGGCCGCGTAGAAGAAGGCTAGGAAGAGTACGGCATTGGTGACTTGGTTGGGCAGCCTCGGGTTGTTGGTGAAATCGAACCTTGTGCCTCCAATCAGCACTGGCACCCTGATTCGAGTCAGTGGGATCCGCATGGTCGCATCGCCTAGGTTAGGAATCAGAATCAGGGCAACTATCCCGGATAGCATCGTGATCTCAGGCAGCAACAGAATGGCTTCGTGCAGACCTAGATCGCTGAACATTGAACTCATGGGGACCACCCCTGAGCCTGCATCGCCTCGATCATGGTGTCGACGACGAATCCTGAACTCCAATCTGACATCATGTCCCAGAAGATGAACGGCATGATGCCAAACAGCACCGTCAAGGCCGCTAGTGTGAGCATCCCGGCATTCTCGTGCCAGCTCAGGTCACTAGGTTCCTTTCCATGTAGGGACTCCGGGAGAATTCCCTTCTCCGAGTTGTTGGACTCGAATATGGTCCTCTGCATAGAGTTCAGGTAGTACACAGCGGTGATGATTAGAGTCAGTGCCGGCAGCAACACGAGCCAACCGTAGGTCATCCAAAACGCGATCATGATGGTAATCTCGGCGACGAAACCGGCTAGTAGAGGCAGTCCGAGGCTGGCCATCCAGCCCAGCATCATGTGGGCAGCCAGCCACGGGCTGTGGTGCGCGATGCCGCGCATAGAGCCAATCTCGAGAGTGTGATAGTGGTGCTTGAACGCCCCTGCGACGGCGAAGAGCAGGGGGCTGATTATTCCATGAGCGAACATCATGAACAGGGCGCCAGCAATTCCCAACGGCTGCATGGTCGCGATACCGAGGAAGATTAGGCCCATGTGGGAGACCGAGGAGTACGCGACCATTCTCTTGAGGTTGGTCTGCCCCATGCACACCCACGCCCCGTAGACCAGACTGACCATACCGAGCACGATCAGCAGCGGCACGAACTCCAAGGTAGACTCGGGGAAGACCGTAACCGAGATTCTGAGGAACCCGTATGCTCCCATCTTCAACATCACCCCCGCCAGCAGCATCGAGCCGGCGGTCGGGGCTTGGACGTGGGCATCGGGAAGCCATGTGTGGACCGGCACGCTTGGCATCTTGGTTGCGAATCCAATGAGTAGGAGAATCCAGACGAAGTGCCTGAGTCCCTCGCTCGGAATCAGGTTCTCCTGGGCTGTCATTGCGACTAGGTCAAAGTGGTGCCCGGACAGACTCCCCAGACCGACGATGGCCTCAGTGTGGAAGTACATCACGAGGATGCCTATGAGCATGAAGACGCTGGCCGTGAAGGTGTAGATGAAGAACTTCATCGCCGCGTAGCGGCGATCCTCCCCGCCCCATAGCAGAATCAGGAGGAACATAGGGATCAGAGTCAGCTCCCAGAAGACGTAGAACACGAACAGGTCGAGGGCTACAAAGACACCCAGCAGGGCGCCCTCCATTATCAGCAGCAGAGGGAAGAAGAGGTGTCCTCGCTTGGCATCCCACTCGACCAGCATCGAGATTGGGATGAGGATCGCAGTCAGCCATATCATGGGGAATGATAGGGCGTCAGCCCCGACCTTCCAAGTTACGCCAATCGAGGGGATAAGGTTGGCCGTCTCGTTCTGCAGGACGTAGCCCCCTTGGGTGATGTCGGTCCAATCGATGCTTCCCCACTCACCGAGGAAGAGTAGGGTTGTGATGGCGGCTATCGCGAGCGCTATACCCATGCTGATGTTCCTCGAAACTCGCATCAGGCTCTCTGCTGATGACTTCGGGAGAATCCTCGGGAGAACTATCAGAGCCAGGCCCATGAACAACGGGACCAGGGTAATCACTGACAGCGGGTCGTCAATCAATTGTTCACCCCCCAGAGCAGGGCGAAGATCGATATCATCCCGACCGCAGCCATCAGAATGTAGTCACGGGCGCTGCCCGTGGTGATTCTGCGTATCTGGACCGAGCCTGTCGCTGAGTTCGACTCAATCTGCTTGATTACACCGTCTATGACGTTCGCGTCGAACCATGCCGAGAATGCTGCGAACGGTATCGCGGTCTTAGCGAGGGCTATCTCGTAAAGGTCGTCGAAGTACAGTCTTCTCTGAAGCGCCTCGGCGAGTTGTGAGTCCGCCAGTTCCGAGACGTCCTGCGAGCCGAACCTGCTCGACAGGTCGACGAGCCAGGAGACCAGCGGACTCGCCTCGACACCATCGATTAGCCTGCCTCCGTGGATGCGTGAGGCAATCACGGGACCGATGACCATAGCGAGGAGCATGGTTGTCCAGCCGACCAGTCTGAGATGGGAGTCCTCAGGCAGGAAGGCGTGCTCCAGGGTGTCGAGTAACCCGTGGTAAGATAGTTCGGCATGATGAGGGTCGCCCAGATATTCCGAGGCTCCTAGCAGAGCGAGGCCGAAGCCACCGAGCGCTGTTATGACAGAGAGAATAACTAGGGGCTCCTTGATCCAAGGAGTCGTCTCGTGAACGTGTCCGACCACTTCGCTCTTGGGAGGTCCAGCGAAGGTCATCAGCCACATGCGAGTCATGTAGAAGCCGGTCATGCCGGCTGTTGCGAGCACCAACACCGCCGGGACTAGCATGAGCGGTTCCTCATGCAGGCAGGCGGCCCAAGTCTCGGCGATGATGCCTTCCTTGGACCAGAAACCGCCAATCAGAGGGATGCCTATTATCGACATCGAGCCGAGCATCATCGCCGTGGCGGTGACCGGCATCCTAGCAGCGAGGCCCCCCATGTTGCGCATGTCTTGGGGGTCGAAATCGCCATGATCGTCACTCTCGTTGGTGCTGTACTTCTCACTGAGTTCTCGCACGTGGTCGTGGGCGTGGTGTACCTCATGGATTACCGAGCCGCTGGCCATGAACAGCATGCCCTTAGCCATAGCGTGGTTGAACAGATGGAACATCGAGGCTCCGATTACGAAGTATCCAGCATGGTGCTCGTCGATGTTGAGGAACAGCAGTCCTGCGCCCAATCCGGTGAAGATGTAAGCCAGTTGGCTCATGGTGGAGTAGGCAAGGACCTTCTTGATGTCGTTCTGCACGAACGCGATGGCAGCTGCCATGAACGCGGTGATGCCACCTATCCAGGCGACAGTCAGGGCGAACTCCTCAAGCCCGGCCACACCGTTTACGTGGACGTCGACGAAAGGCACCATTCGCACCACTAGGTAGAGACCTGCGTTCACCATGGTCGCCGCGTGTATCAGGGCGGACACCGGGGTGGGACCCTCCATAGCGTCAGGCAGCCAGACATGTAGGGGGAACTGCGCGGACTTGCCCACTGCTCCGATGAACAGCATGAGCAGAGCCCAGTTCAACTCACCGGATTCGACCACGGCGCCACCGATTCCGGTGGAGGGGTCGTCGAAGAGCACCGCGAAGTCCAACGAGCCGTAGATGTCGTAGAGCATCAACAGGCCGACCATCAGGAACACGTCGCCGACGCGAGTGGTCAGGAACGCCTTCTTGGCGGCGTAGGCCGCGCTGTCCTTCCAGTAGTAGAAACCTATCAGCAGGTAAGAGCAAAGGCCCATAATCTCCCAGAATATGAACAGCCACA
This sequence comes from Candidatus Thalassarchaeum sp., assembly GCA_030748335.1. Classification (GTDB taxonomy): domain Archaea; phylum Thermoplasmatota; class Poseidoniia; order Poseidoniales; family Thalassarchaeaceae; genus Thalassarchaeum. The sequence goes on along the minus strand of JASMMD010000004.1, from coordinate 26,082 downwards.
GGAAGTTGTCAGCCAGCACCATGCCGAACATGCCTATGGCGAACAGCACGAACTCACCGTAGAAGCGGTGATTGCTGTCTTCGTTGATCTTGTCCGTGTTCATGTACCCCAAGCTGAACCAACATATCAGGAAGCACAGGAAGGTGGCTACGAACAGCAACATCAGGGTGATGGAGTCTATCCACACTCCGACCCCGATGTCGGCGAATCCGGTGCTGATTTCCCACTGCGTGCCGCTCTGCTCGATGACATCGAAGGTCAGCCATGAAAACGGGTCGACCACCGAGTGCGCCTCGAAATGGGCTGAGCCGACGACGTAGTCGTAGATTATCCAGATAGCGATGCTGAGTGAGAGTGATAGGGCCCCCAGACCGAAGATGCCTCCCTCCTTGTATCGCTGCTTCCAGGTCTCGTTGCCGTTGTATATCTGGCCGACTACCAGTATCGCTGGGAAGGTCAGCAGAGGTACGAGCACAATTAGGAAGGCGGCCTCGACGGATTCCCATCCAGCTAGGAACTTGAGGGAGGGTGCGACCAGCAAGAACGGCACGAGTGGGCCCAGAAGCCCCCATTCGTTTTCCGAATCTCCCATTCTATCGCCTCAGTTCCTCAGGAGGTTTGCCTCTTCCAGGGAGATAGTCTCCTGGGTGCTGTACAGGGAAAGCAGGATGGCGAGTCCGATTGCCACCTCCGCGGCGGCAATCGCGATGGCGATGGCGGTGAAAACCCACCCGTCAACATCGCTATACTGACTGGCTCCGGCCACGAAATTGAGGTTTGCAGCGTTCAGCATCACCTCGATGCACATCAGCACCACGATGGCGTTCTTGCGGGTGAAGGCCCCCAGCAGCCCTATGCTAAACAGAATTACGCCGAGGCCGGCTATCCAACTGGCCTCGATCACTGCTCCCCCTCCATGTCCCAAATCAGATTCACCAGTCTCTCGTCACGAACCAAGTACGACGCTCCAATCATTGCCATCGCGAGCAGTAACCCTAGGATTACAGTGGCCAGCCACCACTCGCCAAACAACGCCACGGCGAAGTCGAGGGTCGAAGGGGCGTAGCCGGTTCCTCCCCAAATTGAATGGGACATCACCTCGGACAGCAGGATGAGCATGAAGGCGAGGAGCCCTGCCTGCGTCAGTGCGGAAAGGCCTCTCATTCAGGCGTCCTCCTGAATCTGCTTGCGCGTCAACATGACGCCGAACTGGACCACCAGCATCACAGACCCAAGATAGACTAGGATCTGGATCGCAGCCAGCATCTCCGCTCCGGCCATGACGAAGACGCCGGCCACGGCGAAGAAGGTCATCATAAGCGACAGAAGGGAATGCGCGACGCGCCTAGAGTAGACGCATCCGAGGGCTCCTCCTATGGCGGTAGCAGCTAGAATTAGGAAGACTAGGGCCTCAAAGTCGATGGTCATGATTGGGCCTCCGCCCGAGCGGCCTTCCTGTCACGCTTCTTCTGCTCCTTCTCGGCTCGCTTGGCGAGCTCCATATCGACCCGCTCCTGATGCACTGCTGGGAGCACTCTAGTCCTGCTGGCGTCCATCCAGAGATCCTCTCTTGAGAATCCGGACATGCCGTCATACTCGTTGGTCATGAAGAAGGACTCGAACGGACATGCCTCGGCGCACAGGCCGCAGAACATGCACCTGCCGATGTCAATCTGTCCCGACACGATGTCCTGTTCGGCAGGTTTGAGGGTGCTGGAATCGATCGTCTCAACGCCGGAGCCGTCCGACCATCGTACTGTGGCCTTGTCGCCAGACAGTTCGATGACCTCGGCGAAGTCGTACTGAGGGGGGGCGTTTGCATGCGCATTTACCAAATCAAAGCCCGCGGCAATCCCATCGTAATCCTCCTTCTCTCTAGCCACGTAACCACCCTCCTCCAACTGTTCACCGTATCCATGCCAGTCATCACCCTCTTCGGCTAACTCGAGGACGTTGACCCTGACCTCCGAGGTCATGTGCAGGCAGTCGTTGGGGCAGGCCCTGACACATGCCTTGCAGGCGGTGCAAGTCTCCCAGATGATTCCTATCCTGCCATTGTAGTTGCCGGGAACGAACAGCCATGGCTCGAGGTCCTCGAGCCTCTCGTAAGGGTACATCACGGTCACGGGCCTCTCTAGGAACGGCATGATTTCGCTCGTCTCCCGGTCCGCCGAGAACTTCTGCCAGAGGGTGGGATGCTCGACGCCTACCCTATTTCGAGTGGTTGAGTCGATCATAGCTGCGGACTTACCGTGGTAGTCGTTCCTAAGGATTGCGAGCCTGCCTAGGAATGGAACGGTCCTGAGCGCTGTCTTGAGGGTCATCCACATCGGGCGGATGACTAGGTTCCGGAAGTTGGGAGTCGCATGGGGGTGCCCGGTGTTGGCCCTGTAGTTCATCTCTTCACCCCCTGATCCCTGTGACTGCCTGGTGATGCCTTGATCACCGTCTGGGTGCTGTACGGCCTACGCTGGACCTCCAGTGCCTCCTTGTCCTCGTCAATCGCGAGCACGACGAACAGCCCGCCCGAGATTACGGTGACCGCTACTGGGACCCAGAGCGCCCACGGCTCCCCCGTCCAGAACAGCAGACGCAGTACTATGGCCAATACTAGGTTGAGCATCGAGAGTGGAAGCAGGTAGCGCCACCCGAACTCTAGAATCTGGTCCGTGCGGACCCTATGTAGCGATGCGCGTATCCAGACGAAGACCGCGAACAGCCCCCATGCCTTGAGCAGAACCCAAGACACGCCTGGGATGAGAGAGAACACGAACGAGATTAGTCCGCCAACCAGAGGCAAGTCGGAGAGGGTGTGCTGGAACGGTGCCTCCCAGCCTCCGAGGAAGAACAGGGCGAACAGTATGCACGCTGCGTAGGCGCGCATATACTCGGCTGCGAACATCAGACCCCAGCGGATGCCACCGTACTCGGTCCACCAGCCCTCGACGAGTTCGGCCTCCGCCTCGGGCATGTCGAACGGTATTCGCTCGACCTCTGCGATCATGGTAATCAGGAAGAGAAGGGCCCCCAGAGGCATCAGGAAGATGTTCCAGACATTACCCTCATCCTGTCCCATCTGGAAGTCCACTATCTCGATGATGTTGAACGAGCCGCTCAGCACAGCGACACCGAGGACCGTGATGAGCAGCGGGATCTCATAGGCGGTGAGTTGCGCTGCTGAACGCATCCCCCCAATCAGGGTGTACTTGTTGTTCGACGCCCAGCCGGCGAAGAACACCCCTAGAGGTGCCACTCCGAAGATGGCCATCATGAAGATGAGTGAGAGCTCTGGGTTGGCAGCGTAGATGTGCGGCCCGAACGGGACGAAGGCGAACACCATGACGGTGGTGGCGAGGATGATGACGGGGGCGACCTCGTAGACCACCTTATCCGCGTCCCTCGGGACGATGTGTTCCTTGGTCGCGAACTTCATGAAATCGGCGAAAGCCTGGAAGAATCCTGGCAGCAGGAACCAGTATCCATGATAGCTGCGGTTGTTCACCCGGGAGACAGTCTCAAGCTCGTGCGAGTTCCCCCAAGTGGAGTTGAGCGCATTCACCGCCCAGCCGATGGGGGTCCCCATCCCGAACGGCAGCTGATTCCACCACTCACCTGCGGTGACGCCGCTCTCGCCTACCCACAGGCTCCTGAGAGTGGTGGTAGCACCTAGCCTGTCCATCAGACGACCGATGAACTTCCGCTCGATGTACGGTATGGCCAGCATGGTCGTCATCATCATGCCGAAAACCACTGTGCACATGATGGTGGCATGCATGAACGACTCTAGGGCGGGTTGGATGCTGGCGAAGCCGCTCTGGATGTTGAATATGGGGCCCACGGTAATCGGATTCTGCCAAGCCCACGTGCTGGGAATCGTTACTTCCATGTCGATGTCGCTGGAAGGCAGTATGTCGTGCACGTTGTCCATCGACCAACCACAGAAGGACTCTGACCACCCAGTTATGTCCAACCAATCACTACTAGCCATCATATCACCTGTCAGTCTCCCCTATGCATGGGTCGAAGGAACCCATGATGGCCGGTATGTCGGCGACCTTGTAGCCGATCATGCACTTAGCCGCGTATGGAATCGTGATGAACATCGGAGAGCGTATCGAGACCCTATAGGGCTGCTTGCCCCGTCCCTCACCGCCACCGGCGATGTAGAACATCGACTCGCCCCTGCTGTCCTCGAAGTGATGTGCTCCCGTGGTCCCTTCAGGGGCCCGTGTGGGCGCCTTGGCCAGAATCATAGGGTCCTCCGGTTCGTGATAGGTATCGGCACCGCCGGGCATCTTGTCCAGTGCCTGGAGCACCAAGGACGCGCTGACGCGCATCTCCTCGACCCGGACCCTGTAGCGGTCGTAACAATCGGCGCCCTTGATTGACGATCGCTCCACAGGAGGTGCCCAGTCGAGTTCGCTGTATACCGAGTACGGATGCGCCCATCGAATGTCGTAGTTCACCCCGGCAGCGCGTAGGTTCGGGCCAGAAACCCCGTGGTTGACCATCTCCTCAGGCTTGGCGTAGCCGACTCCTTGGCTGCGAACTAAGAACACCGTGCTCTCGTCAAACAGGGCCTCATACTCCTGAATCCTGTTCAGGAACAACTTGAGCTTGGCCCTCGCCCGCTGGGCGAAGCCGTGTGGGAGATCGCGCTTCACGCCGCCGATGCGAGGGAAGTTGTAGTGCATCCGTGAGCCGCCGAGCTCCTGCAGCAAATCCATCATCATCTCGCGCTCGCGTAGGCACCACACCATGACTGAGAGGTTGCCGATGTCGGGTCCGTAAGCCCCCAGCCACATCAGGTGGCTCGCTATTCGCTGTAGTTCCACCGCAACCAGCCGGATATACTCAGCCCGCTCCGGCACCTCGACCTCCAGCAGGTCCTCAGCGGCGTAGATGTAAGCGTGCGACCACGTGTTGGCACTGGCGTAGCAGAGCCTGTCGCAGTAAGTGGTAATCTGGGTGAAGTCGCGGGACTCGCATATCTTCTCGACTCCTCTGTGGATGTATCCCAGATCTGGCTCGGTATCGACGACGGTCTCGCCGTCGACCTTGACCTTGAGTGTCCACAGACCATGGGTCATGGGGTGTTGAGGGCCCATTGAAATCCACATCTCAGCCATCTTTACACCTCACTTAATCTTGCCAACGTCGGCTGGCTTGCGCATGAATCCCTGAGCGTCGTCGTACATCTCCTCAAAGCCGTGATAGCGCAGATGGTGCTGCTTCTGCAGAGGGTGGAACCCCTGAGGAGTCTCATGCGGCTGCAGGACCCTCCTCATGCCTTGATGTCCGTCGAAGTCGATACCGACCAGATCCCAGGTCTCCTTCTCATTCCAATCGGCTCCCACCCAGATGTCCTGCACCGAATCCACGGATGGGGTCGTGGTGTCCGGGATGTGGACATGAATCTCAAGCTCGATAGGCACGCTGGCCCCCCTCAGCTTCGTGGGATTCGCTAACATCGGTCTAACCATGCCGTTCTCAATCGGGGGATCCCGTACTCCGGTCCTCAGCAGGTGGTAGACCACTTCCCACCTACGCTCGGCTTCGGCCTCTGGCCAGTGGATGCCGGTGACCATCGAGCAGTAATCCACGGCGTGCTCTGAGTAGAGGTTCTCGGCCAGCGACCTCCAGCTCCCTGATGACGCATTGGCAACCACCACATTTCGCGGATTAGTGCCGCTGGATCGCTCTGCCACCTCTGCAACCACGCCCTCGATCGCCGACACTGCATCGGCGACAGCCTGGGCAGCGGACCTCTGGGAATCGGGTGAGACTGTGTTGCCCATGTAACCACCTACTCGTCTCCAGGAATCAGAGGGGTCGTGGATGCCGGGATGGCGTCACCGGGGACCGCGCCGATTCGGATAATCTTCTGCCGCAATTTGTCAAAGCCGTCGATTAGGGCCTCTGGCCTCGGCGGGCATCCTGGTATGTAGACGTCAACCGGAATCACCGTATCGACTCCCTCAAGGATGTTGTAAGACTGAAAGTAGGGCCCGCCGGAAATGGCGCACTCGCCCATGGCAATGCACCACTTAGGCTCGGGCATCTGCTCCCACAGCCTGACTATGGGGTCGGCGAACTTCTTGCTTACAGGACCGTTTACGAGAAGGACGTCGCACTGCCGGGGACTTGATCTGAAGAAGACTCCAAAGCGCTCAGCGTCGAATCGACTTGCTCCGGCTGCGGCCATCTCCAATGCGCAGCACTTGATGCCGAGGTGGAGCGGGAACAGGGACTTACGCTGGCCCCAGTTGAACATCCTGCCAGCGAGAACCCCGATGATGTCCTTCATCCGGCTTGCCTTCAGAGCCTCGTCGGTGACATCGCCGACCACGTCCACCAGCATCCTGCTGTTGAAGACCGAGTAGTTCTGACCCTCCTCCGACATGCGCTCACCTCAGATGTAAATCCGTCCTCGCTTACGAAACACGTGCCACACGCCTAGACTCATTAGGACGATGAACGCGGTGAGGGTAGCCAGAGCGGCTATGATGTCCTCGTCTAGCATGCCGTCTTGAACGGCGATGACACCGCCGAACGCTAGGAACATGAAGGCGATGTCGAAGACTAGGAAGATGATGGCGTACCAGTAGTACTGGAAGTGGAAGTTGATGTGGGCATCCCCGACAGGCTCGGCGCCGCACTCGTAGGTGCTGTCCCTACGGATGTACAGGCTCTGGTCGGTCTCGTAACCGGGAAGAAGCCAAGACCGCATCTTTGTCGGATCATTGGGTGATTTCCTAGGTCGCAGAACCGCTGCCATGATGAAGCTCCCAACGGGGAATCCAATTCCCACGAGGGCCATCACAGCGACAGCGAGATAGGCCTCGGGGACAGAAGTCATAGTAACACCCGTCGGTCCCTAACGGGACCGTCGGGTCATTGCACCTGAATTTGGGCAATAAGCCTATCCGGCCTTGAGTTTGGGGTCGTGCCTAGTCCTCAAACTGATTTTCGAGGGCCTCGGCTATTCGGCGGTTCTCCGAACGTGAACGGAAGAACAGCACTATGACGAGAATGGCACCTAGGACTATTGAGCCGTAAACGAGGGCTTGGGCCATTTCCTCGGATAGGCCGATGAAGGTCGACGGCATCTCGGAGGTCACAGTCAGGTCGATGGGCTCGCCTGCAACGGCAAGTCCCTCCGGTTGAACCGTGACAGTGAACAAGTAGGTGTCGTCATCCAGCAGATCGCTGGGCGGTGTGACGCTGACTTGGACCTCCTTGGTCGACCCTGGTTCGAGCTCGAACTCGTCGAAGTCAACGTTCACCGCCCATCCCCTGAGCGACTCACTGGAGATTACCTCAACGTCCTCGGCGATGTTTCCGTGGTTTGTGATGTACAGAGTGAAGTAGGCCTTATCCGGGTACTCAGCGGTCTGTTCGTCCTCGCCCTCAAGGGTGAATCTGAGGTCGTGAATCGTCCTGACCTCAACGATGATGTTGACAGATGTGCTCTGGGCTGTATTCTTCTCTGACGAGGCGCTTACCTTGACCACGCCTGCGACGCCGTTGGCGACACCTTCTAGGACCTCCAACTGGACCTCGACGAGAGCTCTCTCGCCCATTCCCAGCGTCATCGTGCCCTCAATCTCCACGCCCTCTACCGTTATCGTCCTCAATACGGAGGACTCCATTCCAGTGACGGTGATTACCGCGTTGTCCCCTCCAGGATAGTCGCCGGTGTTCTCGACCCAGAATGCAGCAATCATTGACCCACCGGGAGGGAGAGTGGCCTCAATCTGGTCAGGTACCTCACCCGGGCTCTGGGGCGATATGGCCATGGCGTAATTGTAATTCGAGACCACAACACTGAGTGTGTGCTCATCCGACTCGGTGGATCCATAGATTGCTATCCTTGCCAGAACGCTAGCAGAGTCAGCATCCTCCTCGCCCTCAACTAGGATGTCGAGAAACACGGTCTGCATCTGCCCCGGATTCAGGACGATCTGCGTAATCGTATTCCCTTGCGAGTCTGAGAATGACGATTCCCACATCGGGGAGTTGCATCCGGTCTGGTCTCCCGGGTCGCAGGCCAGCAGCTTGAATGTGTCCTGGATGTTCCCGGAGTTGGTCACATCAATCGGGAACTGGACTGTCTGGCCGGTCTTGCCCGTCTGTTGGGCCGACAGGATCGAGGTGGTGACGCTGTGGCGCGCAGCCACTGAAACTGTGAGGTCTTTCGTGTCATAGGGGGTGCTACCGCCACCGCGCCCAACCGTGAAGGTGATGACCGTGTCCTCGGCCGCGCTCGCGTCCTCGGGTACGAACACCTCGGCAGTGACCGTTTCCTTGTTGTTGCCGGAGTGAGAGCTACCAATGGTCACCGACGTCTGGGAGAATGATATCTGCCAACCCGGGGGCAGTCCCGTGGCTCCTATAGACATGGTCTCCATGCCGTTGCCCCGATTGGTGATCTGAACGCTTACCGTGTCCGAACTACCTGGCTCCACGTTGCTGAGCTTGTTCTTGCTCAGGGTCATCGATGCCTCGTGACTCTGACCTACAGTGACGGTCAGAATCTGCTCACAGCCGACTGAGGTCCCAGCACGACCCTGTATCTTGATTCCGACTTGCGTTCCGGACTCTACGGAGTCGTCTGGTGTCACGCTGAAGGTGAACGTATGGCTGTCTTGGGATCCTCCCGGTTCCGAGAGGAGTTTGCTGAGCGGGCTGTCGAAGTCAATCCATCCTGAGATATCGTGCTCGGAGTCCTGAGCCTGAGCGTTGGCAGTGACCGTCCACTCCGTGTTGCCGATGTTCTCCACCTCGAACGAGTTAGTGGCCGAGGCACCGGGATCTAGGCTGTGAGAGGTGAATTGCAGATCGGGCTCGCACTCCTTGCGCTCTGGGATTTTGAGGGTCAGAGTGATGTTGTCCTCGGCCTGATCTGCAGCATTAGGATCGTTTGTCACCGTGGCCTTGAGGATGAAGCAATGGTCGCCCGCCTCGGTCGAACTCCCATCAGGCACATCGACGGTGACTTCGACGGTCTCCTTGTCCTCTGGATCGAGTTGTAGGACCTGCGGGTCGACGGTGGCATCGAGGGTGTCGGACTCGCAGTCACTGTCCGAAGTCATCTCCAACTGGACGTTTGCCTGCTGCTCGCCGTTGTTCTCGACCTCGACGTCCCAGACCACGCTGTCGGACTCGGTCGAGTCGCCGTCGTAGGTCTTCAGCTGCTCATCGGTCGTCAGTTTGACCGAGTAGAGTCCGCCACCGTCGCCTGCGGTGGTGGTCACAGTCACGTCATCACTGGCGGGGGACCCTAGGCCACCCGTTGCTTGGGCGTTGACGGTAGTCTCGCAATCACCATCGGCTTGGTCGTTCACCGTAACTGTTAGTTTGACGGTCTCGGACTCGCCTTCATTGACTGAGACTTGGAACGTGTCAAGGGAGGAGCTGAATCCGTTGCAGTCGTTACCCTGCTGGGTGCTGAGGGACACTGAGATGTCCTCATCGCCGTCATTGGTCACGATGATGTCGTACTCGGCGTCGTCATCTGTCGTGGCCTCTTGGGCCGTGGGGTTCGCGGAAAGCGACACTGAAACGGCTGCTGAGGCTAGTGGTGACGCGATTGTGAGCAGCAGCATCGCTGTGAGGATTGCTGCAGAAGAACTACGCTCCATCGTCACCCCGAGATAACCGTCCCTCTAAGGACTTCGGGCAACGCGACCCCTAGGGTCGCGCAATTTCACGCTTCAACCAGTTCGTCAGAAGAGGCGTCGCAGTGCAGGCAGTTGCCCATCGAAACGATGTCGCAGCCCTGCACCTGCCCTGCCGTGTGGTACCTAGCGCCACACTCGGAGCAGGCCCACGCCTCGCCCAGTGTGATGTCCTGACTACAGATCCAGCAGGGAATGCCACTACCCTCCTCTTCCTCATCTTGTTCCCTCGGAAATATCGGGCTGAGACTGTCAGCTATCTTGCTCAGGGAGTCAGTCTTAATCAGGCTAGAGGGAGCACCTCCCCTGCGGGAGTAGACATAGAGACCGCCACCCACTAGAGCCAGCACAATCAATGCGATGAGAAGCGTCTTCAACGGAGAACTTCCCTGCTCCCTAGAGGCCGGAAGAACGTCGATCTCTATGCTGAAGGAAAAATCTTCGACGTCATCGGCGTCGACCAACTCCACGACGACTACACCATCTTCCCCCGAATTGGGTGTGAATCCTAGATCCAGACTCCTAATCTCGCCCGGTCTAAGGTTGACCACCACGCCGTCGAGAATCAACGGGTTCCATCCTTCCGGTCCGGAGACTTGCAGGATGTGGGATATCTCCGAGTTCCCGGTGTTCTCCAGATCTATGTACAGCGTGGTCGGATATCCCTCGTGCCCAGTGGGCTGGTTGGTCAGAGACCAACTCACTCTGGCGACTGACTCCACAAACAGGGAAATCGAGTCACTGATCTCCACGCCCTCGCCCTGCATCACAAGGGTGACGATGGGTTCGGAGGATGCCTCGGCTGAGAGTGGTATAACCACCGTGCACCAGACCGTGGACGAGGCTCCGGCAGAGAGCGTGGAAGGAGCAGAACACGACGATGTCCAGTCATCGTCGGGTACTTCGAGGTAAGTGGTCGGTCTCCAGGTCGTCGAGCCCTGATTAGTGATAGTCCAAGCAAGGTCGAATCCGGGATCGCCAACCGGGTGCGCCCCGACTCCCAGTGGGTGGTCTGCGACGGTCCCATCGGGTAGGGCGACCATGTGGAAGTCCAGAGTCGGGATTGCCCCCGAGAGGACGTTCAGAGTCCTGTTCCAATCAATGTAGAAACCGTCACCTGTGGCGAATCTGAGTTCCAAAACCCCGCTGATAGCGACTCCGTTGCCCTGCAGTGATACCGACCAGACGCCGGTCTCACCGGCTGGAATACTAATGGTTTCGAGCCCACCTGATACGGTCCACCCTCCGGGCATGTTCCGTACATACGGCTGCAGGTCCAGCAACCGATTGCCGTGATTGTTGAGTTCCACCTCGATCTCTAGCAGCGCGTCAGGGGCGATATCGTGCTCGACTCCATCGGAGGACGGTGTTGTGGTGACCTCGTCTATCGCCTTGACCACAAGTGGTATGTCCTCGCTCCACGAGTCGGAACTAACTCGCGAGTGGATGATAACCGCAGCGTCGAATACCGATCCTGCGGGTATCATCGCTCCAGGTGGGTTGATTGTGATGTCTATAGCCCGACCGGAATCCTTGGCCATAGTTCCAGTGGAGCCATGCGAGGACCCGGTGAACGCCCCGAGAGTGTCGAGCCCGAGATGCCAGCCGGCAGGTGAGATTAGTTCCACGTCGTAGGTCTGGGCGCCGTTGCCCTCGTTGAAGACCAGTATCTGTAGTTCCGTAGGCTCGAGGGGGCTGATCAGGAATTGCTCACTCGGCATTACGATGTCGACTCCGGCCAGAACGGGCACGTCGAAGTAAATCACGAGCTCGGAGGTGACACTGTTCTCAACGTCGGTCCCAGTTACGACCATGCTATACAGTCCGGGTGGTGGTGGCGCTGGATGGACCATCGTCAGGCTCACCGATTCGGTCTCGGCCGCTTCTAGATTGAAGGTGTTAGACGTGAACGAGGTGAACCAGTCGTACTGCATTCCGTCCTGGATCCTCACGGGGTCGCTGACCTCTATCGTAGCGTTGGTCTCGAAGAGGGCGGTATTCATCAGCGAGAGTTGCCATGTGGTCGAACTATGAGTGGCGTCGCCTAGAGTTACCGTCTCCTGCTCAGAGGTGACTCTGACTCCCGGCGCGCTGACCACTACCGTCTGGGTGAGGTAGTTGTTGCTCTCTGAGGCCTCCTCGACGGTGTCGCTCGGGTCTATGTGGAATGTGAACACGACATCCCCCTCCTGAGTCGGCGTCCAGTTCCATTCGAGTACGGTCGACTCTCCCGGGGACATGCTCAGTTGGTGGGTCCCGAGGAGTTCGCTATCTGCCCGAGCGATGACGGATAGGTCGGCGACGGAACCGGCGCCTTGGTTCTGAATGGTGACAGAGACATCCACTTCCTCCCCCACCTGGGGAATCGGTGAAGATATCTCGAAGGAGTTCTGTATGAAGGCCGGGTCCGGGCTGAGGTCGTTGACATTGACGCCTCGTACGGCGAGGGCGTACGGTTGCCAAGTCCTACCGCCACCGTGCTGGGCGTCGCGCACGCGCACGGTCCACGTCCCGGTGGCTGCGTTGTCGATCAGCACGACCTCGACGTTGTTAATCGAGTCCTTGGTCCCGCCAGTAACCGAACGCCCGTTGACGAATGCGTTTCCCTTGTACGTGACCTGTCCGTTGGGCGATATCACCTCTAGGTCGAGATCGTTCCTGAGTTGGTTCGAGGATGAGGAGGATCCGGGGTAGTCCGACCAAGTCAGTACGACCTTCATGGGCTCGCCCGCGCGAGTGATGTCAAACGTGTACTCGCTCGTCTGCCCGCTCGAGAGTCTCGAGCGATCGTCTACGAAGATCCCAACATCACTGTCAGGAATCAGCGAGTCGACTAGATTCACCCTGCCCCACCCCTCGTCGTCGTTGGGGATGTCGCGGGTTCCCATATCCTGAGCTCCCAGTATCAGGAGTCCCTTGATCAGAGCTCCTTGGGGGGCCTGCCTGCCGATGACCTCCATGAGGTACTCCCTGACGAGTACGGCCGCTCCAGCCGCTGCTGGGGTGGCCATCGAAGTGCCGCTGTACTCGAGGTACCAGTTGTTGCTCCAAGAGCCCTGAGCGCTGTCCGCCTCCTGCGACTTGCATGACCTGACGTAGTCGCCTGGTGCAACGAGGTCGGGCTTGATTCTGCCATCGTCAGTAGGACCTCGGCTGCTCCAGTAGTACATCTCGTCAGGAGCACCGTTGTATCGGTTCTTGTGACCGCCGATGGTGATGACGTTCTTGGCGGTCCCAGGAGGTGAGACGCCGTCGTTCCTTTCGTTGCCAGCAGCGAATAACACCGTCATTCCCTGGTAGGACCAATACTGATCCCACGTCGAGGTGCGATCGTCGGCGTCCTCCGACTGAGTGGAGTAGCTGCCGCCCCCGCTGCCTGCACCCCAGCTGTTGGTGTGCAGGCGTGCGCCGTTGTTGTAAGCCGAGTTGAGCATGCTGTTGATGCCGTAGCTGTACAACTGCCCTGTATCGTCGTCCTCCATGGCCTGAAAGTAGACCTGCGCCTCGGGTGCTACTCCTTGGTAGGTGCCGCTGCTGCGGAACCCATCGCCCATCACGGTGCAGGCGACGTGGGTGCCATGCCCATCGGAGAGATCGGCAGTAGAAGAGTCACCAGGGGTGACCGAGGTCAGGCCGGCGATCCGTCCGGTGAAGTCGCCGTGGTCGTCGTCAAGCCCGGAATCACCCACGGCGATCTTCTGGCCACTGCCGTTCAGTCCAGTGATGAACGTGGTCTCAACCGAGTTGATTCCCATGTTCACCCTAGCCTGATCGTTGTGCAGAACCAGTACCGGCATCGGAGCGACGTAGGCTACAGACGGGTGCCTGACTAGGTCATCCACTTCATCGAGCGAGACCATTCCCCACATCCTGCCCTGTTCGGGTGACCACGCCTCCTCCATCCACAGGGAAGCTGCCGTGTCCAAGGAATCCTTGATGCCCATTCCCGGCCGGTCGTGGCGTATCAGGTCCGAGTCCTTCCATCCCATGACCTCGACTAGGAGCGACTGCTCACCGCTGGCCGTCCTCAGCTCGGGGTGGATGAGGAGGCCTGAGGGGACTGCGTGCACCGCCTCAACGACATCTATCAGGGAAAGTTTCGAGATAGTCTCGGGTGTGGCCTGCACTAGTAATCCAGAAGGTGGAATCGTGGACCTGACTTCGAGGTCGCCTGCCTCGAAAAGGGCCTGCCTGCCATCCCAGAGACCAACCTCGCCGTCAATGAGGACCATCGCCAGATCGCTCCTTGGCTGAGCCAGCTCAGCGTTCATCTGAACCGCGGGGATTAATCCGGAAAGGGTGTAGACGCCTATGCTGGAGTCCGCTCTGGTTGCTCTGATGTCCTCGAAACCGGAGTATATCGCTGGCGCCCCGAGGTCCTGAATACTATTAGGATCAGGAGAAATCTCCACTCTCTCGAACATGCCATCCAACAACTGCGAGGAGGTGTCTGAGGAATTCTCTGACTGCTCGATTACCGGGATGTATGACAGCAGAAGAATAGCAATCATCAGCGTCACGGAGCGCTTTGTCATCGGCTATCGCCTCGCAGTCCTCAATTTGAGCGTATGGGTTCTACGAACCCATGAAGAGTCGTGATTGGGCACTAAAAGAACCGGTACTGGGTCTCGTCGAAGAACAGCTCCATCGTCCATCCCCCTACATCGTGCGTCCACCTCTCGCTCCTCTGGGCAGAGTAGGAATCGTAGTAGAGCAGTATCTCGATGGTGTAATTCTCCCACACCGAGGCACCATCGATGAGCAGTTCCATGTCATCACCTGAGACCGACGAGTGGGCTGGTAAATACTCCCTCTGGAACGATGATCTGGATACCTCTAAGCCATCCGAATCGATGAACCTGATTTGCAGATCGATGTTCTCGATGGTTCGACTGCCGTCGTTGTCTAGTTCAACCAAGACGACGTGTCCCGGGCCTCCCTGTCGATAAACCACGTCCAGACTTACCCTATCATAGGGGACTATCCAAGTCAGGACGAACAGGCTGGCGGACAGCAGGAGTACGACTGTCAGGGAGGCGAAAATGACCCGTGTCGGCGAGATGAGTCTGGTTGCCCTCTCCTCGATGGCCTCCAGAACCTCGTGAGCCGCCTCTGTGTCGGCCTCCTCGTCCTCGCTGCTGAGTTTCTCGAGCAGTCCCATGTCAATCACCCCCCAGAAGCGTAGCGAGCAACGTCAGAATCGCCGATGAGAAGGGCTCGATGACCATCACATGCTTGGTCGAGCCGCTCATTCCTGGAATCATGTTGAGAAGTGACAGATCCGAGGCCAACCCATTGACCCCCAAAGTCGTACCAGTCGGGATTCCATCGGTAATCTGAGCATCAAGGAGAACGCCCCTGAGGTCGAATTCAGTACCCTTGAACTCAGCTGAGGCGCGAGCGGAGACGATGATTCTCTCGCCTTGCACGTCATCCAGCTCGATGATGCTGTACGGGGCCACTACCTCCCTGATGTTCACCGTAGCCCGCTTCAGGTTCTCCCCCAGCGCCTCCATCTCCTCGAGCACCATCGGCGGGCTAATGGGAACGTTACTGAGACGGATGTACATACGTTCGACCCCGACCCCTCCTGATCTGATTGCTAGGCCATATGACTCCGTGGTCTTGATTGACATGAAATCGGTCATTCCCTCGGCTAGGAGGATGGTATCTCCTTTCTTGTTTATCGCCCTGCCAAAGGCCTCGATGTACAGTGACATCCCCTCCTCCGAGGCCCTGAAGTCTAGGGTCGGGGTACCTTGGAAGGCTATGTTCTGGGTTATGTCGAACTCAAGAGAAGGGGCCGTTGTCAGGTTAATCCAGCCGGGCACGTCGGTCAGGAAAATCGTCGCCGGCCACCACGCCGAGTCCAGCCACTGCATCTGCTGCATCATTATGGCGCCGACTGAGGATCCCTCGCGCCGATATTGTTCAGGGACCGTCATGTCGATGGATATCGCCGTGCCCAGACTGGCTTGCAGGTCGACCGTCTCCGGGATATCGTGGATCATCACCTCAGTCCTGCTTCCGGCCTCCCTGTTGATGAGTAGTATGTGGACCCAATCCAACCTGTCTGAGAGGACATAGTGAGTTGATGTGGTGACCTCAGTAATCTCACCGACTGTCCTGATCTCAAAGATTGCATCGAGGCCGAGGTCCGTGGGCACCCCCACGCTCAGACCCTGTAGGGTGAGCAGCAGATCTTGACCATTTATTCCGTATACCTGGAACATGAACTCGCTGTGTGCGGGGTACCATCCCTCAAGCCCCAGACTGATTGTCCAATCCTGGCCGTTGACTTCGTTCGACCTAGATATCGAGAGATCTATCGTTGGAGGTAGATTGGGTAGCCAAGCCCTCAAGTGGAATCCATCAGCGATTCCCGAGGGAGCCGACTGGAAGGCGAATCCGTGAACCCAGGTCGGCGCCTTGAGAGGGCCATCACCATGTATTGCCTCCACCGTGAGGTCGAACGTGGAGTCTGCCTCGAGTTGAATGCCGAAGGAGAAATCCTCGCCGGACTCGGAGCTGGTGGAGATGTCCGAGGTTATGCCCGATAGGACGCTGTTGACAGATCTGCCGAGATCAGCGAAGCCGCTGATGAAGAATGCGACCCCGGAGAGTCCGTTCGAGGTGTTTAGTTCGGGCACATCTAGACTGGCCCCCGAGTCGGTTCCAGTCGGAATCTGTACCCCGACGGTTGAGGGAAGTGGATCGATTGAAGCCAATACGGAGAGTGGGGTTCCTCCGACCGTCGGTGCGTGGTCGACGTTGATGTTCAGAGCACGGTCCCCTGACACCGAGATCTGAGCAGTCCCCCTACCGGCGGGACCAGTGGCCCCGAACTCCGCGGGATCCGTCCAGCTGACCTCGCTCAGACCAGTGAGTCTGGTTGAGATGGTTGAGGTCTGGGACTCCTGATCGTGATGGAAGAGGAAGTGGTCGCCTGTCATACTGACGGGATTGGTCGAGTTGCTAATCTGCGCCTCGATGGACGATATGGGTGTGGACGAAGACCAACCTGTCATGCTGCCCGAAGATGTGCTGAACGAGTCAGGAACTCCGGTGATTACGGCCGCTTGGCGCTGCGTGTCGTCCTTGCCCGCGTAGGTCACCGACTCGATGGCCGAGGAGGCGAGGTACTCCATCCCACTTGGAGTGACATGGATGGATAAGTTGCTGGGTATGTCACTGAGTTTCAGGGACTCGAAGGAGGCGTCATCGAGCGTTCCCGAGTGATAGTCGATGAATGTGAATGAGAAGCTCTCGTCGGATGCTGTGCGGAGTATCACGGTCTGTTCATCCAACTCGTCGTCGTCAATCAGGGAGAATGCAATGAGTCCGCTGAAGCTAAGACTGGCTGACACTGGCGTCAGGGGCTCGACTGGTCCGTTCCGGCCTTGGACCATTTCCATCTCACTGTCTCTGGCCAGCATCAGGTGGTCGCCGGTACCAATCGGGTGGTCACTCGAGCCTATCTGAACCGATAGGCTGGTTAGGGGCATTTCGGATCTGGTTACCAGCCAGTTGTCTGTGAGAAGCAGGTGGACCGTCCTGCCCTCGAGACCGCTGGTCCCATCGACGCCTCCGCTGATGACATCGACCACGGCCGAGGGAACGTCGTTCAGGATGGTTCCTATGTCTAGGAACAGGTCGACTATGTTGATCAGGACGTTGTCAACTATCTTTGAAACAAAGTCGAGGCTGTCCTCCGAGTCGAGTGCGCTCTCGCTTGAGCCTCCACTGAGTTCGAATGAGCCGTAGAGGACCAGTGCCGTAGGCAGGTCCCTTGCTGTGATGTGTATCTTCCTGTGGTCCTCGACAGCGCCCTCCCTGATGAACCACGAATCGTAGTCGAGTTCCTCCAATGATTGTACTGATCGTAGGAGAATCAGGGTCTTCGGGGGATTCGCCGGATTGACCGGCAGGGTGGGATCGTCCACATTCTCGCTGTCGTCTCTGGAGAAGTTCTTGATTCCGATGATGAACCCGAGCCTCTGAGGGAGCTCGCCCGGTAGTTGTGATTGCGAACCATCGGAGCCGAGCATGCGAAAGACACGCTCTATCTCACCTTCCGACAACGACCCTTTCGGCAGCCCCCTCAGCCACCCTACGGAATCTGTCACGTTACCTCTACCTCCATCGCTGGACTCCTCAGGAGGGAGTTCTGACCTGTTCTCGTGGAAGTGGATATGCAAGTCGGTTCTCTCGTCTGCCCAATACTCGATTGTGGTTAGGCCCCTCTCGCCGTCGACGATGTTGTTCTCGGGCAGAACGCTATCTGTCCTGATTACCACATCGGCCTCTTCGGGGATGACCACGGCCTGTTTGTTGGGATGGAATGATAGCTCGATGTAGGCCAGTTCCCAGAGATCCCTGTCCCCATTGTCATCAGGCGGTGAGAAGTGCATGTAGCCGAAGCCGGCAGATAATCCGCAGTTCAACTCGGTGTAGGTGGCGAAGAGCATCTCGTCTGGAGAGTACCTATCCGGACAGTCCCCCCCGCCAGGGTTCCTGAATTCAATGGCATATGGCGCGGCGATCGAAGCGAAGGTGATTCCGGACTCGTCCGCTCCTTGATTGATGAATCCCAGAGTGAGGGCCTGAATGAGAGTGAACACTAGGTCCGCACCGGCTCCCGAGATGTCGAAGTAGAATCTCTCAATCCCCACTCTGAGAGTGAAGTCCTCGGGTTGAGCAGTGAATCTCGAGTCTACTACCCAGATGTAGGTCTCGCCCTCTCCGAGGGCGAGTATGGAATCCTGTCCCGAATATGCGAACGCCTTAATCAGTGAGACCTGAAGGGAATCCATCTGATTCCAGTCTAGGTCGTTCTGGCTCGACTCAAGCACCTTGACGGAGTAGGAGATGCCGGGCTCAATCCACAGCGTCCCTCCCTCCACACCCCATCCTCCGAGGAACTCCCAAGCGATCTTCAGGCCTACCTCAATGTCGTCGTCCCCATCATTGTCAACATCGATTTCGTGAAGGAGCGGTTCGGAGTTGATGTCGAACAGGGAGAGCAGGTTGGCTGAGAAGGTCACCACCTCGAAGGTCTCAATCTTGTTCCCATCGAGGTCGGTGTACTCCGTCCAAATCACATAGTCGGTCAGATTCACTAGGGTCTGCCAGATGTTGTCGACCTGCCCCGGGGGGCTGTTGCTGGGATCCAACAGCAGGTTGTATGGGCCAGGGTGCTGCGGCTGCGGCGGGGTGGTCGTGACCATGCTCGCCCCATCTATCGCCCCGTCCACGTTTGCTAGGGGGTCCGAGGCTCCTGTCGGAATCACCGAGTTGTGGACTCCCTCGATGACTGGCTGGGCCAGTTGCGCCACGGAGTTACTGTCGAGTATCTCCTGTCGTTCCCCAAGGACCTCGGACAGCTGGTCGAGTATCTCGAAGTCTTGGGACTCAATTCTGGCCTCGGCGCTGACCGCGGAGAACGGCGAGAGGATAGGGAGGAGGAACAGCAGAGCCATCAGTAAGGTGTGCGAATTGCCCGTCCTCGGCGCCCTGTGGACTAGCCTGACACCGCTGTTGTCCATGTTCGCACCTCCTAGAGGTGCGCTATAGGGTATTGCCCTACAGGAACCGGCTTTGCATCGAATAATCGCACTGGCCGAATCATCCTAGGCTGACTGACTCAATCGAGCCGCAGTGCGGGCATGCCGTTCTGGCAGCGTCTACGCCGGGGGGCAGTTCGACCTCGAATCTCTTGTCGCACGAGGAGCAACTCTGGCGGACCGTCCTATCCGGTTCGGGTTCTTCCTGCTCGGGCCGGAACACCTCGGCCTCACTGTCGCCCGGGGTCCAGTTCGATGCTGCCTCCTCAGCCTGAGAATCATGCGAGAAATCGATCTCATCCTTGTCGACAGCGTCATCCTCGCCCTCGAATTCCGATAGTAGATCGCTAACTTCCTCAGAACCAGAGAGGGTTGTCTCAGAGGAAGATTGCAGCAGTTCGGCGATATCGGGGTCGATGTCAGCGTCATCCGATTTGCCCATGGCGGCGGTGATTCCCTGGGTGGAGCCCGACATGCCGCTGGAGAAGTCACCGAATACCTGCTGGGAGGGGCTCTCGGTCTGCACGGTGGGCTCGCCCCCTCCCCACATGGCCTTCTGCTCCTCTGCCGAGGGCGGTGCGACGACAGGCTCGTCCTCGTCCTCCTCCGCAATCATTGCTGCTAGTCTGCGATTGGACATGAAACGCCAAATCAACATCACAAGCAGGACGAGCAGCACTAGGGCCCCTGCAGCCATGAGACCCAACTGCATCAGGTCGGATTCGTCTCCTTCAGTCCCACTGAGCACGTTCACAAGAACTTCGAACTCGGAAACCAGACCGGCGTCGTTTTCAATTTGGCAGACCACGGTCACGGGGCCGGAGGTCTTGAAGTCCCAAAGCACCGAATCGCCAAATCCGTCGCCGTCGTTCCTCGGATCTCCATCGGAGTTCGAATCGATGTCGCCTTGGAAATCCCATGAGAACAGCAGGTTGTTCGACTCGGCATCACTGACGTTGGCCTCGAATCTGAAGGTCTGTCCCACTTGGAGGGTCAACTCCTCCTGATGCGTGCCGATTACTGGTGGAGTGGAGTCGTAGAGGCTGATGGCCGCGGAATCTTCGGACACCAGCCCCGAGTTGTCCGTGACACGCAGCGTGATGGTATGGGGTCCGGCGGCATAGCTGGAGTTGAACAGGTGGCTGAACACGGTCGCTCCCTCATCGGTCCCCGCGTTTGAGCGCATCAGGACGTCATCGACTAACCACTCGATGGTCGCGATTCCCCAGTTGTCGCTCACCACCGCGCTTAGCACCACGTCGTCCCCGAACGAGCGCTCAAGAACTGAAGATACTCCGATGCTCACTTCGGGCTCCGATATGTCGGCGATTTCGATTGGTTGGTAAGCGCTGGCGCTGCGCCCGTCGGTAGCGACCACGGTCAGTCTGATGGTGACGTTGGTCGGACCCGACCAGCTCACGTTCACCGAGGACCCGGCGGTGTCATCGACGCCGTCCCCATTGGTGTCCCAGTGAAAGCCTGACTCTGGAATCTGGCCTGAGTTGTTCGGGGTCTGCGTCGCGTCGAGGGTGACGATGTCGCCGACGTTGATCATCTCAAGTGAGACGCCCCCGCTGATTACCGGCTCCAGCACAGGGGTCAGTGAGAGGGTCACGGTGACTGCGATGTCTTCGGTGCCCGCGCCTCCACCGGCTGGACCGGCCCTGTTGTCGACCACTAGGTAGAGGTCCTCGCCCTCGTAAGTCTCGGTGGCCAGCCATACCATGTCGCGCTCCTGTGTGATGAGGAGCATGTCGGTGCCCTCAACACGTGAGGTGGCGGTGCCGCCCTGCTCGTACAGAGAGACCTGTGACGAAGTCATCAGGAAGACGTCTGGAGCCCCCTCCATGGTGTTGGCCTCCATCCTAACCTGAGTGCCGGCGTCGACTACGAACGGCCCATGCAGGACCGAGTGCTCGCCGGAGTCAAGTCGAACGATGGTGTCAGCGAGCGTGAAAGGCCCAGGGGTGACTGTCGCCGAGTTGAGGGATATCGATGCCATCGAGCCGCCCTGAGCCCCACCTCCTCCATCCTGCGGATGAGCCAAGTTGTCTAGGACGAGGTACCATCGAGTCGTTTCCCTGTCATCGGGGACGGTCCAGTGCCAGGACCCGGTCCCGTTGAAGTCCTCGAAGACTGAATTCCTCTCCCAAATCGAATCGCTTCGGTAGACCTGCTCGTTCTGATATACGGAAATCGAGTTGACCGAGAACATGAGGATGTCGATGTTGGAATTCGTGGTGAGGTCGAAGGATAGAATTTCGCCTGGCTCCAGTTCACCCAGATCCACCCTCACGCACGACTGGTCAGCGGCATCCCAGCTCGCCGGCATCATCGACTGGTCGGCGTTGGTGCACGAGATTACACCCTTCGAGTCAGCTTGGGCGACAGGGGCCGAACTGAGCAGAAGCAAGGCGATTAGCAGGGTGGCGGACGCTCGGCGCACGCAGAACGGTTTGCCCTCTGCTTTTGAATCGTATCGCAGTCACGTTCATCCAATGCTCAAGCATTGAGGGTTGGTTCTACCCACTCGGCACCAGTCAGGAGTTGCGCGGAATCGGAGTTGACGGAAACCATCTGAGGACTACTACATCACCTATCGATCTGACCCAGTTCCAAGGTATGGCGACGTGAATGCGTCCCTCAACCAGATCTGCTGGCGGGTCGGCGACGAAGATGTGCGTGCAGGTCCAGCCGTCGGTGTCGATGACCGTGTCGTGGACCGTGCCGAGCAGCCTTCCGCTTGGCATAATCACAGGAAGGCCTCGGATCTCTGACACTTGCCGGTCTGTCATCGACTGCCGCCGAGAATCAACAGGCATCAATATGACGGCCGCATTGGGCCTACTTGCCGCGGTTTTTGTTGGCCTTCAGGCTGGGCCGGAGCTTCTCTGCGCCCTTGCCCTTGTTCATCAGTCCACGACCGCGCTTGCCCGCGCTGGTCTTGCCGCGGAACGCCCGCCCACGGTGGCTGTTGCCGCTGGACACCCAACCGAGTTGCTTGTCCGACTTGATGACAGGGTGTGACGGGTCAAGCATGATGACCTCGTAGAACTTGTTCTTGCCGTCCTCGCCGACCCAGTACGAGTTCAGCACCTCGAGGTTCGGGTAGCGCCTGCTGACCCTCTCTTCGGCCATGCGCTGAATCGACTTGCCCATTGTGATTTTCTTGATACCTGCCTTGGAAGGCTTTCGCTTCATGTGGACCTTGCTCTTGCGCAGTCCTCCTCGGCGAACGCGGGTCCTAACAACGACTACTCCTTGCTTGGCCTTGTAGCCGACCCTGCGAGCAGCATCTATGCGGGTTGGTTTCTCGATTCTCTGATACACAGGCTCTCGTCTCCAACTCGCCATACGGTCGCGTCGGTACCTAGGCGGTAGCGATGCCTTGGGAGTCTTCCAGAGTGACCTAACATGCTGTTGAACACCCATTGTCAGACCCCGTTGCGGCCTGCCGACCAAACCCCCCTTTATCAGTCTGCCCACATTGCTCAAAGAGTGTCTGAGAGAGTTATTGGTCCGCGCTCCCGGACTTGAACCGGGGACCCCCTGATGGCTGCCTACAACCAAGTGTTTCCAGTCTACAGTCAGGTGCTCTAGCCAACTGAGCTAAGCGCGGTTATGCCGGTCGAGCGACCTCCCGCTTATCTCGCTTTCCGGAGACCCTCCGATAATCGCCCCGGTCGGCCTGCAATACCCCTCAACGGTTAAGAAGGCCGGGAAGCGCACTTCGTGAGGTAGGCAGCGATGCCAGGGATGCACTGGGGTACGATGAATGGTTGAGGCGCCGGCATCAGCGATTGACCAGATACCCGACGGTAGAATTCCGACTGCGCTCACCGACCGAGAACTCGAATCGTACGGACCTCCTGACCCTCGAATCCTAGTCTGTGGGTGCGGAGGCTCTGGCAACAACACGATGAATCGAATCACTCACATCGGCGTCGAGGGAGCGGTCACTGTCGCAATCAACACCGACAAGCAGCATCTCGACCACACTAGGGCGATGCAGAAATTGCTGGTCGGCAGGCACATCACCCGTGGACTAGGTGCCGGAGGAGATCCGGTAACCGGACGGCGTTGCGCCGAGGCCGGCAGAGACGTCATCACGAAGATTGTTGGTGGTGCCGACCTAGTGTTCGTGACCGCCGGTCTGGGTGGAGGTACAGGAACAGGGATCGCTCCAATCGTGGCTGAGGAGGCCAAGCGCTCGGGTGCTCTCGTCGTCGCTGTCGTGACGACTCCTTTCTCAGTCGAACGCCGGCAGCGGATGCAGCGGGCGCTAGAGGGACTCGAACTACTGAGGAAGGCGGCCGACGCAGTGCTGGTCCTGGACAACAACAGGTTGCTCCACTTCGTCCCGAATCTGCCTCTCGACGAGGCCTTCAGCATCATGGACCAACTCATCGCGGAGATAGTGAAGGGAGTGGTCGAGACCATCACCCTGCCGAGCCTGATTAACCTCGACTTCGCAGACGTACGTGCGATCATGAAGGGAGGGGGAGTGACGATGATGCTCTATGGCGAGAGCGACCAAGGCCCAGAGGAGGTCGTCCACGAGTCGCTCAATCACCCACTGCTCGACATTGAGATAGACGGGGCGACAGGTGCTCTCATCCACGTGACCGGTGGTCCATACATGACGCTGGAGCAGGCCAACCAGGTCTGTGATCTGATGACGGCAAGACTCTCACCGGACGCCAACGTAATCTTCGGTGCGAGACAGGACCCCGCCTTCGGAGACACAATCAAGGTGATGTCAATTATCACCGGAGTGGCCAACAGCCGGCTCGAAAGCGAGATGATGAGCGCAGATATGCTCGGAGAGGCTCTCAATATCTCGAGGAAGGCTCGCAGTACCCCGGAAGGCGGATTCCATCGCTTCGATTGAGGTTGAACCAGAACGGAGTAAGTCTCAAACAGGGGCGATAAGGGGCCAAATTATGCAAGCAGGCCGCGTGGCAAAAGCCTCAGGGCTTGTTCTACTGATGGTTCTGTCAACCATTGCCGCGCCCGCGAGTGCGCAGGGTGCGGTTCAGGATCCCAAGCAGCCTTCTGTGGACAATCCTCACATGCACTTCTGGGGAGATAGTGGACTGAACAACTGCTGGACTCACTTCGATCGTAACGATTCTGCCGGTTCTGCCAGCGAAGGGTACGGTGCTCAGACGTTTGCTGAAGGTGAGCAAGTTGAGGTTGACTTCACTTGCAAGATGCAGGAGAATTTCAAGCAAGACATGTATCTTGACGCTAATGGAACCATCACAATCGAGATTACGGTTCGCATTTACTCCGCGAACGGGTGCGATGACAGTCAAAATGAGTGTATCCCCCTGACACTTACTCTGACAAAAGGAAGTATGGAGATAGCCAAACAGGAATTCCCCAATGTGAACAACGACTACGAAGATGAGGAGGTGAGGTGGGATATTAACGCCAACGAGACAATGGCTCGATGGAATAGGAGTGCTGAGGAGCCGCAACTACGAGTACAGTACTCATGGGCAGGGCGCAGTGATATCTTTTGCATTATTGACGATTGTACAGGTGAGTTCTGGTTCTACTACTCAAATAACGAAGAGAACTACAGTGTAGAGGCTAACTTCCCTGTCATCAACCAGACCATCCCAGGAGAAGGTGGTGATGGTGGTGATGGAATCGGTGGAGCTGTCTCAGACGCACTTCCAGGATTCGGGCTCTTTGCAGGCATCGGCGCATTGGCGCTAGCTGCAGTCGGTGCCAGCAGATTCTCTCGTGAAGAGTGATCTCGTGTTCGACTGGGTCTCGGCCATCGTAGCCTCGATGTTCGGAACCGGTGAGACCATCGATGAGATTCTCGAAGAGGAGTGATTACAAGTCGCCCACGGCGATGTCGGACTCCTCACCGCTCTCGAGTTCCTTGATTCGCACGTTCCCCTCTGCCCACTCATCGGGCATCACCATCACGAGCCTCTGAGCACCAGTGCGCTCGGCATGACGGAATGCCCACTTCATGCGCTTGTCCTCGAGAACCAAGTCGACTGTTCGCCCGCTCGCCCTGAGCTTAGTCGCCACGGACATCGCTGCCCCTCGTAGGTCCTCATTGATTGCAATCACGATGTCCTCGTTGCCCGAAGCCAGCTCTGGGACCAGCCCCTTGTCCATCAGCAGCTCCATGATTACCATGTCCCCGAATCCGAAGCCGGTGGCAGGCATGTCGTTACCTCCAAGACTTGAGAGGAGTCTATCGTAGCGCCCGCCACCGCAGATGGCACGGAGCTGTCCTGTGCGGTCGTGAGCCTCGAAAACAGGGCCGGTGTAGTAGGCGAGGCCGCGGACCACCGAGGCGTCGAAGGCCACCCAGTCTGCGATGCCGTAGGCATCGATGAGATCGAACAGCGCTGCGAGCTCCAAGACGGCTGCGCTGTCGCCACCGAGAGAGGTTGCTAGGGAATCTAGGTCGTCAACCCCTAGAGTCGACTGGATAGTGGCAACTGCATCCGCACCGAGTCCCTGCTCGGCCAGTTGCGCTGCCACCACCTCGTCGGACAGCTTGTCCATCTTGTCGACAATTATGCAAGTGGCGGCGAAGGCGTCACCGGAGATGCCCAGTGAACCGAGCACCTCCTCTAGCACCTTGCGGCTGCTGATCTTGATTACCAAGTCGTCTGCTGTCAGCCCCACTCCTTCGAAGAAATTCACTAGGACGGAGAGAAGTTCCACGTCGGCCTCGAGCGCGTCGCTGCCCCAGATGTCGACATTCCACTGGTAGTGTTCGCGCCCGCGTCCGCGTTGCGTACGCTCGTACCTCCAGCATTGTGGGATTGAGAACCACTTGATTGGCGTCGGGAGGGCGCCGG